>JABFRC010000265.1 GCA_013141375.1 Methylococcaceae bacterium | reverse complement strand
TGTTAGTAGTGCTCAAAGGTAGCAAAACCAGGTTTCTAAAACCACCCAAAAACAAAACAACTACCGGCGTTACGGGTGTCTCCCGAACCATAAAATATGACCATAGAAAAGATAAGAGCTATCTTTGCTACACAGTATTCTGGGTCTGTAACGGCAAATCGAAAAACAAAACTTTTCAAGTCGGCAATATTGACAAAGTCACGGCCGATGATGAATTACATGCCTTTAGAACAGCCCGCGTATTTAGAAATTGCTATGAATTTGCCATAGACAATGATCTGGAATTCAACGATTCCAAATTTGCCGGATGGAAAAAATTACGTCTGTACGAGGATGAAAATCTCGCTGCTGCTTAGCCACTCATTTATAGCTCTGGTCAGGACTTTAAAGTCTTGACCAGATTGTTCTGAGAGCCAAATTAACTTCACAGAGCCCCCGCTATCACCATGATCATGGCTATAGCTGATTATTTTTGAATATGCTCTAAATACTTCATGTCGGCCGTGAACTTTATTTACCAAATCGACCTCTAAAAGTCGATATCCCTCCTAAAATTGACCTTATCAATAAAAACAGCCAGAATCGGGCCAATTTACCAATCACGTTCTCAATAATCCGTCATGAACTTAAGTCAAATTGAACTTTTACGAATTCTGCAAGAAAATAACTTCAGTCTTTCCAAAGCCGCCGAACAAATGCACATTGTGCAGTCAGCTGTAAGCCGACAATTACAAATGTTTGAAGCTGAGCTGGGCTCGCCTATTTACGTCAGACAAGGTAAAAAACTGATCGGACTGACTCCGATTGGGGTGCGAATCATGGAAGAAGTTGCCGCCATTGATGGTGCCAAGCGCAACATTAGAGCCATTGCTGCAGATTATTTAGATAGTCAACAAGGCATATTGCAGATTGCAACTACACATACACAGGCCAAGTATTTCCTGCCCAACCCAATTTTGCGGTTTAAAGAAAAATTTCCGGCAGTCAAAATTTATATGTTTGAAGCCGCGCCCGAACAACTCATCGACAAACTGCATAGTCACCAAGCTGATATCGCAATTTGTACTGAAAAAATATCAGAAGACGAGACTTTAGTGGTTAACCGTTGCTACGAATGGCACCATGCCGTAGTTGTGCCAAAAAGCCATGCACTGAGTGAAGGTGAAATTTCGTTAGAACGACTTGCTGCATTCCCAATTCTTACTTACGGATTTGGATTTACCGGACGCTCAAACATTGAAGCTGCCTTTAAAAACACCGGCTTAAAGCTAGATATCACGCTGGCAGCCGCAGATACTGACGTCATCAAAACCTATGTTAGACTGGGCATGGGTGTGGGCATTATTGCCGGCATGGCTTATGACAAAATTATCGATCATGATTTAGTCATTCGAGATTTATCGCATTTAGTACCTAGCTCAACCACCAAAATCGCTTATTTAAAGAATAATTATCTGCCGTTATACAGCCGACATTTTATTGATGAACTTTTACTGGCCGCTAGAGAAATGAACCCTTAAAGCGACTGGCAGTCAGGTTTTGCGTAATACCGCAAAACCTTCTCCAAACTAAATCAGGAGCACGTCATGACAGAATCCAGCCGGCCGCCTTTGCCGCCTTTTAACCAGGACACAGCGACACAAAAAGTCCGCGCCGCTGAAAATGCCTGGAACAATCAAGACCCGGAAAAAATCGCCTTGGCGTATACCCTAGACAGCCAATGGCGCAACCGTGCTGAATTTATTACTGGCCGCGAGCAAATTATCCAGTTCTTACAACGCAAATGGTCAACTGAGCTGGAGTACCGGCTCATTAAAGAGCTTTGGGCTTATCACGACGCCCGAATTGCTGTGCGCTTTGCTTATGAATGGCATAACGCCGCTGGACAGTGGTTTCGTTCTTATGGAAACGAAAACTGGGAATTTAATGAACACGGATTGATGAAACGCCGAATTGCCAGTATTAATGATTTAGCGATCACAGAAAATGAACGCAAATTTCATTGGCCATTCGGCGTCAGGCCGGATGACTATCCCGGCTTGTCTGATTTAGGCTTATAAAAGAAACTAAGGTTTGCCGATATGGAGGACGGCAAACCCAGCATTATAAATCGTCTAAAACCTATACGGATGCGCCGCTTCAAAACCATGAACTTTGGCTTTAGTAGTAAATACCGATGCTGTCCAACCAAGATTTACTTGTCCAGCCAAAAAACCGGCCAACCATAACGCTTGACTGCGTATCGGCAAAACAAAGGCATACAACTTACCGCTGATGGTCTCGGCCACATCGCCCAACGCAAAAATATCCGGATCAGAGGTTTGCAAATAGCCATTAACCTTAATGCCCCGGCCAATTTCTAATCCGGCCTGCTTGGCTAATTCGGTACGCGGATTGAATCCGCAACACACGATGACAGCATCAAACTCAGCCGCTATGTCTGTCTTCACGCAAACCTTGTCCTCTTCCTCGGCAAAACCATGCACATCCTGATTTAACAGCACATTCACGCCGGAGTCATCAAGCACATTGAATAACAAATCCGAGTCTTCTGGCGTTAATTGCCGTTCCATCAACCTGTCAGCCGCATGAAATAAGGTAACGTCATCACCGCAAACTGCAAGATCTGACACAATTTCACAGCCAATCAAGCCACCGCCAATCACCGCCCAACTCGGATGTCTGTTTCGATTTAAAAAAGTGGCTCTGAATTTACGCAAGGCTTTTAAATCGACCAGACTGTTTAAACAAAAAAACAGCTCCCGAAACGGAAGAAACGGGGGGGGAATAAAAGCCGCAGAGCCTTGAGCGAGTATTAGTTTATCGTAAGAAATTGAGGTTTCCTGACAAGGCCCCTCTAAACTGATGATTTTATGTTCCCGATCAATTGTCGTTACCTTGGTCCCGGGAATTACGTTGATATTGCTGGTGCGTAATTGGTCGAAGGTTTTTAGAATAATGGATTGTTCAATGTCATTTCGGGTAAATCCCCTCGACAGCAGAGGCCTTGAATAATAGCCATCATGTTCTTGGGTAACCAAGGTGATGTCGTCATTGGGTGACAATGAGCGAAATTTTTCAGCGAAGCTAACGCCAGCAATTCCTGAGCCGATAATAACGATATCCATGGTTGCGCTCCTAGTTGTTGGGTTGTCAAGCAAGCATCTCTTCGTATTCGTCTTTACTTACACCACACTCAGGACAACGCCAATCATCGGGAATATCATCCCATAACGTACCCGGAGCAATGCCTGAATCTGGATCACCTTGAGCTTCATCGTATATATGTCCACAGACTTCGCATTGGTATTTTCGAAAATCACTCATGGCGCTCTCCCAATATATTAAACACCGTTAAATTTAACAGGTCTGAGTGAATTTTCAAACTTAGCCTTCAAACATCTTTCACTCGACTTACCGTTCGAAGTTATTCAAATTAATTTTTTTTAGACCAGGAATTTGCTGCACAAATCAAACAACCAATTTGGCTACTTTTTCGGCAATGGCAATCGCCTGAGCGGCTCTGTAAATGACCTTCGCCACGCTTTCAAGCTTCTTTTTCTCTTTCTTAAGATCCACAACAATACCTTCTAAAGCTGTCTTTGCTTCCGCCAGTCCCGGCTTCGGCTCAGAGGCTCTGAGATCATCAATTTTGCGCCACCATTTGGTAAGAGCCGTTATCTGGTTATTGATGGCCGCCCGATCCGTCCCATCACTTACTTGCTCCCTGAGTGACCCCAAATCCAAAATCAGCGTCGATATCTGATCAAGAATTTCTTCTGTGGTGGTTGACATAACAGATACTCCTTTTTAATTCGATGAGGTTTAATGCAGCTTTCTGACACTTGAAACCAGCTGTCTGGCATCGTCAGCAAAGGCAGCAAGTTCTTTAGCATCTTCTTTAATACCTGTTGTTTGAATAGCTTTATGTGCCGCTAAACAACTCACTGCAGTTTTTTTAAGCCGACTAAGAAACACTTGCGCAGGCTGCTCAGCCAATAGATCGGCTAGTTCGTCTTCCACTAATTTACCTGCCGTGGTTTCAAGAAGTAGTTTTTGAGACTCAATCAATCCGGCATTGTTGAAATCATGTTTTAAAGCGATAAATTGCGTCTCCCTTTTTGCACTAGCGGCAAGTCGGGACACATTAAAGCGCTGTTGTTGACGCTTGATATCTGCAACCAAGGTATCGATTATTTTCTCGACATGGGGTTGGGCCGACTGGGTTTTTTCCAAAATAACATTTCTCACTTTAATGCCACTATAAATACTGGCCAAACTATTAATGGCTTTTGCTAACGCAACTTCATCTGGATTGACTTTGCTATCGAGGGTATTGGCAAGTTCCGACAAATTGCGGCTAAAGCGCTGGCTAGAATCCTCAACAGCTTTATCATTATCGAAAATCGCAATTTGTTTAAGTGTATTGGCATACTGGCCCAAGGACGCCACGGCGGCCTTGTTTCTTCGCGCTTCGGAGATAAGATTATTGCCTGTCGCTACCTCAATCCAAGCTGATTCACCAGGCTGCGCAGGACTCGCCAAATCAACAGACAAGCCAGCCAATTTACGATCAGTCGCCAATTCAGTGTTATAAAAATCATCAGCGGCGGATGACAACAATTGTGCGCTCTCCGCAAACTTGCCAACCGCATCAAGGTTCGCACATCCTGAGAGTGTTGCTATTAAAAACAACGCAATAACCATTTCCTTTTTGAACATATTTCACCCTTAAATTGGATTAAATGACTTGACCAGAAAACGATACTCAAAAAACACCATATTTGATTCATTTTTTAAATGATTTTATCTGGACTTACAAGGGGAATTATAACTATGACTTGCCCGGTCTTTGTTTTCAAACCGAAATACAATATTTGGACTGCTTGGGACTGGTCACACTGAAGGAAACCAAGAAAAGCGTTAGACATACAACCTAGCGTTGGCATTGTGAACTGCGATGAAATGAAAATGGAATACAGAGTTTTTAGCTTGAAGAAAAATCGTCGACTTGAGCAAACTGCAGGCCTACCAATCAAATTACAAATTTTAGAAATGAACGTGATACAAATGAATGCAGTAATTCCGTTAATGAGCCTTGCTGGGTCAAAAACGGAATCTACTAACAACAGCTTAAACTGATGCTGCCTTTTTACGCCTTACGCCCGCAAATGTAAGCAAAGCAGAGCCAAACAACCAAACAGCCGCAGGCACAGGTACCGGGGTTATTTGCCAGCCGACATCTTTTAAAGCCGCCAAATCTAATTGAGTAGGCAGTTTACGTGTACCAATAGTAATTGATGGATCCATCATGGCTTCCTGGGTCACTCCAGCCAATGTAAGGCTCTTTGTCTCATTTAACCAGTGAGCACCATCAGCCTCCAATGGAACATCAACCGCCGAGGGAAAAACTGCCCTAAACGCAGCAACCGCATTTGCACCAGAAAACCCACCACTAGTTTCTTTGGCCGTCCAGGAAGCAGCCGTACCTAAGCCCAATAAATGACCGATTTCGTGCAGGGCGACAGAATAAAAGTCACTACCGCTAAAGGTTTCTGTTGTTGCGACATTATTATCAAAATACCAGGTTGACGATGTGTCGAACGAAATTTGTCCGCCCCAAGGAGCAAAATCCGTAGCACCTGCGCCGAAAGTTGGGCCTGTTTGACCACGTTGTTGAATGTTATTGAAAAAATCCGTATAGCCGGAAGCGTTCCAGCCACCATAACCACCTTGCCCCAAGGTATTTCCCGTAAAATCTCTACCACCTACAAACACCGTAAGTGTGTCGGCAGCAACATTAAAGCTATTTAAAGTTGTAAGTGCCCCGGTATCAGGGCGACTGATTTTTGCGTCGAATTGATTAACACCACCTGACGTAATAGCCGTCAGATTATCAGTAATTCGACTGCCGAAAAAATTGCCGGCCTCACTGAGAATGTTTTTACGCGCCGGATCTGAAAAAAAATTATTGGTATCGTATCTGTAATCAAAGTTAATGATTAACGCACTGGCTGATTGACTACTGCACGCCAAAAGAACGGCGCCCGCCAGGCTCAAATGTCTTAGTCCCATAGATGTCCTCATCGGATATTAGTTAAATTTAAACGCAATTGATTTTTAGCAAAAATACTGAGTTTTGCTGTTTGCAAAGTAGCATATAAATTTGGTTTTTTCAGCAAAAAACCTAACATCTAACATAGTCAGCAAGCGTAAAGTACATTTATAAATTTAAATCCCCCGGTACCCAGAAGTAATCGGATAGCGCCGATCACGTCCAAATGCGCGAGGCGTAATGCGGATGCCCGGTGGTGATTGCCTGCGTTTGTATTCGTTTCTATCAACCAGACTAATAGCCCGCGCCACATGCTCAGGGCTAAAACCGGCAGCGATGATCTGTTCAGCCGATTGATCCAGCTCGACGTAACGTTCCAATATCGGATCAAGCAAATCATAAGGCGGCAAAGAATCTTCATCGATTTGGTCCGGGGCTAATTCAGCAGATGGCGGACGGGTAATCACGCGTTCCGGTATCACCGGCGACACACTGTTACGGTACTTTGCCAACTGATATACCAGCAGCTTGGGCACATCCTTGATCGGTGCAAAACCGCCCGCCATATCGCCATACAAGGTGGCATAACCCACGCTCATTTCGCTTTTATTCCCGGTGGTGAGTAACAACTTGCCTTGTTTGTTGGAGATCGCCATCAAGATCACGCCACGACAACGGGCCTGGATATTCTCCTCTGTTGTATCTTTGGCCGTGCCTGCAAATAACTCAGCCAACATGCCATTGAATGCCGTCACCGCGGGTTCTATCGGAATCGTATGATGTTTAACACCCAGTGCATCGGCTTCCATGATGGCATCTTCAATACTCATATCTTGGGTGTACTGCGACGGCATCAGCACCGCCTCGACTTTATCCGCGCCCAAGGCATCGACCGCCAGGGCCAGAACCAACGCTGAATCAATGCCACCGGACAAGCCTAATAACGCGCCTTGGAAGCCGTTTTTGCGCACATAATCTTTAATGCCCAGCACCAATGCCTGATAGTCACTGGAGATTTCTTGATAGAGCGGCGCGCAAGTGCTGGAAAGTGGTTGATTGCCGTCAAACTCAACCACACTAATCTGCTCTTTAAACTCGGCAGCCCTGAATACCACTTCGCCCTGTTGATTGACCACAAACGACGCGCCATCAAAAATCAATTCGTCCTGACCGCCCACCTGATTGACATACACCAAAGGAATTTCTGCCGCTTTAACCTGGCTGCAAATAATCGCTTCGCGTTGGTGAATTTTGCCGGAGTTAAACGGCGATGCATTCAGCGTCAGTAACAGCTCTGCCCCGGCTTTTTTGTTATCAGCAATAATGCCGGGCCGCCAGACATCTTCGCAGATAGTCAAACCTATAAAAGTACCGTTAAATTCAAATACGCAAGGCTGATCACCCGCGGCGAAATAGCGCTGCTCATCGAACACACCATAGTTTGGCAAGGCCCTTTTGCGATAACAGGCCAGCGTCACACCACCATGCAGCACGACGGCGCTATTATATAATTTGTCACCATCAAGCTCAGGAAAACCCACCACCAAAGCTATCCCATCGACAGCATCGGCCAGCTGATACACGGCATTATTGGCCGCGGCAATAAAATCCGGCCTTAGCAACAAATCTTCTGCCGGGTAACCGGTAAGCGTCAGTTCGGGGAAAACAATTAGCTCCGCGCCCAGTTCGTCACGGGCGTATTCAGAGGCTTTGATGATGTTTTTAACGTTGGCGGCGATATTGCCGAGCAGAAAATTGGTTTGGGCTAACGCAATCTTCACAAACAACCCTTCATAGCCACGCCAATATCCGTTGGTGAGTTGACTACCTCGATACCCGCTGCTTTCAGCGCTGCCACTTTGCCTGCCGCGGTACCTTTACCTCCGGTAACAATCGCACCGGCATGACCCATACGTTTTCCCGGTGGCGCAGTTTGTCCTGCGATATAGGCAACGACCGGCTTGGTAACGTGAGCTTTTATATATTCCGCGGCGTCTTCTTCTTCGCCACCGCCTATTTCACCAACCATCACAATACCTTTGGTTTGCTCGTCAGCCTGAAATCGACTGAGCACGTCAACGAAGTTCATGCCGTGAATAGGATCGCCGCCAATACCGACGCAGGTGCTTTGCCCCAGACCTTGTTTGGTGGTTTGATCGACCGATTCATAAGTCAACGTGCCTGAGCGCGAGACGATACCAATCGATCCTGGCAAATGAATATTACCCGGCATGATGCCGATTTTGCATTCGCCGGGGGTAATAATGCCGGGACAATTGGGGCCAATTAACAATGCGCTGGTCTCGGCCATCGCGGCCTTCACCCGCAGCATTTGTAAAATAGGGATGCCTTCGGTAATACACACAATGAGTTTTATGCCGGCATCGACAGCCTCCAGAATGGCGTCGGCCGCGTAAAAAGGCGGCACGTAAATCACACTGGCTGTCGCACCGGTGTTGTTGACTGCGTCTGCGACGGTATCGAATACCGGCAAGCCTAAATGGCTTTCACCGACCGCCATGGATGGTGGAAGTGTCGCAAGTGGTAGGGAACCGCTGCGACCGCGTCCCGGCGTTACGCCGCCGACCAGCTGTGTGCCGTATTCGAGCGCCTGGCGAGAATGAAACGTGCCTTGCTTGCCGGTAAAGCCTTGGCAAATGACTTTGGTGTGTTTGTTGATCAAAATACTCATAGCTTTTATCTTCCTTTTGCCAGTGCAACTACCTGTTCTGCAGCATGTTCCAGATCGTCTGCCGCAACAATATTCACGCCGGATTTTGCCAGCAGCTCACGACCTTGTTCGGCATGTGTGCCTTCCAGACGCACCACTACCGGCACGGTGACATGCACTTGCTCGACAGCAGCCAAAATGCCCTGAGCAATCACATCGCACTGGACGATTCCACCGAAAATATTCACCAATACGGCTTTTACTTCCGGATCAGACAGAATCAGTTTGAAGGCCTCAGCAACCTTTTCGACCGTGGTGCCGCCACCGACATCAAGAAAATTGGCGGGCAATCCACCTTTAAGCTTTACCAAATCCATGGTCGCCATCGCCAGGCCTGCACCATTGACCATACAGCCGATATTGCCGGACAAGGTGATGTAATTGAGGCCAAATTGCTGGGCTTCGTTTTCTTTTTGATCTTCCTGCTCAGGATCTTGCAGCGCAGCAATCTCAGGATGCAAGGCCAATGCGTTATCATCGAAATTGATTTTCGCATCCAGCGCCAACAGCTCGCCGCTATCGGTTTCTATCAAGGGATTGATTTCAATTTGGCTGGCATCTTTAGCCAAAAACAATTGATACAAGCCCGTCATTAACTTTTCCAGCTCGCCTAATTGCGCACCTTTAAGTCCTAATGCAAAACCGACTTTGCGACATTGATAGCCTTGCAGTCCGGCTGCAGGATGAACGTATACGGCAATAATGCGTTCCGGCGTTTCGTGAGCAACGGTTTCGATGTCCATGCCACCCGCCGCAGAAGCAATAAACATCAAACGCTGACTGCTGCGGTCAACCACCAAACTAAGATATAACTCACGCTTGATTGGATAAATTTTTTCAATCAATAAAGAGTTAATCGGCAACCCTTCGGTTCCGGTTTGTTGGGTCACCAAGCGCTGCCCAAGCATATTGGCACTGAATTCAGTGACTTCCGCCAAGCTTCTTGCCAGCTTAACGCCCCCAACTTTGCCCCTGCCCCCGGCATGCACTTGCGCTTTAACTACCCAGCCTTCACCGCCCAATGCACTTGCTATTTGCTCTGCTTGCTTCGGGGTGTTTACATGTTTACCTTCAGGCACAGGTATTTGATATTCCTTAAATAACTGTTTAGCCTGATACTCATGGATATTCATTATTACTCCTGGTTGACATGCCATCATCATTGGATTTATTCAAGAATTAGCTTCAATGCTATGCTTGAATGACTGTCCGGGTATTCTATCCAAGTCCTTACAAAACGCTATGCTAAAAAACACCTCATCCCGTCACAGCCTCAATATTATTTACCCCTGTCCTTTTTCAAAAGGTTACGGCATTCCTTCGAGCCAGGCCTGGCGATTACTTAGGGTCTTTTTAAGCTACCGATTACTGTTAAGCGGTTTATTTATTTTCTTGTTTTACTTTCACAAAGGCCCGGCGCCCATGGGTATCTATGGGCAACACATATTTCTGCTGGGCTGCTGGTCTTATTTCCTGCTCACCTTACTATCCATTCTGGCCGCCGTGTGGCGTGTATATGATTATGGCGCGCAGGCGCAATGGCTGATTTTTACCGACATCATTTTGTTGACGTTATTAATGCATGCCTGCGGCGGCGTCAACAGCGGCATGGGCATATTGCTGGCTGTGTCTATTGCTTCGGGTGGATTGCTGATTGGCGGTATTTGCTCGATTTTATTCGCCGCAATGGCAAGTTTGGCTGTTCTCTCGGAACAAATTTTTGCTGACTATACCGACAGCTTTCAAGCAACGTCATACACTTATGCAGGTATGTTAGGCGCGGCATTCTTCACTATCGCATTATTGGCGCATGTCTTAACCAAACGTAGTGAACAAACCTTAAAACTGGCCAATCAACAAAAGCAAACCATCCTCAAACTTGAGGATCTCAATCGATATATTATTCAGCATCTGCAATCCGGCATCCTCATTTTCGATCAAAACCTTGCCTTGCATCTGGCGAATGAAGCTGCCTTACGCTTGTTAAATCTGGATATTTTGCCTACGCATTTAACGCAGATTTCCACGCAGCTATCTCATGCCTTTGATGCTTGGCGAGATGACTCGGCGCAAAACTCAGTATTACTTAATCGTTCCGATGAGACTGAAATTCACAGTCGCTTTATGCAGCTACCCGCCGGTCAGGAAGTGTTTTATCTATGCATGTTAGAAGATATGGCGCTCTATAACCAACGTTTACAACAAAGCAAATTAGCATCATTAGGCCGTTTAAGTGCCAGCATAGCCCATGAAATACGCAATCCACTTGGCGCTATCAGCCATGCCGGCCAATTGCTTTCGGAAAACCCCTTACTGTCACCTCAGGATAAACGTCTTACCGAAATCATTCAGACTCATTCAACTCGAGTCAATCACATCATCGACGATATCTTGCAACTATCCCGCCGGTCTGCATCACGGCGAGAAAAGATTGATTTGAACGTTTGGCTGGAAAATTATCTCGCCATTTTTCTTAGCGAACGCGCAATTGATCCGGGCTATTTCAACTTAACCATCACCGACGCGCCATTGCCTGCCTTTGTCGATCCAGGGCATTTAAAACAAATCCTTGATAATCTCTGCCAGAATGCTCTTAATTACGGCCTGCCGACTTTGGGTCCCATAAAAATCAAGCTGTTTAGATTTCAACATGCCCCCTGTATTGAAATTATCGACAACGGCGCGAGCTTAAAAAAAGAAATACTAATGCATTTATTCGAGCCTTTTTTTACAACCTCAACAAGCGGCACGGGCTTAGGCTTGTATATTTCCAAGGAACTGGCCGAATTAAATCAAGCGAACTTGAGCTATTATGCGACCACTGAAAATCAAAGTTGTTTTCGACTTTGTCTTTTAAATGGCGACCAAACCTTAATCGAAATATGACACACCCACTGGCATTAATTGTTGACGACGAGCCCGACATCCGAGAACTATTGGAAATCACCCTTAACCGGATGAACATTCGCACTTTTTGCGCGGAAAACATCGCCGATGCCAAAGCTTTGCTGTTACAACAACCTTTTGAAATCTGCTTAACCGACATGAAGCTGCCGGACGGCAATGGCCTGGATTTGGTCGACCATATTCAATCCCTACGCAACCCGATTCCTGTCGCGGTGATTACGGCCCATGGCAACATGGATACCGCAATCTTGGCGATGAAAAAAGGTGCTTTTGATTTTGTTTCCAAACCAGTTGAATTATCAGAACTCAGACAACTGATTACCAGTGCGCTCAAGCTTTCTACCCCTACCCTCTCCAAAGACAGGCGCACACGACATACCTTATTGGGCGAATCGGAGGTAATGCGTCAGATTCGCTCGAAAATAGACAAACTGGCCCGCAGCCAGGCACCGGTATACATCAGCGGCGAATCAGGCTCCGGCAAAGAATTGGTCGCCCGGCTGATTCACCAGCAAAGCTCACGTGGCGATAAACCTTTTGTGGCAATTAACTGCGGCGCAATTCCTTTGGAGCTAATGGAAAGCGAATTTTTTGGTCACAAAAAAGGCAGTTTTACCGGTGCAGTCAACGACAACAAAGGGCTGTTTCTGGCCGCAGACGGCGGCACCTTGTTTTTGGATGAGGTGGCTGATTTACCGCAATCGTTACAAGTAAAACTATTACGTGCGATACAGGAAAAAAAGATCCGCCCAGTTGGCGAACATCAGGAAATCCCAGTAGATGTGCGCCTACTTAGCGCTACTCACAAAAATCTTGCCGACATGGTTCAGGCGGGCAGTTTCAGGCAGGATTTGTATTACCGCATCAATGTCATCGACTTGAACCTACCTCCATTACGCCAAAGAACAGAAGACATAGCCTTATTGGTAGAGCATTTGTTAAGAAAATTGGTCGGCAACACGTCAAGCACACCTTCTTTAACTTCCGATGCGATGGCGGCATTGCTTAAATACCCATTTCCCGGCAATGTCCGCGAACTGGAAAATATTCTGGAACGCGCACTGGCTTTATATGACGGTAATTCTATTGATGTCGATGATTTGAACCTGCCGTTAATTGCCCACCAAACCCAGGCTTCAATGGACTATGACTCGGCAATTGGCTCGCTTGAAGACCACCTGGATGCTATCGAGAGAAAAGCCATCACCCAGGCACTTGAAGATAACAAATGGAACAAAACTGCCGCCGCCAAACAATTGGGACTGTCTTTCAGATCCTTTCGTTATCGTCTAAAAAAGCTACAACTTGATGAATGAACCCGCTGACTAAAACAAGCTTTTTCCCCTTAACTCCATTTACCCACCAATGTTGCGTTGGTTGATTTTGTTTTACATGCGACAATTAGCGGCTAACTGCAATGCTTCCCTCTCTTATGCAAAAGAAAAATACGATTACTGATCTGGAAAAGGCGCTCAACCTTTGCAAAGGCGCTTTTTTATCCGCGGCTGGCTTCAGTCTTGTTATCAACATCTTACAACTTGTACCCACCATTTACATGCTCCAACTGTATGACAGGGTGGTTCCTACGGGTAACAAATCAACTTTGTTGATGCTTACCCTCATCACATTGGTGTTATTTTTAACCATGGGTGTTTTGGAATGGGTAAGATCGCAAATACTGGTTCGCGTTAGTTCCCGGTTGGAAACATTGCTTAATGAGAGATTATTTAATGTTGCTTACAAGCAATCCCTTTACTCAGGCGGTCAGCGCGCGACTTCACAGCCGTTGGATGATCTGACTTCATTGCGTCAATTCATGACTGGCAACGGCTTATTTGCCTTCTTCGATGCACCTTGGCTACCGCTCTATGTTGG
>JABFRC010000216.1 GCA_013141375.1 Methylococcaceae bacterium | reverse complement strand
TCGATAAACTCAGTGAGAACGGTACTATAGGAATCAATATGTTCCGTTCATGCCCACCAGAAATCTATAAACATCAGCGCCCGTTTAATTAGTCAACTAGGGAGGTAAAGTGCTGATTAAATCCTTCGAAAGGCTCTGGGCAACTCGATTGCTGTTCTTCTACCTCCTACCTGCCCGCTACAGCGGGGCCGGCTCCCCATGCAGTCGAGGATGAACGGTAACCTATCGATTTCGTTAGTGGTGAGCATGTAAAACGCACGCCTGAGCGCAGTCGAAGGGCATGAACGAAATCGATTTGCTCAGTGCTTCCCTAGTTATTGTTTGATCTGTTGCGGCATAAACGAGCGATGTAATTGGCTAACAGAATGGCAAACAGCGCACCGCAGATGTCGGCAAGCAAATCTAAGGGGTCAGCGGAACGTCCGGGCACTTGAAGCTGGTAGCTTTCTTCAGTGATACCAATCAGGATTGCGATCAGTAAAGGCCATGAAAATAGTCGGATGGTCAGTTTGGGTTGGAGTTTGAACGATAAGCTACAGATCAAAAATGTTAAGCAGGTAAATGCCAGGAAATGCGCGACTTTGTCCAGGTTGTGTTCGCCCAATAGCGCCAGTGGGGGTTGGGAGGATTCAATAAACAGTATCGCGATAAAACCAGTAATAATCAGGCTTAACAAGAGAGTGGTTTTGTGGTTTTCCATGTAGCTTGCAGGTGAAGGCATAGGGAATAGTTAAAATGCTGGCTGGGGTTTGCTAATAGTAGTTTATTGTTTACTCTGCGTTTTGCCGGTGCAGCGTATAGCAAAGTTTAGGGCAAGTCGATTGTGTTTCTGCTTACTTAGGAATAATTAATGAACAATCAAAAACTGGTGGTGGCGATTTCTTCCAGGGCACTATTTAACCTGGATGAGTCCCATGCGATTTTTGAAACTCAGGGCAAGGAGGCGTTTTGTCGGTATCAGATCGCTCATGAGGATGAAGTGCTGGAGCCCGGTTATGGCTTTGCGTTGGTGACGAAGTTATTGGCATTGAACGCACTTAATCCTGATGTGCCGGTGGTTGAGGTGATTTTGATGTCGCAAAATAGTGCCGATACAGGGCTGAGAATTTTTAATTCGATTGAATATCACCAGTTGAATATTATCCGTGCTGCGTTTACCAGTGGCGCCTCGCCTTACAGTTATTTGGCGGCGTTTGGTGCGCATTTGTTTTTGTCGACCAATGCTGATGATGTGGCTAAAGCGCTGCAGGCCGGTTTTGCGGCAGCAACTATTTTATGTGGCCCTGTCTCGGTCAATACGTCGCCGCAGTTGCGCATTGCGTTTGATGGCGATTCAGTGTTGTTTTCGGATGTGTCTGAAAAAATATATCAGCAACGCGGTCTTGAGGTGTTTACTGAAAATGAGCGTGCGGAGGCGAAAAAACCATTGCCGGGTGGACCGTTTAAGGAATTTTTGGCGGCGTTGCATTACATTCAAACACATAGCTCGTCTGATGTGTCGCCGATTAGAACCGCGTTGGTGACGGCACGTTCGGCACCGGCTCATGAGCGCGTTGTGCGCACGTTGCGGGCCTGGGGTATTCGTATTGATGAAGCGCTATTTCTGGGTGGCATGCCCAAGGGCGAGTTTCTTCGGGCGTTTGGTGCGGATATTTTCTTTGATGATCAGCAGGGCCATTGTGAGTCTGCAGCGCAGCATGTGACGGCCGCGCATGTGCCGAATGGGATTACTAATCTGAAAAATATATGAGATTTAGTCATCTCAATAAGTTCTGTCCTATCCCTTCTCCAGCGCGAGAAGGTTGGGATGAGGGTATCAAATAAAAACTTATTGGGATTGGTATAACTGGTGCGGCCCGCATAATTGGTTGGCAGAACCAGCTGCTTGTTCCTGTAATTCGTACTAAATATCAGCGAAATAGACACATTATGCAGTAATATCTTGCTGCAATAGGCACATGCCATAACGCGTCGCAGAATAAGTCCAGATGCCGTTGCATTTATTGACCACCCTTTAATCTCAATCAAAAAAATCAAAACTCATTTGTCCGCCTAAGTTTGGTTTGCGGAATAAATCGATGCGTAACTCCGGCAGGCCGCGATCCATCTTCAGACGTTTACCTATCAGCCGGAAGCGTTGGCCGATGAGTTCGGCATAGCTACCGGTGCCGAGCATGCGCTGGTGAAATGCCGGGTCGTAACTTTTGCCGCCGCGACTTTGTCGGATCAGGTTTAAAACATGATCTGCTTTTAGCGGATAGTATTGGCGTAGCCATTCTTCGAACAGATCCGCAACTTCCAGTGGCAGGCGTAGCAAAATATATTCTGCATTCACAGCACCTGCAGCATGGGCGGCTTTGACAATGTTTTCCATTTCGTGATCGTTTAATGCGGGTATAACAGGGGCGACCATGACCCCAACCGGAATGCCAGCTTCGGTGAGTTTTGCGATCGTTTCCAGTCGTCGTTGCGGTGCTGCGGCTCTGGGTTCCAAGGTTCTTGCCATAGTTCTATCAAGCGTGGTGACCGATAGGCACACAGTCACCAAGCCTTGTTCGGCCATAACTTTTAATAAATCAATATCGCGTTCGATAAGTGAGGACTTGGTGATGATACTGAGTGGATGCCGAGTTTCTGCCAACACTTCGAGAATTTGCCGCATGATGTTATGTTGACGCTCAAGTGGTTGATAGGGATCAGTATTCGTGCCCAAAGCCAACGGTGCGCAGCGGTAATTTCTTTTGCTCAGTTCTTCTCTAAGCAAGCGTGCTGCATCGGGTTTGATCAGAATACGACTTTCGAAATCCAGTCCCGGTGAAAGCCCCAAGTATGCATGCGTTGGCCTTGCAAAACAGTAGATACAGCCATGCTCACAACCGCGATAAGGATTGATGGAGCGATCAAAGGGCAGGTCGGGCGAGTCGTTATAATTGATTAGCGAACGACTGCTATCGATGATGACTTCGGTTTTTAACGGGGCTAAATCGGTGTCCAGACTTCCCCAGCCATCATCAACTGCTTCGCTGGTTTGCTTTTCGAAACGCGCAGTGGCGTTGCTGATACTGCCACGGCCTTTGTATACCAACGGTTTTTGCATCTAAGAAAAGCGTTTGAAGTTGGAAAGCTAAGGGTTATAGCGTTTGAATTGGTTGGTGGCAAATGATTTTGCAGCTTGTTGAATGACGCCTGCAGCGGTTTTCAGGTCTGTCAGGGTAACTACACGAGGGCCATGGAGTAAGGCGTCATTGCGGCCGTTACTTGCGATTGAATGAATTTCAATCGGGCGTTTGCCGTCGGTGAGCACATGCTTGTCAGTAAAACTTTCAAATTTTGCAGTTTTTTTGGAGCTTTCTAAATGATCAGGATTAAGGGAATCTCTAAAAATTGCACTTCGACATCTCAGTGCGAACGGTTGTCTTATTGAATCAATTATTTATCCGTTCGTGCTGTCGAAGCATGAATGGATGATTTTTAGAGGTTCCCTTAAGTGAATGAGGTGTTGCCCAGGCTTTTTCATAATAGGTCTGATTGGTTTTGGCGGTCCAAAATATTTTTTTAAAAAAAACTTTCGAAAACAGTGGCTTGAATGATTTTAGGCGGGGGTAAAGAGTGATTGTAAGGAGAAGTGGTGCAGCAGCTGTTGTAATATCAACAGTGTTTGCTTCGACATTGCATCTCAAGGCGCAGGCCAAGTTGAACAATGTCGAAGCGAATTGGTTATTTTTTAAATTTAGTCAGCAATGACTTAAAACGGCTAGGAGTCGATTGGCTTACCGGTGAAGTGACATTTTCGGTTGGAATTTCAGGTGTTTGTGGCTGAAAATCTGGCTCGGCTTGTTGCAAGTTAATATCAGCAGCTACCGTGCTGATTGTTGCCACCGGGTCGGTATGCAAAGTAGTTGCTTGTATCTGTAACTCGCTAGCGGCGGCGATTGATTCTTCACGCAATGCCGGACTTTCTTGAGGTCCCAGTTTGCCATCCAGATTATCTATGCGCTTCTTGGCGCTGGTAAAAAAGGACTTCAGCTTTCCTGCGACACCTTCATCAGTCGTTTGTTCGACTTCTTTGGGAGCTTGCTTTTTGGGTTTTGGCGGTACCAGGTTTGGGTCTGGTTTTATAAATTTACTGGTGATGATTTCAGTTTCGGACTGTTGTGTTGGCGCAATGTGAACTTGCACGCGTTCAGGCTCAATTGCAGGTGCTGGCTCAATGGTAATTGCCGCAACTGGTTCGGGTGCTGGTTGCTCAATAACCGGAGTTTCAATCACCTGAGGTTCCGGAGCTTTCACTACTTCATGGGCAGTTTGGAGAACTGGCTGAGTTTGGGTTACGGTTTGAGCAACCGCTTGGGCTTGTTGAGCTAATGCATTCAGGCGGACTAAGTCAGCCTGATGTTGTGCTGCCGATTCTTCAAGACGCAGTCTGATGGTTTCTTCTTGACGTGTTAACTGGGTATTGAGGTCTTCAATTTTTGCTTCCAGTTGCTCAACTTGCTGGCTATGAGCATCAATCCGCACTTGCATGGTCAATAATTGTTGATCTTTATCGGCTATTTTTGCCGTTTCTGCGTTGAATGCTTGTTGTAATTCACTTAAGGATTTACGTTCTGACGCTAAACGCTCCGCCAATAATTTGCTGGTGGCGTTATAGCGTTGCCAAAGGTCTTCAATCTCGACGCCATCCGCATTAGGTGAAAATTGTTCAGCTAAATTCGAACTGCTGGTTAATGCGGCAATGCTTTCTGTGATTTGGTTGCTTAAAGTGTTAAGTCTGGCTTGCGTAGAGTTAGCTCGTTGCAGTACTCGTTCGAAGTCTGCTTTGACTTGGTCTATATGTTCGTTTTTTTCGGTGAGTTCGTTATTTAATTCTTGGATATCATTTTGAGCAGCGTTTAAACCGTTTTGTGATTCAAGCAGCGCTTTTGCTGTCGATCGATTTCTTCTGTTGAGAAAACCGATACGGAGACTGTAAAAAATTGTCGTCAGTAACCACGCCGCAATTGCAATGCACGCAGCATAGGCGGGATTCGCAAGTGTTAATTGAATGTAGTGATCAAACAGATTCTGAAAAAACGGCAAATAATCTTGCACTTGCATGGGATTTTTCCTTGAAAAAAGGGAATTAATTAAAAATGAGTGAGTCGAGAGCCAGTTCTGCACTGGATAACGGGTATTAAATATCTTTTAACAAACGATTTTGTTCGGATGATTCGGACCATTTTCCTAAATTATTGAGCAGATTGACATACAATTTTTCTGGCTTGATGTTTGGAAGGCTATTTTGGCCGCAATGTTCAAGGGCGTTGATGATATAAGCAATCGACAGAATATTAATGTCCACCGCTGGCAAGTAAACTTCTTCATCTTCCTCGGTTTTCAGTTCAATGAGCAAATGGCTCATGACTAAAAGATCCAAAAGCTCTTGTACCACGGCAACTGAAGTGAATAGAGCTAAAGCAATATCCTCTGCGGTTAATGGTTTTCCGGATTTAATAAAATTTTTGATAATTAAATGGCTTATCTGCAGCGCCATTATTTTTTTAAAAGCAAAGCTAAATTCTGTCGATTGATAGTTGTGTCGATGGCTTTCGTAATTCTGGATATAAAAAGCAATTTCACAGCCAAACAATACAACCATCCAGGCGGTTTGCACCCAGACCACAAACAGGGGCAGGGCGGCAAAGCTGCCATAAACAGCGTTATAACTCGAAACGCCAATTTGTAAACTCAGATATAGCCATTGTAATAAGTGGTAAAGAATTCCTGTGACGATTCCTGCAATGATGCCAGCCTTAAAGTTAATTTTGTGGTTGGGCATGAAAATGAACGTTGTTGCAAACAGGCCAACCATCAACAACAAAGGCGAATAACTCAGGAGTCCCAATAGCAGGCCTTCACTGAATTTCGGCAAGGTAATCACCGTGGCCAGCCAGGTGATTTTGGTATTCAAAAACACAGTAATACTGCTGGAGAGAATCAACAATACGGGGGCCAACAGCATTAACGACAGGTAATCGCTTAATTTCCGGGTTAAGGTTCTGCCTTTGTTTATTTTCCAGATGTAGTTAAAAGCCTCTTCGATATTGCTGATCATGTGAATCACTGACCACAGTAAGACGACGACGCCAATGCCGGCAACTACCTCGCTTTTAGTGCTTTCGAGCAGGTTTTGGGCAAAGCTGATCAACTTGAGTACGGTCGTATCCTGATGCGGTACTTGTTCGAGCAACTGTTGTTGTAGCAAGGTTTCAAGGCCAAAACCTTTGGCAATACCAAACAACATGGCAATCACGGGTACCACGGCGAGCAAGGTATAAAGCGTGAGTGCCGAGGCGCGTAAGGTGCAGATATCCTTGGTAAATCCCTGATAGGCCAATAAGGAAATTTTGAGGGTTTTTATAAAAAACGCGTTAAGGCCTGAGCGCTCATGATCGGAGAGCAGCCAAATGTCAGTCTTTAAAAAAGTGTTGAGGTTTATCGCCATCGCAAACTAAATAATTGAAACCTATCAGCAACCGGCTGGATGGCTGTGCTGGTGTAGCCGCATTTTATAGAACACGTGGTCAGGATGAAACGCATAGTCGTCAAACCCTGACTGCTTGGTTATGCAAGTTAAAGCTCAATCCGAATACCCAGTTCTATTACCTGATCAACAGGGATTTTGAAAAACTCAATCGGACTGGATGCATTATGAAATAAAAATCTGAACAGTGGCCGTCGCCATTTTGACATTGGGCTTTTGTTTTTAAAAGATAACCGCTCGCTGCCGACAAAAAATGACACATCTTGAGGCTTGATGGGCAAGCCTTCTTGTGCGCATAACTCCAATGCCCGGCGGACATCCGGTGTTTGTTTAAAGCCAAAGTACAGCTTCACGCGATAGTAAGTTCTGTCGTGACCAAATTCCCGGATTTTGACCCGATTGGCTTCGTTCACATAGGGCTCTTCTTTAGTAACGATGGTAAGAATGATGATTTGTTCATGTAAGACATGATTGTGTTCAATATTGTGTAAAAACACCTGTGGCACGCCATGTAAGCTTCTGGCCAGATAAATGGCTGAGCCCGGAACCGTTACTAACGGCTGATCTTTCATTTTATCGGTCAAGTCTTCAAACAATATCCGCCGATCATCTAAATATTCAGCCAACAACTCACGTCCTTTAATCCAGGTTGTTAGCACCAAAAATATGACCATTCCCACAACCAATGGCAGCCAGCCGCCTGAAGGAATCTTTAGGCTGTTGGAGGAAAGGAACAGGAAGTCGATCACTAAAAAAATCGACAAAAACGTGATACTGGTAAATTTTGTCCAACGCCAGAGTGCCTGAATAACAATGAAGGCTAAAACGGTATCAACAATCATGGTGCCTGTAACCGCAATGCCATAAGCTGAAGCCAGAGCAGATGATGATTGAAAGCTTAATACCAGCACGAATACCGATACCATCAGTAGCCAATTGACGACAGGGATATAAACTTGTCCCATTTCATCGCCCGAGGTGTGGACAATATTCATGCGCGGACAGTAACCTAATTGTATTGCTTGTCGGGTCACTGAAAACGCACCGGATATAACTGCTTGCGAGGCGATAACAGTTGCCAGCGTCGACAACACTAACAATGGATACAGAGCCCAGGTGGGGGCCAGCAGATAAAATGGATTTTCTATTGCCTCAGGATGACCCAGTAAAAGCGCGCCTTGACCAAAATAGTTAAGCAGCAGGGATGGAAATACAAAGCCGAACCAGGCATAACGAATCGGTTTTAAACCAAAATGTCCCATATCGGCATATAACGCTTCGGCACCGGTAATTGCCAAAACTACTGCGCCCATTATCAGAAAGCCTTGCCAGCCTAATTCCAATAATAAATGCACTGCGTAATAAGGATTGACCGCCATCAATACATCTGGCGCATCGACGATATTGGTAATACCCATAACTGCTAATGATATAAACCAGAAACACATAATCGGCGCGAACATTTTCCCAACTGCGCCGGTGCCCTTGGCTTGCACAATAAACATAACACTTAATACTGCGATAGTAATCGCTAGCACATAATGATCTAGCTTTGGGGCGACAACTTTCAGACCTTCGACCGCACTAAGTACCGAAATTGCCGGTGTAATCATGCCGTCGCCATAAAATAATGCGGCGCCGAGCAATCCTATGACAACGATAAAGTGCATTTTGGCTGGATTGTCTTTAGATCCGTGCAAGGCTAACGCCATCAGAGCCATGATGCCGCCTTCGCCCTTGTTGTCGGCGCGCATAATAAATATTGCGTACTTGGTGGTGACTACTAGCGTCAACGACCAAAAAATAAGTGACAGTACGCCGAGTACGTGAATTTGATCGATAGGCAGTCCAGCATGAAATACTTCCTTGAGAGCGTATAAAGGGCTGGTGCCAATGTCGCCGAATACGACCCCGATTGCGCCCAATGCCAGTCCGGCTACTTGCTGTTTAGAATGATTTTGTTGTACAGACATGTTTAAAAAAGTTTCAGGATAAGTTGAGAATTTAAAAAGAGTCGGCATTCAGCAGCAGATGCACACCAATACTCACGAAATAGCTAAGAAGAATGACAGGCATCCATTTCATATGGGCGCTGAATGTATAAAGGCCTTTTGCTTGTCCAAGTAATCCGACACCCGGCGCCGAACCGATTGCCAACAAACTTCCACCTACACCCAAAGTTAACGTTACCAGTAACCATTGGCCATGAGTAATATCAGGATGCATATTGAGAACAGCGAACATCAGCGTACCGTTATCGACGAAAGCAGAAGACAGACCGATTAAAATATTGGCAGTCGTTGGGCTGAAATGACCGTAAAGAAGCTCTGAGATACCATCCAGATAACCTAGAAAGCCAATGCCGCCGATACCCATCATAGCACCGTAAAAAAGAACAGAGTGTCCCAATCCAGGAGGCCGATACTATCAAAAATATCGGATGGTTTTTGATCGCCAGACCTTCGTTGCGGAAGGTGAGTTGCCACAAAATGGGTTTGGGTTTTCTTCAGATAAAAAGTGAATAACTGCAACAGCGATAAGCCTGCCATCATGCCAGCGGCGGGCGGCATTTGCAGATACATATCTGCGGAGATTGCCATAAATATGGTGACTGCAAACAGAAACAGCGTTCTTTTCGCGCCCCGTTGCAACACAACTGTTTCCACTTCTACCGCAGGTGTTTCTTTGGGAACGGCAAAACTCATGCAAATGGCAGGAATCAAGAAATTAACTAGGCAGGGCACGAATAAGGTGAAAAATTCAGTGAATTCGATGATGCCGCGTTGCCATACAAATAAGGTTGATATGCCGCCAACAGGACTAAATGTGCCGCCTGCATTGGTGGCAACGACGATATTGATACAGGCTAACGAGGCAAACCGCGGGTTGTCTTTGCCTACCGCCACTACCACTGTTCCCATCAGCAATGCCGCAGTCAGGCCATTGCAAGAGGTAGCAATAAAAAATACCAGAATGCCGGTAATCCAAAATAATTGCCGAAAACTGAAACCTTTACTGACTAGCCAAACGCGTAGTGCGGCAAAAATGTGTTGTTTTTCCAGGGTGTTAAGATAGGTCATCGACACGATGATAAATAACAACAATTCGGAGTAAACCAATAAGTTGTCACTAAACGCTTTTATCGCCAGTTCAGTGCTTCCTTGTTGTTTATACACAAAAACGACAGCAAACCAGATTAAGGCAGAAGCAAATAACACCGGCTTGGATTTGCGCAGTGTCGTAGTTTCTTCCAGCATGGCGGCGATATAGGCTAATACCAATGCGGCTACTGAAAAATAACCGACCCAATGTTCGGTTAAGTTTAATGGTTTGGATAATTCAGATGCGGTCGATAGTTCCGCTAATACAAGTCCGGGCATTAATGCAAAAATCAGGCACCACCACAATGTAAGTTGTTTCATTAAAAGCAATTCTCTTTGGGGGAAGTGGAAAGAAACGAAATTTGTTGTTTGGATTTGAAAGGTACTGAGCGAACAACGGAAGGCAATGGCCTATTTGTGTGCTTTGCGCTGCCAAATCTGATGTGCGACAGGCAAAAATGAAACCCCCACAATACCTAAAACGACCAGTTCAAAATTCTTTTTGATGAATTCGAGATTGCCGAATTGAAAGCCCAGAGTGATGAGTCCGCCAACCCATAAACAAGCACCGGTGATGCAAAACAGTAAGTAACGTGGGTAGTACATGTTGCCAGCACCCGCCACAAAAGGGGCAACAGTTCTGATGATTGGTATAAATCGGGCAATAATTACGGTTCGCCCCCCGTGTTTTTGATAATAGTTTTCTGTCTGATCAATATATTCATGTTTGAAAAAACCGATTCTTTCGCGTGATTTAATCTTGGTACCGAAAAATTTGCCGGTGACATAATTGAGATTATCTCCAGCCAATGCTGCAACGATTAACAGAGGAATTAATAGATAAACATCAAGTTGACCGGTGCTGGCCGCCAATGCGCCAACAGCAAATAGCAGGGAATCACCTGGCAAAAATGGCATGACTATTAGTCCGGTTTCACAAAAAACAATCAAAAATAATAATGCGTAAGTGAGTGTGCCATAGTGCGACAAAATATCGGCGAGATGTGCGTTGAGGTGGATAAATAAATCTAACGTTTGTGAAAATATATCCATAAATATCAATTAGGAGGGCTACAGATAACAGCCAGATTAACAGGAATAGGCGTGTCGTTTAGATGGTATATCGCAAGGCGATGGCAATAGGCGCTAGTTTAGCCAGATAGGTTAATAAACGGTAAAAAACTTTAGATGATTAACAATCATATAGTGATTGGCTTGGCTTGTGCTTATCAATGTGAATTTTAATATGCGAGTAAATACGGCCTTGTTGGGTTGACGAGTCTAATGATTTTGATTTCGTAGAATATAACTTTACTGGCTTAGGAGTTGAAAAGACTGGATAATCCCGGCCTTTTTACGATTGCAAGATTTCAATGGAATTCAAATTAAAAACTACCGATGGTCATGCTCGACGCGGCCAGCTGACTTTTGCGCGCGGGGTGGTGGAAACACCAATATTTATGCCAGTCGGTACCTATGGAGCAGTGAAATCGCTGACGCCAGATGATTTAACCGGAATCGGTGCGCAAATCATTTTGGGAAATACCTTCCATTTAATGCTCAGGCCTGGCACGGAAGTTATCAAAGCTCACGGTGATCTGCATGATTTTATGCGCTGGGATAAACCTATTTTGACCGACTCCGGTGGTTTTCAAGTATTTAGCTTGGGAGCGCTTAGAAAAATCACCGAAGCCGGCGTGACATTCAAATCGCCTATCAACGGCAGCAAAATTTTTATGGGTCCGGAAGAGTCGATGCAGGTGCAGCGTGATTTGGGTTCTGACATCGTCATGATTTTTGATGAATGTACGCCTTATCCTGCGTCTGTGGATCAGGCAGCCGACTCTATGCGCTTGTCGTTACGTTGGGCCGCACGGAGCAAGGCGGCACACGAAGGCAATCCGTCGGCATTGTTCGGTATTGTGCAAGGCGGCATGTATGAACATTTGCGTCAGGAATCGATTGCCGGTTTGGTGGATATTGGTTTTGACGGTTATGCGATTGGTGGTCTCTCGGTGGGTGAGCCCAAAGATGAGATGATGGCAACGCTGGATGTTATCCACGACAAAATGCCCGTTGATAAACCTCGTTATTTGATGGGGGTAGGTACACCCGAAGATCTGGTTGAGGCAGTCAGACGTGGTATTGATATGTTTGATTGTGTGATGCCGACCCGAAATGCCCGTAATGGTCACCTATTTACCAGTTTCGGTGTGGTCAAGATCCGAAATAGTCAGTATGAGTTTGATACCGGACCAATAGATGAAACATGTGCTTGTTATACTTGCCGGAATTATTCCAAAGCGTACTTGCGACATTTGGATAAATGTAAGGAAATGTTGGGCTCAAGATTGAATACCATTCATAACCTTTATTATTACCTGAGTTTGATGCAAGGTTTGCGTGATGCTATTGAGGCGCAAGCCCTCGACGCCTTTGTCAAGCAATTCTATCAACAACGAGGAAAAGCAGTGCCGACTGTGGCATAATGCCGCGCTTTGTTTAAAACAATAATAATCGAGGATAACGATGAGTTTTTTTATTTCTGATGCAATGGCTGAAGCCGCTGCGCCAGCCGGTCAACCCGGCATTGAAGGTATGCTTTTTCCATTAGCTATTCTGGCTTTTTTTTATTTTCTGTTTCTGCGCCCTCAGGCCAAACGTGCAAAAGAAAAAAAGCAGATGATCGCTGCGCTTAATAAGGGTGTTGAAGTAGTCACATCTGGTGGCATTTTGGGCAAAGTGATTGAGCTGGATGATAATTTTGTCAAACTTGAAGTTGGTGATAATAGCTTTATCCAAGTACAGCGTCAGGCGATTGAAACGCTGATGCCTAAAGGGACTTATAAAGCGGTAAATAAAAAAGGCAGTTAGAGTTTAGTGCGGCATTGCGTGGCTGATCCTGAGCGATCAGTGGAGTTGTAGTTAATCGTTGGAAGAATAAAATGCAAAACCATTTCCCTCTCTGGAAAAATATTCTGGTCCTGGTCGTATTTATTATCGGGACTCTTTACGCGTTACCCAATTTGTATGGCGACGACCCTTCGGTTCAAGTGTCACCCGTGCGCGAATCCAAGCTGGATCAGGCTCAAGCCGATAAGATCGAAGCGCAGATTAAAGCTGCCGGCGTTACTGCTAAAGCGTTTGAGCTTAAAGACAGCCATATTTTGGCGAGGTTTAACAATACCGACGATCAGTTAAAAATCGCTGACTTGCTCAGAGACGGTCTAGGTAATGATTTCACTGTCGCTTTAAATTTGGCACCAACGACTCCTCCCTGGTTGCAGGCAATTAACGCCAAAGCAATGTATTTAGGTCTGGATTTACGCGGTGGTGTGCATTTTTTGCTTGAAGTCGATATGGATGCGGCGGTTAAGCAGGCGGAAGAACGCTATACCGATGACGTACGTCTGGGCTTGAGAAATGAAAAGATACGTTATCAGTCAGTCGCTAAAGACAGTGGGTTTATCAAGGTAACCTTGAATTCTGTCGATGACAAAGCCGCTTTGATGGCGCTTCTGGCCAAAGATTTCAGAAATCTGGATATCACTGAGCCAGAAGCCGCTGAGCAGGTTTGGTTGAAGCTTTCAGAAAAAGAAGTAAGAGAAACCAAAAAATTTGCCGTTGCACAAAACATGACAACCTTGCGTAATCGGGTTAACGAGCTGGGTGTGGCAGAGCCGGTTATTCAGCAGCAAGGTGAGAATCGTATCGTTGTGCAATTGCCTGGTGTACAAGATACCACGCGTGCCAAGGAAATTTTGGGAACAACTGCAACATTGGAATATCGTTTGGCAGATACCGAACATGATGTCCAAAACGCGGTTGCCGGACGAGTGCCTCCCGGTAGTCGCTTGTATTACGACAAAAACGGTAGTCCGATTTTGTTAGATCGTCGCGTTATCGTGACTGGTGATCAAATTGTTGATGCATCTTCAGGGATGGATCAAGACGGTAGACCATCGGTGTCCATCACCTTAAACGG
>JABFRC010000354.1 GCA_013141375.1 Methylococcaceae bacterium | reverse complement strand
CCTCCTCCACCGCCACCGCCGAAAGAGAAGATACCGGAGCCGGAGATTAAGGAAAAAATAGAACAACCCGAACAGCAACCTGACCCAGAGCCGGTTCCGGAGGAAGCGGCAGACGAGCCGCCGGCAGGTGACACCGGCCTGGATGCCGAAGGCACCGCCGGTTCGGATGGATTTGGTTTGGTCGGTCGCAAAGGCGGCAAGGGTTTATTGGGCGGCAGTGGCAGTCCATCTGCCTGGTATGCCGGGGTTGTGAAAAATCAGGTGTTGGGCTTGCTGTCAGATAAGGATGAGCTGCGGCACAGTAAGTTTGTGGTCACTGTCAGCGTCTGGTTCGATCTTGAAGGCAACGTTGAACGCTATGAGTTATTGAAAACCAGCCAGGATCCCAAAATCGACGAATTATTGGCCTTGCAGTTGGCCAAGTTGAAGAAGATCAACAAGGTACCGCCTACCGGCATTAAATCACCCGTCAAATTACGCATTACATCACGCATTTAGAGAGTTATGAACACGTTGAATACATTGAAAATGGCTGTTTCGGTCCTGGTTTTGGCGGCTGTATCGGGAGTGTCCGATGCCGGTGAAAAGGAAGAGTTGCTTAAATTAAAGAGCACCACTGAGAGTCTTATTAAGCAATTGGTCAAACAGGGCGTTCTGAATGAGCAAACAGCTAAAGAGATGTTCAAACAAGCGGAAGCTGATGCCAGTAAATTGGTTGAGCAAACGGCTACCTCCGCGGCCATTAAAAATGCGTCAGCAACCGGTCCGGTGGATAAGGATGAAGTGCGCGTATCTTATGTGCCGGATTTTGTGAAAGATGAAATTCGCGAACAATTACGTGCTGAGTTGCGTCAGGATGTGGTGGGTGATGTGATTGCCCATGCCAAGGATGAGCATTGGGGTATTGCGGATGCCTTACCCGAATGGACCAGAAAGTTTAAGTTTTCCGGAGATGTTCGCTTGCGTTATGAGCCGACATTTATGTCCAGCGATAACAGCGGTGATTTGAGTATATTTCCTTATTACGCCAACGGCCAGCAAATCAATCAAGGCGGTGGATCAAGGAATGCCGGACTGGATCTGGTTAGAACTACCACAGAAGACAATCAACGCTTTCGTGAACGACTGCGTTTAGGCATTGATGCAGATATCGTTAAAGGCCTGAAAGCGGCAGTTCGAATTTCGACCGGTAATCTCAGGGATCCGGTGTCAACCAATCAGACGATGGGACAAACCGGCAACCGCTATCAGTTCAATCTGGATAGGGCTTACTTGCAATACGATGATGTGGATAGCAAGGGCTTTAACTGGTTGAGTTTATCTGGTGGCCGAATCAGAAATCCATTCTCGGTCGGTGGCGGCGAATTTACCAGCGGATCAGAATTGGTTTGGGATACGGATTTATCATTTGAAGGTTTTGCTGCCAGCTATCGTTATAACTTGGGCGATAAAAACCTGTTGGGCGACGGCGCACGACTGCTCTATGCCACCGCAGGTGCTTTCCCGATACAGGAAGCGCCGTTTAGCAGTAACGACAAGTGGTTGTTTGGCGGTCAAGTCGGTATGGATTGGGGCTTCAAGAATAACGACAGCCTGAGAGCGGCGGTTGCTTATTACGACTATACGAATATTACTGCAAAGCCCAATAAAACATTTTCTGGCACTTGCGATCTCAATAGTCGTACCAATTCGGCATCAATGCCTGATTTCTTGCAGGGCGGCAATACGCTGGCGACCATCTGCCGTGACGGCGCTTTTAACGATGTGGTGGCGAGTCAGTTCCCAGGTATGGTTGGCTTGGCCTCGGACTTCAATATTGTGAACTTAAATGTTCGCTACGATATGGCCTTGTTTGATCCGATACATTTATCACTGTCCGGCGACTTCGCCAAAAATATTGGTTTTGATAGTAAAACAGTGGCAGCTAACCGCATTTTGGGTGGCGCAATCGGCAGCGGTTCTGTACAGGATCAAACCAACGCCTGGCAAGTTCGTGCGGATTTGGGCTGGCTAAGAATCGACAAGAAGGGTAACTGGAGTACATTCCTAGCCTATAAGCGCGTCGAACGTGATTCGGTGCTGGATGCATTCACTGATTCAGACTTCCATTTGGGCGGCACCAATGCCAAGGGTTGGGTCTTGGGCGCTAACTACGGCTTAATCGACAATGTCTGGCTGACCAGTCGCTGGTTGAGCACTGAAGCGATTACCGGACCTTCTTTCGGTGTTGATATGTTGCAAATCGACGTTAACACCCGGTTCTAATGGGCTTGAATATGCATACTTATTATAAATACGCATGGCTATTGCTGGGCTTGCTGGCGCTTATTAATCCGGCAAGTGCAGCAAAAAACACTGACAATACCGTGGCTGTAAAGTTGCAAGCAATGGTACGCCAGCTTACATCGGAGCGGGATGCTGCAAAAGCTGAAAACACCAAGTTAACGGCGGAAAACAGTCAGTTGCAAACCGAACTGGCGTCGGTGAAACAAAGCGCCGAGTCTGCGGCTTCCACCGGCAATAAATTACAAGGTGATTTGGCGGCAGCAAGAAGCAGTAGCGAGCGGTTACAGGGTCAGGTTGAGACGACTCGAGCCAAGCTGCAGGAATTGCTGGCGGTGAGTAAAAAGTTAAACCAGTCTAAAAACCAACTGACTGAGCAATTAGCCCAGCTGCAACAAAAACACACTTTTGCCGCCAACGAGCTCGAAACCTGCAGCAATAAAAATATCGA
>JABFRC010000121.1 GCA_013141375.1 Methylococcaceae bacterium | reverse complement strand
TCTTTGACCCCTGGCGGCAGGAAATCTGGGATGTCAATGATACCGTATTGCTCGATCCCGATAGTGATTTAGCTGTTAAAGGCTTCTTTCAGGCATTACCAAAATCAGATTACCTCCCGACCTGGTATCAGGAACGCATTAACAAACCTAAAGATAATTTAGAATGGCAGGCAGCGGAAAAAACCTCGCACCATGCCAACACCCCAACCCTTGCCTATTTCGATACCTTAGGCCGCCCATTTTTGAGCATTGCCGACAACGGTACGGCGGGGAAATACGCTACCCGCACAGAGCTCGATATCGAGGGCAATCAGCGTGCCGTCATCGATGCCAAAGATCGTGTCGTCATGCGCTACGACTACGATCTACTCGGTAACCGCATTCACCAAGCCAGCATGGAGGCCGGTGAACGCTGGATGTTGAATGATGTGACAGTTAAACCGATCCGCGCCTGGAATAGTCGTGGGCATAGTTTCCGTACCGAATATGATCAGCTAAGACGGCCTTTGCAATCCTTCGTAGTAGGTTCGGATGCAAATAATCTCACAGGGGAAGTCTTGTATGAAAAATCGGTTTATGGTGAGCAGCAAGGTGATATCAACAACCATCGGGGTCGAGTTTATCAGGCTTTCGATAGCGCAGGCGTTGTTACTAACGAAGCTTACAATTTCAAAGGTAATTTACTGAATGGCACTCGCCAGATTGTCCGGGACTATAAAACCACACCGGATTGGTCGTATCAACCGATTTTAGAAGATGAAATTTTTGCCAGCCATACAATTTACGATGCACTAAACCGGCCTATAACATTAACCACTCCTGATAAAAGCATAATCAAGCCTGCTTATAACGAAGCCAATTTGTTGGATAACCTTAAAGTCAATCTACGGGGCGCTGAAACGGCAACAATCTTTGTAAAAAATATCGACTACAACGCCAAAAGCCAAAGGGAAAAGATTGAGTACGGCAATCAGACCAAGACAGAATATGCCTATGATGAGAAGACATTCCGCTTAACTGCTTTAAAAACCCTGCGTAGCAATACCGCTTTGCAGGATTTAAGCTACACCTACGACCCAGCGGGAAATATCACTCATATCCGTGACGATGCCCAACAAACCATCTTTTTCCGTAACCGCTGTGTCGAACCTAGCACCGATTATGTCTACGATGCCATTTACCGCCTAATTCAAGCGACAGGTCGTGAGCATTTGGGTCAGGCAAGTGACGGATGTCCATTCGGCCCAGTGCCAACCAGCCATACCGATCAACCTCGTGTTGGCTTGATCCATCCGGGCGATGGTCAGGCAATGAGTCTTTATCAGGAAAGTTACGAATATGATGCGGTCGGTAATTTTCTGCGCTTGTTGCATCGGAGTACTGATCCACAACATGCAGGTTGGACGCGAGAATATCTATATCAAGAAACCAGCTTGCTTGAGCCCGGCGAATACAGTAACCGGTTAAGCGGCACAAAAGTTGGGGAAACCGCCGAACCCTATAGCTTCGATAGCCACGGCAATATGCTAAGCATGCCGCACTTGAAGGAAATGCTGTGGGATTTCAAGGATCAGTTACAGTCGGTTGATTTGGGCGGTGGTGGCAAGGCTTATTATGTTTATGACGCAAGCGGCCAGCGGGTAAGGAAAGTTCATGAACATAACGGCTACACCGTTGAGGAGCGGTTATATCTTGGTGGCTTTGAGGTTTACCGCAAACGTCAATCTGGCGAAATCAAACTGGAACGGGAAACGCTCCATATCATGGACGATAAGCAGCGGATCGCACTGGTCGAGACGAAAACGCAGGATATTGATGAAAGTAAGGATTTATTAGCATCGATAATCCGCTATCAACTAGGGAATCATTTAGGTTCGGCCAGTTTAGAACTGGATTTCGAGGGAGCAGTGATTTCTTATGAGGAATTTTATCCGTATGGCAGCACATCTTATCAAGCTGGACTTAGCGCAGCAGAAGTGAGCTTGAAGCGGTATCGGTTTACGGGTAAGGAGCGGGATGAGGAAACGGGGCTTTCTTATCATAGTGCAAGGTACTATTCTCCGTGGCTCTCAAGATGGATAAACTGCGATCCGACTGGAGTCATGGACGGAGTTAATGTTTATCAATATTCTCATTGTAATCCGCAATTCTTTGTTGATCCTAATGGAAAACAAAACCAAGTAGCCAATGACACAGATCCGAATAATCCTAATAACTATGTATCTTTCGAAGATTTTAAATCGGGTGCTTTTGGGCCATATACTGAAGAGGGTTTACGCACGATCTGGGATGAAGCGCATTCTTCAAATTCGACAAGCAGTGATAGTCACCAGCTAGATGCTGGGGTTGTAGATACTAACTCTTCACAATCAACGGCAACACAATCAGAGGGCTATAATGAACATGAATTACTAAGCGCTGCTCGTATTTGGAGCAACATTCCAAATGCTGCTGTCCGTATAACTAATCCGCTCGTTGATGTTGCTCCAACCACCTTTGGATTAAGTGCTGCAAATCCGTCCGCATTGCTATCCCCTGCCGAGCATGCGTTAGGGCAGCATCTTGGAAGTGCCACAGGGACACCGTTCATATCTGCATCAATGCGCCCTGGAGGAGCGACTGGCTTTCAAGGGAGCACTCGATTATGGATCGACATAGACAAGGCGACTTCCCTTGGTGCAGAGTTTATTTCCGAAGAAGCACTGGCCGCAGATATGGAAGCCTTAGCCAGATCTAACCCGCGATTCCAAGCTCGTGCCGAAATGTGGAGTGGCGCGCAAGCAGCCGAGCGAGAAGTGCTATTTCGAGGTCCAATTGATCCCAGAGCTATTGATTCAGCGGCCATGCGCTACATGAGGTATGGTGGACGTGGTCTTCAAGTAGCTGCAGTTGGATTGACTGTTTATGATTTGGGTCAAGCTACCCGTGAGAGCATTCGAGTCGAATCTCCGGCACCATTGGCAGCAGAGACGGTTCGGCAAGTCGGCAGTTGGGGAGGCGCATGGGCTGGCGCGAAGATCGGAGCAGGTCTAGGAGCTTTAGCAGGTATCGAGACGGGGCCAGGAGCTGTCCTCACAGGGCTTGGTGGCGCGATTATCTTCGGCACAGCGGGTTATTTCGGAGCGGATTGGGTTGCCGACTACATTTAAAGCAATTGATATGTCAAATTGTTCAGCTAATAATCAACTGCTTAATGCCATCCGCATCGGTGATATCGACCTAGTCAGGCGAATTGTCGATTCGGGGGTACAGCCCTTTCGCCAGAAGAATCTGCTCATGAGTAATGAATCTCCTCTTGTTCTCGCGACGCAGACTCGCCTACTTCCTTTGGTGCCCTTGTTGCTGGACTTGGGGGCACCAGTGGATGAGTTCGGAGAGGCAGGTTACACAGCGCTACAGGTGGCATGTAACAATAGCTCGTTAGACATGGCAAAATTGCTTTTGAAGTATGGTGCGAATGTCGCGGTTTACAAACATCACCCAACTGCAGTTGCATTTGCTGCCTTCAGCGGAAACGACGCTCTCGTGAGACTTATTCTAGATAACGGTGGAAATCCAGAAGAGGTATGGATTGGAGGAGTTACATCAGCATTAAGGCTGCGAATAGAAGTTCTCCGAGAGCTAGTCGCATTCAGTAATAGAGTACCGGACTATGTGGTTCGGCTTTTAGCGGTTGAAAATAAAAACTGAGTAATCAAAGTCATTAATCCGTAAGTCCGTGGGATGAACTGACTGCAATTCCCATCGAATGATGATTAACGTAAGGATATCTGTAAATGGCAATGTATGACAGTTAAAGATTTTTGGATTGTGTGGAGAAAAACAAAATGGGTGAAAAATTTGTGACTGAGATTATTAATGCATTACCAGGTGTTTTTGTCGGTGCACTCATTACCTATCTGTTTGCCGTATTCAAATTGCGGAAAGAACTCGAATTTAAATACGACACTGACCTGCGTGACAAACGCATTACCCAATACCTGGAGCTGTGGAAATTATTAGAAGACCTGGCGAAATACGCCCGCCCAAAAGAGCGGACATTTGCTGATTTGGAAAAACTAACGGCCTCGCTGAGAGAATGGTATTTCCAAAAAGGCGGTTTATTTCTTTCCGACAACAGCCGGGATAGCTATTTTGACCTGCAAGAGGCCATAAGAAATGTTCTAACCAGCCATATAGAAGCAAAAGAACAAACAGTGCCGGAAACTATATATGAGGAATTACGGCAAACCGGAAGCTCGTTGCGGACGGCGTTAGTTCGGGATGTTGGTACCCGTCAAGAAGCAAAACTGAATTAATCAATTAAAAATATGACCTGTAAAAACGAAATGTAACAAATTTTATTTGAAGGAGGAGATCATGCCATCCCTACTCGTTATTCGCTTACATCCGGTAGAACCCATTTCCGGAGACGATTTTACCAATTACTTAAACGGATTATCTATTGATGCTCACGAGGTTTCGTTTAACGACCCAGCGGGTAGCGGAGCGGCATTTGGTACGGCTACCTATATTGCTCCCAATCTTCCACCTTCGCCGTCGCTTGATCCTACGCCTATTCAAGATGCAAATAATCGAATTACACAACATTTTGTCATCAGCCTAGTTTCATTTTTTCCACTTTTAAATGCCAGGACATTTCAGTCAGTTGCGACGGCAGTTATCGAAATCCCTGATCCACCAGCGGGTGGAGAATACAAAACCGCAGATATTCGTTTAGTCATCAGGCGGGGCGGAAACGAGACGGTTCATAAACAAATCTATTTTAACGTGCCGGTCGCGCCCGCCCCGATTCCAGGCGATCCGAATACTTTTCCCGGATTAGGGCCTATCAGCTTGCACTTGGCATTACCTTCTCCAGGTCAACAACTGAGTGTCACAGGATTGTTACCAGAAGATGGCACAGCCCCCAATTTCTCAGCACTGCGAACAGCTGTGGAAAATGTCCTGAATGCTGAGCCGGGTAATTTGAACGACATCGCCAACCTTAGTCGTGAAAAAAGCAAGCACATCGCTTATGAAATCATCTGGGACAGGATGGCATATCCGTTACCTGTGCCCAAAGGCAGTACACTAGAAGAAATGTATACCGACCCTAAAAAACCCGACAGCGATGAGGAACGCGACCGCCGGATTTTCGAGGGAGAATTACTGACATACTACACCAAGCACAACGCTGAAGCGGATCGTTTGGCGAATTTCATCTATTCGATGTCGGCTGCTATTTGGTGCGAGGAAGAAAGTAAAAAAGCGACCCGTGTGGGATTCCATTTTCCGATCATTCCCACTACACCGGGACGTGAAGCGAAAGTCATTTTAACAGGCGTTGGCGGTGCTGCATTGGATCCCATCTTCGAGATACCCGCAGCTTACGTCTATGCCCTTACTGCTATTCTTCCACCGCAAGTTGCGCGTGAACAGCGCTTCAAGATGGTTCAACTGGGCTCCGAAGCGCAGATCGTGACAAACATCGAAGCGGCCTTAGAAGATAACGTATTGACTGAACCCGCTGGGATCAACCGCTTTCAAGTAGCAAGGCGTTTGCGGGCTTTGGGGTTGGTTGGTGAGACAGGCACACCGGAGTGTGAGTTCGCGCTGGCATCCGATGTTCATGGCTTAGTCACCCATTGGCTTGCACGGGTTGAAGCGGATATCAATGTGTTTTGGGGGGCGTTGGCTGCTGCCGATGTCACTGGACATTTAGATTTGGTGCTTTGTGCGGTGACGAAGCACCACGATCCATTGATTACTGCTATTAAAGGGGCAGGTTTTGGAGTTAATAACGCCGAAGACCTTAAAGCGAAAACTAACCAAGATTGGGAAAATCTGCTCAATCCAAAGCCGCCAGCCGTTCCAGACCCAACATTACTTCCTGAGTTTACTAAGCCAGGAACTATTGCTGAGCGGACGCAAGCTTTCATTAGAAACTTAAGGAAATTTTTTGATGTTGCAAATGTTTTTGATCCACCTGATGCCCCTACTGTCAGTGCTGCGCCAGTGCTTGGGCGTCCCGATAATCCGCTCGATATGTTGTTGGCGAATTACCCAGGCGGTTTTACCTTTAGTAACTGGGATTCCGGCGTATTAGAGAATACCTTACAACTGATATTTCCGGGTGACCAAGATGCCCAACAAAAATTCACTGACTGGTTATTTTGTATCCAGGGCCTTATCAATTTAACAGTAGGGATTACTCCAGAGGATGTACAGTTTTCCGTGATGGAAGCACTTTGGGCGAGAGGGTTGGCGAGTAGCAATGTCATCGCAAATTTCTCCGAAACGGAATTCAAGGATGCGCTAGTGGGTTCTGTCGCTTTCGACCATGCAGATACTATCTGGGACAACGCGGAAGTTTCCGAGCCAAATACACCTCAAGACCCAGGCAATTTCAAGCCAATTAATCCGGAGGGCTCGCTGGTCAACTGTATTCCTCCTGCGCATCGTTCACCACTGGGACCGGTAGCTTACCTGCACGATTTGCTCAGAGTAGCCGAAGAATCAACTTGCGAGCATCCAATCCCATCGGAACCTGAAGTAACATTAGCAGGGCTTCTATCGACACGTCGAGGCTCTTTAGGCGACCTGTTGGGTTCAAAATCCAACCTGGAAGTGCCGCTGCCTTTGATCGACCTGGTCAATGAATCACTGGAACATATGGTTGCTACCGGCGACAATTTCGGCGCGGTTTTCGATACCGCCCACGATCAAGTGGGTGGACATGAGCTTAAGTCTAATCCTCAACCCAGCGTTGATGCCTTTCTCCATGATCCTGAGACAATATTCGAAGTGTTGCCGGAACATTCAACGCCAGCCGTACCCACTAAGGGACAGCTTGCCTACGACAAGTTAAAGGTGGATTTTTCAGCATGCACGTTGCCTTACAACCAACCCTTGGATGTCTCCCGTACCTATCTCAAGCAGCTAGGAACTCGCCGTTTTACAACCATGCGCCGGTTTAGGAAGGATATTACCGAATTTGTGCTCGATCCCAGTAAGGAAACGGCAGAATTCCAAAAACATCTCTGGCGTTATCCCGTTCGTATCGAGACAGCCATCGAATATCTCTGCATTACGCCGGAAGAATATGCCGTGCTGTACCAGAACAATATCCCGATTAACACAGCTAATCCTGTTCGGCGCAGGGGACGAGCGGCACGAGAACTAGAACAAATCACCGTGCCTTTATTTAACATGTACGGTTTTGAATCGGAAAGATTAAATAATGGGGAAGGGCCTATCTGGACCGACGTTGTAGTTAAGCTGGATGAGTTTCTGGAAAGAACTTGCTTGAGTTATTGTGAATTTATCGAGTTATGGAAATCTGAGTTCGTCAAGTTCAGACCACAAAGGATACGCGGGGATGATAATGAAAGGGTATTCCCAGACTGCGAACCCTGTTGCTTGGATAAGTACCTAATAGAATTTACTGATCCAGAAGATCCAGTCGAAGCGCTTAAACGGTTGATGGTATTTATTCGCCTGTGGCGCAAACTGCAGTGTGTGACTAATGCTCATTACACATTCACCGAGTTACGTGATATTTGTGTGGTATTGCAGTTGTTCATCGGCTCAAATATCAATCCCGATTTCATTCGACAACTGGCAGCCTTCCAGATGTTCCGAGATGATTTCAATCTATCGCTTACAGATGGTACGCCACTGATGACCAATGCGACAGGTGCTGAGCGTTTGCATTTGCTGGCATTTTGGGCTGCGGGAGCTTCAAAATGGAATTGGGCAGTTGGTCATTTACTTAATCAAATCCAACAATATGCGATTAATGTGCATGGCTGCTGTTGCAGGGAACCTGAATTTATCAAACTGCTGGGTGATAATCTGGATCAGTTATCTGCTCTGGCCGGATTTAATCCAGGAAATCCAGTTGATACCTGGCACGCCCATCCAACTCATACACTTCGTTTCGCCGAGATTCTAGCGAAAATATATGCTTCACAATTCAGAGTAGGTGAGTTGTTGTTTCTCTTCACCACCGGAGCGCATTTACAGGGAGATGATCCCTTTCCTTTACAAACCGACAACGAAGCGAAAGATTCTCCTTTTGGGTTACCAGATGATGAAGATTTGAACTCATTGTATACCCTACGGAAGAAACTCTTAGCTGTTGAAGTATGTCCAGAACGTGCGGTGCAATGGACATGGCGGCGTATGGAAGATGTGCTAAGGAAAGAATTTGGTTTTGTGCCTTTAGCTGGAACTAATTTATGGCAAAAGCTCGGTCAACATTTCTTCCCTGAAATCCTTACTAGCAGTGGGATTCCGGTAAGTATATCGGATCAGCAGTATCGGGTTGCACTTGCTTCAACATCCGAACCTATGTGGAACACACCGCTGGATGGCCCATTTAAATACGATTCATCTGCTAAAGAATTGTGGGCGCAAGTTCCACTGACTGATGAGGCGGTGTTGGCTAAGCTGGGTCGTATTCGGCAATTGACAGCACCAGAACAAACTGCCGTACGTGACCTGTACTTTTTACCGCGTGTTGATTTAGCCCATTTTGCTTTCATTTTTACAAACTTTGGTGAAGCGGAAGAACGGTTAATACAGGAATCCGATGAGGCAAAACGTTGGGCGTGGTTTCAAATGGAATTTGCCCGGTTCTATGAGCGTTGCCAGGCTATTTGCGAACATTTGGCCGCACATGTGAACTGTGCCACAAGTTCAATGAATCCTGAGGGTGTTGCTTTAGCAAAATTATTGCTGAAAAATTTGTGGGCTGATGAGAACCGTGCCACTTCGCCTTGGGAAAACGACAATGGCCAATCACCTGCGGTTATGACTTGGCAACCGCAACCCAATGGTGGCGCTTATGCTGCGCTCTTGGGCTTACCTGGTACAGGCATGTTGGCCGAATATTTCGATGCTGCAGAGGCATTGCGTTGGAGGGAAGTTCGTGGAGGGCTGGATGCATTCGGTCAGGAGGAAAACGCCTGGAACGCATCCATCCCGACTCTTCTACCTTCTATGGAGTTTACTTTGACGGCGAAGCAGTTACAAGTCGCTGCTATCCGTAACGGTTTTGCCATTGCCAATTCGGATGGCTCTATGATTGGTGGGGCGGAGCCTTTCATTCTACGTTGGAAAGGTTTATTGCTCATCGAATGTGGTGGTCAATATAGTTTTGCTGCTGGCGCACCCACACCCGCCTGTGAACTACCGGATTTCGATTCCATTGCAGAAACGCACCGTTGGCGAGTAATCCTGAAACGGGGGCAAAAAACTTGGGTGTTGCTCGCCCATGACTGGCCTAATGAAGAAGCTCCCGGCCATTGCGCCAAACCAATCGAATTGAAGAAAGGTTTTTACGATTTATCAATAGAACTGGAGCGGAAACCATTAGTATTTGAAGGGCCTGATGACGTTTGTCCCCAAATTACCGGTTTCCAATTGAAATACAAAGGGTCAGATACTTGCGAAGACTGGTTGACCGTACCTTATGACAAGTTATTCCAGGAGCAAAAGAACAGTACCTTGCATTCTGGACTGAAATTAGACGGCGCTGCGGGGGAGTTTCTGGATGTTCATTTTACCAGTACGGTGCGTGATATCCGGCGAACTTATCAACGTGCGTACAAAGCCTTGTTATTTGTCAGTCGGCTTCGGCTTTCTGCTCGAGGAATCTCAGACGACGGGCAATCCGAACTCGGCTATATGCTATCGCATCCCAGCAATTTCTTAGGTCAATCCTATTACAGGAGCGGAACTGGTTTTGTAACGCATAAAGCCTATTTTGACCCCAATTTTTTGCCGGTATCCGATAACTATTTTTCGCCTGCTGTTGCACAGGATCAAAGGGTAGCTCCAACCATGCAACGTCAACAAGCGATGTTCGATTGGTGGGAACGATTATTCGACTACACGGTTATGCGCAGGGAAAGTTTATGTTCACCAGAACGGCCGGCGTGGTTACTCTTTCACGAAGCAGCTGAATCCCATGTCGACAACCCGGCACAACTACTACGACATTTAGGCGTTGATATCCGTCATGATGTGTTGGTATTGCAGTATTTTGATGCAACGCAAGCTGACCTTTCTTACGATGTCACAAGCGAAGACTTGGAAGATGATCGCTGGGCTGTACGAGTCTGGCAATCCGAAAAATGGGTTCGCTTATTACTACATCATTTTTATCCAAAAGATATAACAACTGCGAAAGCGTTCCTTTGGGTGTCCGATGGCCCCAGTCTGGACGGCAATGCCAATCTGACACAATTCTACCGGGATGGCTACATCGAGAATGGCGAGCCACGCCGCTACAAAGAGATCAAGTGTTTAAATGACTATTTACGTGAAAGAGGAAGGCAAGCGCTTGTGGCTTTCCTTACTCACCTAAATCGTGTCGTACTTCCTTGGGGAGGATTCGCTACTGAGGCTAAACATCTTAGTGATCTCTTGTTGATGGATGTGGAAACAGGGTTATGTCAAAAAGCAAGCCGCATTGAAGAAGCAGTTACTGCAATTAGCCTTTTCATCCAACGCGCCCGAATGGGTTTGGAACCAGGTTTTACAGTTACTGGGCAATTCATTTTGGCATGGGACAGCCACTTCGCCAACTATCGTATTTGGGAAGCTTGTAAGCGTCGTTTCATATACCGGGAAAATTGGATTGAATGGGACGAATTAAAAAATGCCCAACGTACAGAGGCTTTCCAATTCCTTGAATCGGAGTTGCGGCGATCTGCATTGACGATACCCGTTCCTGGCGGCCTAGCCTATTGGGCAGGATCACGTCCACCATCTCATCCAGGTTTAACATTGCTTCAGCATCGTGAACCAGCAACTATACAGATACTTGATCCTACTCGAGAAGGATTGGGCTTGATGGGTACGCCGGATCGGCATGCACGACCTTCGTGGCTAGCACCATTGAATGTTGCTAGCCAGATTCAAACTCCAGATAATCCTGATGGCGTGCCAAGAGATCGAGGAAGAGACGATCAACCCGCGGGAGTACCGTTGGTAAGAGCAGCAGTTGTTAATCCTAATCCAATTGCGAATAGTGACCTTCCTATGTGGTTGCAAGCCGCTGTCCGTTTGGGCACTAAGTTCGTCCGTGTGGCAGCAGCAGGGATACCTCCAGCCACGACAACCCTTGAGCCAAAGTGTCAACAATCCGAAGTGTCAGGATGTTGTACGATATGTGGAAAATCACATCCAGCGTTGATGGATGAATATTACTTTTGGATAGAAGATGCCCGTCGATACGACTCCAAGGAACAAGTGGCCGAATGGGGTGCGCTCGCAGATGATCCTCAAACGGACTGGCATCGTGGAGACAAGCTGCCCAGTTTACTGAATTGGGAATCGGAACGGATGGTACATCTGCGTTGGTGTCGGGTTCACAACGGTGAATTTCAGCAGCCTCGTCGTTCCTATGAAGGGGTAAACATTACCCATGGGGCTGCACCTGAACTCATCTTCAATGGGCGGCGTGGTGATTCCCTTAATTTTGAGGTGACTAACGGTGTTACCCCAATAGGCTTTCCTCCTGTGCCTCCACCAGGATTCCGGTACGACCTCGCAGAGGATGCAGCAATTGTGCTACCAACTGTAGTTAATCCTGATACTCCTGACTTGATTGGAGGGTTGGCTGCATTCCCTTTCTTTGCATGGTTTGATCCGGGTGCGCCGTTATTACCACCTTCCTTGTTTAGTCCTGCTATCACAGTAGCTGGACACTTACGTGCGCATTGTCGGTTCGAGGCTGCATTGAAGTGGTATGAGTTGATCTATGACCCGCTTTTACAAGACAACATTTGGATTGATTGCTTGCAAATTGACGATGATGTCCCGTCTCCATCTTCAGTCCCAGGAACTTCTGATGGAATTCCTGGATCAGCGCGAATAGACGAAGCTTGTTGTTGTGTCAGCGATCCGGTAGCAGGCAGCGAAGCTAAAGAACGCGCCATATTGATGCACTATTTAGAAACGTTAGTGCAATGGGGTTATGCTGTGATGCGAAAAAACACGCCGGAAGCCTTTCAGAAAGCCCGAGTGATTTTTGATACTGCAGCTCGCATATTAGGAGCAACGCCAGCTACTGTATTATCCGACGATAAAACTGATACGAGTTCATTATCAGATTTCAACCCAGATTGTGCGCCTATCAATCCTCGATTGCTTTGTTTGTATTCAGCTGTCGATGATCGTCTGAGCCTTATTCACAATTGTCTGAATGGAAAACGGCTTAAAAATGGTCGGTCAAATTTGGATATGCCATATTTTGGAGATAGCAATCTTCGCGATTGTTGGAAAATCACACAGGAAACATGTGCTGACGAAGCCGATTGGTGTTTACCACATAGCTGTTATCGTTTCATGATACTGGTGCAGAAAGCCCAAGAGCTGGCGGGTGAGGTACGTACGCTTGGAGGTGCATTATTAGCAGCGTATGAAAAAGGCGATGCTGAATATCTCTCGACGATGCGCGTCATGCAGGAGCGACAGCTATTGAATTTAGCCTTGGATATAAGGCAATTCCAATGGCGTGAATCGGATTGGCAAGTTCAAGCTTTACAGAAAACCAAGGAAATTGCCCAAACACGTTTGCACTATTACAGAACCTTGATAGCGAATGGTTTGATTAGTGGTGAAGTCCAATATGAACCTCTGACTATATCGTCATCAACGGTGCGAACAGCAGGCAATATTGCCGTTGCAATAGGTCAGTTCATGAACTTGATTCCTGATCCACATGTTGGCTTTCCTTGCAACTTTGTAAAACTACCTCCGGGCGAAAAATTAAGCCATATTTTTTCAGCAACTGGCACCATCTCCAATACAGTGGCTGAGATTATTACGACGGCGGCATCTCTAGGTCTAACCAAATCGGGCTGGGATCGGCGTGAGGATGAATGGCAGCATCAGGTAGATGTTCTGACCGTCGAAATCGAGCAAATCGAGCGGCAAATCCTGGCTGCTGAGCGGCGACGTGATATTGCGCTACGCGAGTTAAATAACCATCAACGTCAGATTGAGAATACTGCCGAAGTCCATGACTTTTTAAGGGACAAGTTTACCAACCATGCGCTCTTTCTATGGATGCAGAAGGAGACTGCGGCTTTGTATTACCAGATGTATGAACTTGCATTACATACGGCTCGACAAGCTCAGCAGGCTTTTAATTATGAGCGAGGCCATACCACTCGAAGCTTTATTCCTTCTGAAATTTGGGACAATCTGCATGAGGGCTTACTGGCTGGAGAACGTTTGCAATTAGGCATCAAGCAAATGGATAAGGCTTATTATGATGAAAATTGCCGCGAATATGAATTGACCAAGCATATTTCGCTGCGACTGCATATGCCTGAAGCATTCTTGCAGTTAAAGCTTACCGGGTATTGCGAAATAGAGGTTCCCGAATGGATGTTTGACCTTGATTATCCGGGTCATTACCTGCGTCGTATTAAGAACGTGACGTTGACCATTCCTTGCGTCGTAGGGCCTTATGCGGGTGTTCATTGTCGATTAACGCTACTAAGCAGTTCGACACGCGTTGATCCTAGGCTAAATACTCCACCAAGCACCTGCTGTTCAGTTGGCAAGATCAACAACGGCTATGAGACATTGCCCGATGACCCGCGTATTGTGAAGCAATATGCCGCTACAGAAGCAATAGCGACATCTACAGGGCAAAGAGATGGGGGCTTATTCGAACTTAATTTCCGCGACGAGCGCTATTTGCCATTCGAATTTGCCGGAGCGGTAAGCCGATGGCGCATTGAACTCCCTCCTGAAAATAATCACTTTGAAC
>JABFRC010000009.1 GCA_013141375.1 Methylococcaceae bacterium | reverse complement strand
CGGTTCGACCAGGTCGAGACTGTGGCATACAACCGAGACGGTATATCCCCACTGAAAACAAGTCCATGCCCGACTCCACGCACCAAACTGCCCAGCGCATTGTTGATGAGCGCGTCTCTGCGCTGCTTGATCTGCAACGCACCCTCGGCCTGCGATTCAAGGAGAGCTGTCTTCTCAATGCAAAACTCGCACTCAGGGAGGCGCGTAAACACGGCCGGGTGACACTCCGTGCCGGCACCAAGGGTGGCAAGCGCCGCACTGTTCCCTGTCGACCAGTTGCGATCACCGCTCTGGAACGTGCTGCTGCGATTCAGGACGGCAAGTCCATGGTCCCCAATGGCCAGTATTACTTTAAATTCCGCAGAGAATGCTACGAACAGGCCAGGCTAGCAGGCATAGGTTTCCACTCTGAACGCCACCAATTTGCCAACGATCGCTATACGGAAATAACCGGTGCACCCGCACCTGTTAACGCCGGTTGGTCGAGGCGAGAACGCCTGGCCAACTTATCCGAGTTTCTCAATATCAGCGAAGACGAGGCAAGGGTAATTGATCGAGAGGCGCGCTTAAAAATTTCAATTGAACTGGGACATAACAGAATAGGAATATCGAATGCGTATCTTGGCTAACTCGGCTCAACCCTATTTTAGAAACTATGTGCGCGGTGGCGGTAAGGATTTCAGGAAGAAACAAGTGACTAGAATAATTGAATTTCTTGACTGGATTGAAGAAAATGAGGGCGTTATCTCATTGGGGAGAATTGGTAAAAAACACGTTATTGGATTTTGGAAATCACACACTCATTTGTCTGATTCAACGGCTAACAAATATTGGCTTGCTCTGTGTAAACTCTGGGACTCTTACAGCTTCTCGTGATTTCGTGGCACACATGAAAGCTGCAAACAAAAGGGATTTATTGAACGAGGAAAAGATCAAAGACGTTATTGGTAAATAAGATAATCAAAAAACCACGGTAGTTATAGGTGGAGGGTCCAGCAGATATACGGTAGTTATAGGTGGAACATAAAAAAATGTTAACTTTGCGCTTCAATTCAATACCGATTTTTCGGTAGTTATAGGTGGTATGGACGGTAGTTATAGGTGGAGAGTCATAAAATTTTGACAATTTATAGCACCTTGATGGTAGTTATAGGTGGAAGATTACTTTCTTAAGTTATTGTTTTAAAAAATAAATAACAGCATTTTTTAGCTCTTATTCTTTTATCCTTTGTTTATCCTTCTCTTAACCGTTCGACATTTTTTGTCATGTCAGTTCTCATAATTTATTAAATTTTTCTCATAATTGTTATACGGATTCTCAAAATTAATTAAATGCCTTGTCGGTTGACCATGCCGACAGGCATTACCGCTTACGACCCATTTTTGCCACTCGCGCTTCTCCAATATAGTCCTTCCTAAAAACGCCATTGTTGACGTTGTCACCATTCTATTGGCCACACGAAATACCATCAGTTTCTTCATTCAACTTTGTAATCTTCAGATTACATAAACATCACCTAATAATCCGGATTTTAAATTTTGCGGCACTGACTTTGATTAGGCCAAGATTTAAGTGTCGGAAAGAAACCGGGTAAGATTCTATGTGCCTTGGTAACTGAGTTTAAGTGTCAGTTACTTTGCCGTTAAGTGGTCGGACTTAATCAGCCTTTCTTTCAGTTAAAAAGAAATAAGGAATCATCCCTGATTCCTGTTGCTGGCATCCATGCCAGCATTTTGAACGCTCAATCGCCGCGAGGCTTTAAGGTAATTAGCTTGTGGTAGCTTTCCGCGGCCTTGTGACTTGCAAAAATTGGATATAAGGGCTTTTTGTGTTCCATTGATGTAGAGTCGCCAGTTTTGTTTAATAGCAGGGCAGGCGGCATGTACCGGATAATTTTCAGCTTTTTATTAGTAATCGTTTCAAGTTATGCACAAGCTCACCCAGGTAGCGTTAACGCTGACGGTTGCCACACCAATAAAAAGACCGGCGAATATCATTGCCGCACTGTCAAAAGCCAAAAAACTAAAGCAGTCAAAAATAAGCCGGCTGAAACTCTTCCTGCCCCCAAAAAAATTGAACCCGCCGGTTCCGGAACTTTACTTAAGTTAGATTACGAAGGTTTTACGGTTTGGCTGGATTGTGAAAAGCGGGGGACCGTAAAATTTCAATACAACGCTCAACGGGATACGGGCAACGAAGCACTTGATCCCAACGTGCCTAAGCAATGCCAGCAAACCAGTGCGGCCGCGTATAGCCATGGTTACGATCGTGGCCATCAAGTTCCAGCCAACCATCTTGATTCATCAGCAGTCGCCATTCAGCAGAGCAACTACATGACTAACATCCTCCCACAAGCTGCAAATATGAACCGTGGTGCTTGGCTACTCACCGAAGAAATCATTGAATGCTACCGGGACATAGACGAGTTGCTGGTGATCGGCGGTGTTATTTGGGGTAACAATCCGAACGATGATTATTTTGTAAAAAGTCATGGCGTTAAAACGCCAGATGCATTCTGGAAGGTGGTTGTTCGTGGTACTGGCCAGGATGAGCGAGCCATTGCCTGGATCGTACCGAACTCAACGGAGGCAACAAAAAAGCGACTAGATGATTACTTGGTAACGATTGACGAGTTGGAGCGGGTAACTGGGGAACTTATACCGGTAGCCGACTATGCAAAGCACGAAAAACCAAGCCAAAGTTGGTTGATTCCGCATGGCTGCAACAAAGGCTAATTTTATATTTAATCTATAAAAAACAGTATTTTAT
>JABFRC010000224.1 GCA_013141375.1 Methylococcaceae bacterium | reverse complement strand
GGTTGCGCAACCGGTGCAGCCGATTCTTTGGGTGCAACATCCACTATTTTTTGCTCAAGCGCTGGAGCTTTTTTAACAATCGGCTTGGGCGGTGTTACTTTTGGTGGTGCTTTTTGTGGTGGCGCAGGTGCGGGCGGGGGTGGTTGTGGCGGCGCGACTATAGGCTTAGGCGCAGCAATCGTAATCATGGAAACATCCATTTTCAATGTTTTCGGCTCAACGATATTCTCAGCAGGTTCTTCAGAGCTTTTAATAAACCATAAGTAACCGAGTATATGTAGCAGGGGTATCAGGATTGATAGCAGCATGAGCATGCTGATGCCGCTTTCCTCCCCTTTCAGCCGGGCAAAAAAACCGATTGAATCCTTTGGTATCAGGCTTTGATTTCTGGTTAACGCGTCTCCATTAGGCTTAAAAAGTTTCATAAGTGACGGTTGCAAATCAAATTAGCTAAGAATCTCAATGGGAAGTGGGTATTGTAAGTGATGGCTTTGTATCTGGTAAGAAGTATTTGTTAATACTCTTAAAACGAGATAATGCAAAGAAAAACAATAACTAAGCTATCAAAAGCTGTTGCGCAAAAAAAAGCCCAGCTAAAAGCCGGGCTTTTTTACTCCAACTTATTAAAATTTAGAGCTTGATGCTAGAAGTAGAGCTGGAAACTTTTTGTTTGTTGTCATCTGGGTCGTCGATGCATCCAGTTAAGCCGACAATCATTAAAGCCATAGCTAATAAAGATAGTATTTTTTTCATTTTGATCCTCCTAAAAGATTTTGAAATTTATTATGTGCCTACTTAAAGCAAGCGCTTAATTTTTATCACATCTATCGCAATGACACAATATGAAACTTTCGACATTCAATTAAAACAGGCTTTTCAAGCCTTCAAATGCTTTGATCGCTTCTCTTAATTCTTGCTCAGCTTCTTGTGGAGCATTTTCTTTTGCGTGAGCGCGAGCAGACTTCAAAAGATTGTTAGCTTTTGCACGAGCTCTGTCCACTCTGTCATTTGCATTGATTTCTTTAGAAGAATCAGCGGCTTCTTTGATTAAATCAGAAGTTTTTTCACTCTCAGAGCCTGAAGTAATGGCAGCTAATGCGACTCTGATTTTTGAAACTACGTTATCGACTGCAACATCAGGCTTTAAAGCAATGCGACCTGGGTCGCTTTCAGCCATAGCTGTAGTTGATATTGCACCTAATGCCGATACCATCGCCAATGAAACAAGGATTTTTTTCAATAAGTTCATACTTTAATGTACCTCGATTAGTAATTGTTATTTGAACACAACTGTTTATGTGACCCGGTCACAATGCGAAAAATAACCACAGTTAATGACCGAAATTGAGTATATCAAATATTAATAGACAAGGTCATTCGAAAATTTTAGAGCGCATCCCAAGAAATTAAAGCTATCCGGCTGATTTGGGTACAAATGAAATTACCAATCCTATTCAGCAAGATTTTGCCCCGAGTAAAAATCTGGTTAGGCTGCTAAAATGCCGTCGCAACTCTAAATCGGTATCTGAATCACCAATCTGGCGTTGATAAGTAATTGAATATTTGGAATTTTAATGCGATTAAAAATCAAGAGGTCGACATGCTTAAGTCCGCAAGAACAAAAATAATAAAATCCACCTTGTTGGCTGCAGCTTTGCTTAGCCCGGTATCGGTGTGGGCGCATGCCATTTTGGTGAAATCGCAACCTGCCAAGGATGAAACAGTTGCTGCTTCTCCCAAGCAAATAGACCTATGGTTCAATGACCCGGTCAAAAGCGAATATAAAGCATTAGCCGTAATAGATAGCCAGGGCAAGCGTGTTGACAATCACGATGCAGATCTAAGCCTGACCGATGGCTCCAATCTTCATGCTTCCGTTCATGATCTAGTGCCAGGTACCTATACCGTCCGTTATCGGGTAGTTTCACAAGATACTCACATTGTGACTGGCAAGTTCGAATTTACTGTCAAACCCTAGTTGCTCAGTACATCCACATCTATCCAAATTAATATTTATGAATACTCAGCGATTTTCATCATTTTTTGTTTGTTTGTTTCTGGCCTCAATATTCTTACTCAGCGGCTGCGATAAGCTTGGGTTGGTTGCTAAAAAAACCAATGCCCTTGGCAATCGGCCCGATTTGGATTGCATTATTGCCAACGATTTTTATGCCGTGCATTTCAGTGCGTACTTGCAGCCATCTGCTGACAGCAAACTTGCCGACCCCAAAGCCGCGTTTGTGCCTTACTGCCAACAAATCCCGCGAGCAGGTAAAATATTTTTTACTGCAGATTTAATCGACCGCGACATTCGCACCACTCCGATTGCGATTCGTTTGGTTGAAGTTGAAAAAACCGGCCAGAGCGCGCCGGATGATTTTCGCGAAGTTCGCACCATCACTGAAATTCCCGCCAAACTGTATCCCCGGGGCGCAGTGGAAGCACAAGCCGATATCGATAAAACAGGCAATTACCAGTTATTCTTCCTGATAGGCGAGGCTCTGGAAGAAGACGATAAATTTAAAATTCCTCTGGAAGTGGGTGTCGACCCCAACAGGCTACCTTTACTTCCGATTTCGATTGGTATAGCCGGATTGTTGTTGGGTATAGCCCTATTTATTTTTTACCGCCGCAAGCGTAGACAAAGCCTGCAGCTCAATTGATTTCAAAGAAGTTTCTTACGCACCTAATTTCTTTGAAGCAAATCGTAAATAAACTCATGCGATGAGAGTTAATTTTTGAGTGTTTTAGTCAATTATTTTATTCTTGCGTGTTACAATAGTTTTGCAAATAGCAACGTTTGTTATTCCGCACATAGTCTTACTATTAATATCGTGGAAATTCACATCCACAGCACCGAGGAAAATAATCAATGAAATTCTTAAAATTTATCGTTCTTTCTGCAGCCATGGCAACAATGGCAATGGCTTCAACTTCTTCTTTTGCTGCCAGCAAAGAAGCTCAAAAGGTTATTGAAGCGGCTGAAGGCACAATTGCTAAGGTTGAAGAAACTTTAAGCCTGATCGAAAAAGGTGCTGACAAAGCTGCAATTTTGGCTCCTTTGGGCGAAGCTCGTCAGTTACAAAAAGAGTTCCGTTATGAGCAAACAGAACGTGAACGTCAATATGCTAACAACCAATTGAAAGCTGCTCGTGCTGCATTGGATGAGGGCGACAATAAGAAAGCAGAAGCTGCTGTAAGAGACGCTCTGAAAATTCTTAAAGAAATGAAAGCTACTTACGACGCTGCTCACTAAGTAAAAATGACTGATTCAGCTAGCACCAGTTAGCTGAATCAATTCTCATCCTCTGCTCCACATCGTTCTTAGCATTTTAATCCTCTGCGATTACCGCCTTAAATTAAGCGCGGATTCTGAATTAACCCTTCCAACTAAATATGCTGGTCAATTTGAACGCGGTCTTTTGATTTCTTCAAAATGCCAGTTTCGATAAACTAGCCAGATTTTTATTCCAAGAGATTGACATGACTGCCCCACATATAGGCTTTATCAGTTTGGGTTGCCCCAAAGCACTGGTTGATAGCGAAAGAATTTTGACCAAACTCCGCTCTGAAGGCTACACCGTGTCGCCAACCTATCAGGAAGCCGACCTTGTTGTCGTCAATACCTGCGGTTTTATTGATGCTGCCGTTGAAGAATCCTTGGACAGTATCGGTGAAGCGTTGGCAAAAAATGGCAAAGTCATCGTGACCGGATGTCTGGGCGCGCGCGAGGAAGAAATCCGGGCTCGCCATCCCCAAGTATTAAAAGTCACCGGCGCCCATGCGTTGGAAGAAGTGGTCGCGGCTGTTCACGAATATTTGCCGCCACCCCATGACCCATTTACCAGTCTAGTGCCGCCCCAAGGCATCAAGCTTACTCCGCGACATTACGCGTACTTAAAAATATCCGAAGGCTGTAACCACCGCTGCACCTTCTGCATCATCCCTTCCATGCGCGGCGACTTGGTCAGCCGGCCTGTGGACGATGTGCTGCTGGAAGCCGAACGTCTGGCAAATGCCGGCGTGAAAGAATTATTGGTAGTCTCTCAAGATACCAGCGCCTACGGTCTGGATTTGAAATATCAGAGCCGAAACTGGAAAGGTCGCGAAGTTGACACTCGCTTTTACGACCTGGCCGAAGCCCTCGGCGACTTAGGCATTTGGGTCAGAATGCATTATGTCTATCCTTATCCGCATGTAGACGACGTGATTCCGCTGATGGCGGAAGGCAAAATTCTACCGTATTTGGACATCCCGTTTCAGCATGCCAATAGCCGTATACTCAGATTAATGAAGCGCCCGGCAGCCAGTGAAAATAACCTGCATCGTATCAAGGCATGGAGAGAGATCTGCCCAGACATTACGCTTCGCAGCACGTTTATTGTCGGCTTCCCCGGCGAAACTGAACAGGAATTTGAAGAATTACTCGACTTCATGACCGAAGCACAACTCGATAGAGTCGGCTGTTTTGCCTATTCGCCGGTTAAAGGCGCGGTCGCCAATGAACTGCCCAATGCCGTTCCTGAAGAAGTTAAACAAGAACGCTTGGCCCGCTTCATGGCGCATCAGGCAGAAATCAGTGCCGATCGCTTGCAAAGACGCGTCGGCCGCATTGAAACCGTATTAATCGACGAAGTGGTAGAAGAAGGCGCTGTTGCAAGAAGCACCGCCGATGCCCCTGAAATTGACGGCCAAGTCTTTATTGATGGCGCCACACATCTAAAAGTCGGTGAATTTGTTAAGGTTGAACTCGAAGAAGCCGATGATTACGACTTATGGGGTCGATTGGTTTGATCAGACACCCTCCGGCCTCTTTGCTGTAAGCCAATGAGTCAAATGCATGTCTACGCCGGCTAATACGAAGGCCGTCGCCATTATTGGCGGCGGTCCGGCAGGCTTGATGGCGGCGGAAACATTGACACAAGCCGGCATTAAAGTAGACGTTTACGATGCCATGCCGTCAGTGGGTCGTAAATTTCTGATGGCCGGTAAAGGCGGTATGAATATCTCCAATGCTGAGCCCTTCGATAAATTGCTCAGTCGCTATGGCGTAGGCCTTGCCACTCTTGAAACCTCACTGTCAAATTTTAGTCCTGAGCACTTAATCACCTGGATCCAATCACTGGGTATCAGGACATTCGTCGGAAGTTCCGGCCGGGTATTTCCCATTGATATGAAGGCCGCGCCTTTATTGCGGGCGTGGCTGCATAGATTAAAAACCTCAGGCGCTGAATTTCACGTTCGCCATCAATGGCTGGGCTGGAGTGATCAACATCAGCTAAGATTTCACACACCGAACGGTGAAAAAATCATAAGCGCCGACATTACTATCCTGGCACTTGGCGGCGCGAGTTGGCCAACGCTGGGCTCGACAGGTAACTGGGTCGAGTTACTCAACGATAAGTTAGTTAAAATCAGGCCGTTAAAACCCGCCAATTGCGGCTTTGATATCAGCTGGAGTTCGTATTTTGTTGAACGCTGTGCTGGCGAGCCTTTAAAATCAGTCCGCATCACATTCACAGCCGATGGGCTTGAACATTCTCAGAAGGGGGAATGCGTCATCACCAAAACTGGCATCGAAGGTGGATTAATTTATAGTCTGTCGTCAGTATTACGCGATGCAATTGATACGATGGGCTATGCCCTTATTTATATTGATTTAACTCCTGACATTGATTTTGCTTCGCTGTTAAAAAAGGTTTCTCTTCCGCGTGGTAAGCAATCCTTGGCAAATCATTTGCGCAAGCAGTTAAAATTGTCAGGTGTAAAGTCAGCTCTGCTGCATGAGGTTTTGAGCTCGGCTGAATTTTCTGACCCAATTCGGCTTTGCGAAACCATCAAAGCACTACCTGTTAAACTCATCTCAACCCGCCCCATCGAAGAAGCCATTAGCAGTGCAGGCGGCGTATGTTTTGACGAACTGGACGAATACCTTATGATTAAGGCCTTGCCAGGTGTATTTTGCGCAGGTGAAATGCTCGACTGGGAAGCACCCACAGGCGGCTACTTATTGACTGCCTGCTTCGCCACCGGCCATAGAGCCGGTTTGGGCGCATTGGCTTGGCATAACAAATCAACACATTGAAGACTTACCCCACATAGGGATATCCATGAAAACACCCAAAAGTATCGAGCCCCTGGTACAAGATGGCCTGGTTGACGAAGTGCTCCGACCTTTAAAAAGCGGCAAAGAAGCTGCTGTGTATGTCGTTCTTTCAGAAGGCGAAATTCGTTGCGCCAAAGTGTACAAAGAAGTCAACCAACGGGGCTTCCATAAACAGGCTCAATATCAGGAAGGACGCAAAGTGCGCAATAGCCGCCAGGCGCGCGCGATGGAAAAAAACACCAGCTTTGGCCGCAAGCAGCAGGAAGAAGTTTGGCAAAATGCTGAAGTTGACGCCTTATACCGACTTGCCGCTGCAGGCGTGCGCGTGCCCAAGCCGCATAATTTTGTCGGTGGTGTATTGTTGATGGAACTGGTCACCGATCAGGACGGCAATGCCGCACCCAGGCTAAACGATCTCGACTTAACAAAAGAACAAGCGCTGGAATTTCACGGCTTATTGATTAAAGAAGTGGTCAAAATGCTTTGCGCGGGCATTGTTCACGGTGATCTTTCCGAATACAACATTTTGCTTGATGAGCATGGTCCGGTCATCATTGACTTACCTCAGGCCATTGATGCGGCCGCCAATAATAACGCGGCACGCATGCTGGAACGCGATGTCAGAAATTTGGCCGATTATTTTGGCCAATTTGCACCCGAATTATTGAGTACCCAGTTCGGCAAGGAAATCTGGAAACTCTACGAAAGCGGGCTGCTGACGCCTGACGTCAAATTAACCGGACATTTTAAAGACAGCAGTAAACGCGCGGACCTAAGAGGTATCATGCGCGAAATCAATGACGCCAGAGACGAGGCAATACGCAAACGCTATGAACGAGAAGATTGAAACCGACGCCCCCGCCAAAGATCCCTTGCATGGCGTCACACTGGAGGCCTTATTGACCGAACTGGTTGAAGTTTATGGCTGGGAAAAATTAGGCCGTTTAATCGACATACGCTGTTTTAATAACGATCCCAGCATGAAATCCAGCCTTAAATTCTTAAGAAAAACACCCTGGGCGAGAAAGCAGGTTGAGGATTTATATATCGATTTAAAAAGGACGAATCGCTAGTTAACTGTATCGCCGGTTAGAGCATCTCTTCGAAACATATGGCTAATAATCCTTTGGCAACCTTGTTACCAACTCATCCCACTGAATCTCCACGCCCGGCAACACGCTGACCGCCGTTTCACCCAGCAATTCATAAAACTCGGGTTTACCGTATTCGCCATTGCTTAAGATATAAACGGTCAAGACTCTATCGACCGGATGAATCAGCCAATATTCGCGCACTCCATGACGTTCATAAAGCTGGCGTTTTTTGATTTGATCATGACTGGCGGTGGACGGTGACAGTACTTCGACAATCCAGTCCGGTGCGCCGCGCACCCCGCGACGATCCAGCTTGCTGTCATCACAGACCACCAAGAAATCCGGTTGTACCACGGTGTCTATGCGGTTATCGTCTTCATTGAATTTGGGTAAACGCACATCAACCGGGGCAATCAATGCACGGCATGGTTTACCAAGCAAAATGTTGGATACTTGGCGATAAATCTCCCCTGCTACTTCCTGATGAGCCACGTCCGGTGCTGGCGCCATTAAATAAGCATCGCCGTCGATTAATTCATAACGAACATTTTCAGGCCAACTGAGGTAATCGCCGTAGCAATGATGTTCTTTGTCTTTTAACGCCAAACTCATAATAGTCTCTCCGGTTTTATTAATTCGGGTAAGTCTTTATCCTTTCTGAAACAACGCCATCGATTCAACATGCCCGGTTTGTGGAAACATGTTCATGACCCCGGCTTTCACCAGTTTGTAACCCAGTTCATTGACTAAAATACCGGCATCTCTTGCCAGAGTCGATGGATTACAGGAGACATACACAATCAGCTCGGGTTGCCATTTTTTAAAATGATGCAAGATTTCCGAGGCGCCCGCTCTGGACGGATCGAGCATGATTTTGTTGAACTTGTTTTTAGCCCAGGGCATGTCGCTGATGTCTTTACTTAAATCGGCAGCATAAAACTCGGCATTGCTGATGTTGTTATGACGGGCATTTTCTTTGGCGTGATTAACCAGCGGCAAATCGCCTTCGATGCCGACAACTTTCCCTGCGAATTTTGCCATCGGCAAAGTGAAATTGCCCAAGCCGCAAAACAGATCCAGCACGGTGTCGTTTTCGTTCAACTGCAAAATATCCAGCACCCGGTTGATCATTTGCCGGTTAATTTCGTAATTCACCTGGGTAAACATCGCCGGTCTGAATTTGAATTCGATGTCTTGGTCTGGTAAGCGGTAAGTGGGGATCACTTCCGGCTCACCGGGCAACGGTACGATGGTATCCGGGCCTTTCGATTGTAGGCACAAGCTCATGTCATGCTCATGACCGAAAACACGCATACGTTCTATGTCGGCATCGGTTGGCGGCTCAAGCACGCGAAGGGAAAGCACGCATTGCTCATCACCCAGGGCGACTTCAATTTGCGGGATTTTGTCGCGAATGCTTAAGCCGCCAATCATCTCACCCAAGGCCAATAATTTTGTACCGACCTTCGGGTGCATGACGATACAGCTGTCGATTTCTGCCAGATAGGGATGGCGTCTTTCCCGAAAACCAACCAGTACGCGCTCTTTTTTCTGAACATATTTAACGCCCATACGCGCTTTGCGACGGTATCCCCAATGCGGGCCATCCAATGGTTCCCAGAGTTCCGGAATTTCTACTTTGCCGATGCGTTTAAATTGATCAATCAGCAAATCTTGTTTGATGGTGATTTGCGCTGCCGAATTAACATGTTGAAAGCTGCAACCGCCGCACACACCATAATGCAGGCACGGTGCATCAACTCGGTCTTCAGCACGACTGAGCAAATTAACCACTTTGCCTTCTGCATAATCTTTGCGGATTTCGGTATAGAGAAACTCCACTTCCTCACCCGGTAGGGCTTCATCGATAAATATCACTTTACCATCGACATGCGCGACACCACGGCCGTCATGGGCCAGCGATTCGATAGTGACTTTAACCGGGGTTTCCGGCAGCGGTTTTCTTTTGGGTCTGTGACGTGCCATGTTTATTTTTGTTTCCAACTTCCTGAAGATTGAATCCACCATCCTGACTTGGCATTACTCAGCCAACGTGCAGCAAAGGTTGATTTGATTTGTGCCGCCCATTCCGGATGGCCGTTAGCATTGGCGATAGCTTGATATAGCGCCTGCCGGTCTTTATTTTCTGCAGCAACCAATTTAGTTACTTCATTCCTGGCCTGCAACGGCACACTGGCCGGATCTCTAACCGCCAATAGTCCGTCAGCCTGAATGCCGATATAGCCCGCCTGATAATGCGGTGATAGTGATGCAAAACGCGCTTCCAGGCTGGCTCGAATCTGACGAATCTCGGCGCTGTCTATAGTTAAATCTGCGCCCTCAGCATGAGCCGATGAAATAAACAGATTGATTGCCTTGTCCAAGGCTTGATAAGTGGCGACCTGCCAATCGGACAAGCCTGCTTTAGGCTCAGAAGTTGGTGGATCGACTTTTTGAATTTCCTTGATGATTTCATCGGCCGCTTTTTCGGCAGCCGCGGCAGGAAAGTAAATATTAATGGTGACGCAGGCAGTCAGCCATAATGCACCCAATACTGATAATTTTTTCATGTGGCTCTCCTGGTTAGTTAATGATGACTTCATCAGAAGTCGTGATGCGTTTTAATCGTTCCATCAATACCGCCCAATCGACGCGCGGATTATAGCCGATCACTTCTATACGCGGCAGGCCGCCGCCAGTGATAATGGCATAGCCGGAAGGTGCCGCTTTTACGCCCATCATTTGACAGACGCCATCCTTCAGGTAACATCCTAAGCCCAGCTTGTCGTAGCCGAAGGTTTCAAAAAAGCTCAAAAAACTTCTGGAAAGCGCATCCGCCGCACCGCCGCCGCCAATGTTGGCAATATTTTTAACGGCTTTTTGACTGATTCGATGCCGGGAATCATCGTCATCTGGGGTGCCAAGCCAGGCATAAAAACTGACCGGCTGCCAGTTTTCTAAATACAATTTTTGGACAAATCCGGATAACTTGCCGGTAATGCCGCCGAATTCAAACTTGCCGGTTAATTGCTCCATGTCCAGGTTGTCAATTTCAAGATCGACATGAAACTTTGGCAATGCACTAAAAAGCTCCGAAGAAGCTACGTTACTGACTTTAACAACGCCGTCAAAAACCTTAATCAGCAATTCTCCCCCAAGTGCCAGGGTCTTGTTGCTGTATTCAACACGGGGAATATCGCCGCTAATCGTGCCGGACAACGGCGTCCAGTTCATGGCTTTGCTCAATTGCTCCAAAGACACCTGCGCCAAACTGCCGGTAAAAACCACCTTGGGTTCCTGTTGCGGTTTGGCCTGCCAGCTAAACTCGTTGATGGCAATGGTACCACCCAAAAACGGTAGGCTGGGTTTATTCAATAGGCTGAAATTATTTGCCTGGGTCGAAAATGCGAGTCTGGCTGGACCTATCGGTAAGACATAAACCTGTAACTGCTTCCAGGCTAATGTTGATGGCTTATTAAAAAGCCCATCGTTAGCCCAGTTGAGCGTACCCGTGCCGCCTTTCATTTGCACTCGTCCGGCGGCATCATTAATGCCCACATCATCCAAAAACGCTGCCACTGTCTGTAAAGATTGTTGGTTTATTACTATCTCAGCACTGGCTTTGCCGTTTAAGGCCAGTCCTTCCCAGGTAGTTTGTGCCAGCAATGGCTTAAGGTAAATTGAAGAAAGCTGTGCCAGATTATTGCTTTGCAGGGACAAATCGGCCTGTTCAAGTCTGATTTCGTTTTTAAATCGCACGCTGGCATTGCCGCTTAGAGTTGCCAGATTGTCATGGAGAATACTGGCCTTGCGAATCTCCAAAAGCCCATTCGTTATATCCCAAGAGGTCTCGCTGTCCAAATGAATCGATTGATCCTTGGCATCTAAATAAAAGGGCTCCAGATATAATGCCCCACCTTCAATTTCAGTGTTGTTTTGCGCCTGCCAGAAACCGTTTTGGAAATTGGCATCAAGATCTGTGTTTAGCTTTAACCCTTCTGTAGCGATTTTACCGTCAGCAGTCTGTCCGCTTAAGTCATAGAAATGGGCCTTCACCGCAACCTTGTTGACAAGCTCCCGCGTTCCGGAAATGTTTAACCTTAAATCGACTTTGCCGGCAGATATCGCAACTGGCTGTTTGGGAAATAAAGACGCTAGTTGAGCAAGGTCAATCCCTCGACCGTTCACCTGTAATTGCCAACTATCACCTTCGACATAGCCTTCAACTGCCAATTTGGCCCCTGCCAGAGACAGCTGAGCTAGCTTAAAGCGGCTGCGTTTTTGATCGATTTGAATAGAAAACTGTGTTGATGGCGAGTGCCAGTACGTTGATCGAAGTTCCGCCCTGCCTTGATCGCAGCTCATCTGCTGATGTTGCCAGGTAAAAGCAGTGCAATGGAGTTTTAAGAGACTAATGTCGTTAAAAGGCTTAGGCAGCGTTAATTGATCAACGGTTAACGCCAGCTTTTGTTGGCGTTGAGCTAAGTCCGTCAGTGCAATGGATACACCTTGTAATGTCCAGCCCTGAGCAGAGATTGAGTTCACCGTAAGTGCGGCACTGCCAATTGCCTCCAGTCTGGGCAAAAAAAGTGCAAGAACAACGGCAAGCAAAACTCTTATCATCGCCGTCGCTGACCAGCTTAAACTACGATTCAGCCCGGAAATACGCCTGTCGACAAATAGCGATCGCCCCGGTCGCATACGATGGCAACGATGACAGCATTTTCTACTTCTTTAGCTAATTGCAAGGCTACCGCTACTGCACCTCCTGAGGAAACCCCAGCAAATATCCCTTCTTCTGTTGCCAAGGCACGCATAGTTTGTTCGGCAGTTTGCTGATCAATATCGATAATGCGATCAACTTGATCCGCGTGATAAATCTTGGGCAAATAAGCTTGTGGCCAGCGACGAATACCTGGAATTTTGGACTCTCCTTCAGGCTGAACCCCAACAATCTGGATCGCCGGATTTTTCTCTTTTAAAAACCGCGAGGTGCCCATAATGGTGCCGGTCGTGCCCATGGAGCTGACAAAATGCGTGAGTTTGCCATGTGTATCTCGCCAAATTTCCGGGCCGGTACCTTCGTAATGAGCGCGCGGATTATCCGGGTTAGCAAATTGGTCAAGGATTTTGCCTTTGCCGGCCGCTTCCATCGATCTGGCTAAATCAATTGCCGCCTCCATGCTGCCTGCAGCTGGCGTTAGAATGATTTCAGCGCCATAGGCTTTCATGGAGGCCTTGCGTTCATCGCTCATGTTATCGGGCATGATCAATATCATTTTGTAGCCTTTGATGGCTGCTGCCATCGCTAAGGCAATGCCGGTATTGCCGCTGGTGGCTTCAATCAGGCAATCGCCGGGCTTTATATCACCGCGTTCTTCTGCGTATTTAATCATGCTCAATGCCGGCCGGTCTTTGACTGAGCCCGCGGGATTATTGCCTTCCAGCTTAACAAGAATGGTGTTGGTCGTATTACCCGGCAAGCGTTGTAGTCTGACCAGTGGCGTATTGCCTACAAACGCTTCTATGGTTGGAAAAGTCATAAATTGTAGCCTCTGAAAAATTTTGACTGATTATCCCATAAATACAAACACTTTCGATTGAGGTTTTAAGGTTCTTGCCACGCTAAAATCCGGCGTTTAATGAAAACTTAAGACTATTTTAAGAATGAAAAGTAACAATGATATCTAATATGGTGTAAACAGTTAATGGATGCGATTATGACTGACAAAAGAATTTTTACCTTTGATACAGACGAAAGCGAAACTCTCTCTTCTCGACGTAATTTCCTTAAACAGATGGCTTATGGATCAATGCTCGCCCTGAGTGGTGTTAGCTTGGCTGAAGCTAAAAGCACCCATATCAAGTCAGCGCATTTAAGTCACAGTGCACCTCATGGCGCTCGCAGCCACACAGTTCTTGCCGGACACACTTCTGCGCATAAATCCGCCGGACATGCCGCGCATAAAGCATTTGACGGACATCATTCTGCACACAACGGCCACAGTCACTCAGTTGTTGAAAGACACCCGGAAAGTAGAATGTTGGCCAATAACCGTAGCATGGGTCATAAAACCCTGGCGATTCAAAATCCTCACACCGGTGATAATGTGCAAGTGACTTATTTTGAAAATGGCCGCTATGTAAGTGGCGCGTTAAATGAAATTAGCCACCTATGCCGTGACCATCATACTGGCGATGTTTATCCCGTTGATCCGGCCTTATTAGACCAACTCTTCGAGTTAAAACAAAACTTAGGCGTCAACAAACCATTTCATTTAGTGTGCGGTTATCGCTCACCCTTTACAAATGCAATGCTCCGCAGTCAAAGCCATGCCGTTGCTAAAAACAGCTTGCACATGCAAGGGCGTGCCGTAGATATTCGCATTGAGGGTTTGGATACTCGTGTCATCAGCAATGCAGCAATTGCGATGCAACGTGGCGGCGTGGGTTTTTACCACCGAGATAATTTTGTACACTTGGATAGCGGCGATATTAGAAGCTGGCTAAGCTAATCAACAACGCTTGTTTGAATTGTCTAAAAGCTTAAAAAGATGACTAAATTGTAGTTTAGTCATCCCCCTCCGTTTAATGCCGCTTTACTTCAGCAATGTTGACTGTTCTGAATTATTACTAATAAAT
>JABFRC010000030.1 GCA_013141375.1 Methylococcaceae bacterium | reverse complement strand
GGGCGAACGGGAAGTCATTTATCAGGGCGAGCGCCAAGCCACGCAAACTGTATTTGCCGCTCTGAATATCGAGCCTCTGACCTTAAAACCCAAAGAAGGCCTGGCGATCATGAACGGCACCGCCGCGATGACCGGCATCGCCTGTTTGGCCTATCAACGCGCCGAGTATTTATCGCAACTGGCCACGCGCATCACCAGCCTAGCGTCGGTAGCCTTAAACGGCAATGCCTACCACTTTGACGAAAAACTGTTTTCGGTCAAACCGCATCCCGGCCAAAATCGCGTTGCCGAGCGCTTGCGTGCCGATTTACAACTACAAGACAGCGCGCCGCGCAACGATACCCGCTTGCAGGATCGCTATTCCCTGCGCTGTGCACCGCATGTCATAGGCGTACTGGAAGATTCATTGCCCTGGTTGCGGCAGTTTATCGAAAACGAATTAAACAGCGCCAACGACAACCCCATCATCGATGCTGAAGGCGAACACGTCTTGCATGGTGGCCATTTTTACGGCGGCCACATTGCCTTTGCAATGGACAGCTTGAAAACCGCCGTCGCCAATCTGGCCGATTTGATGGACCGACAAATGGCGCAGTTGATGGACCCCAAATTCAATCACGGTCTGCCCGCTAACCTGTCCGGTGCCACCGGAGAACAAGCCTTGTTGAACCACGGCTTCAAAGCCCTGCAAATCGCCGTCTCCGCCTGGACCGCAGAAGCCCTTAAACTGACCATGCCCGCCAGCGTGTTCTCCCGCTCCACCGAATGCCACAACCAAGACAAAGTCAGCATGGGCACCATCGCCGCCAGGGATTGCATTCGTATTCTGGAGTTGACTGAACAGGTCGCAGTGGCTGTATTGATTGCTGTGGTGCAGGGTGTTGAATTGCGAGGTAATGTCGATGGATTAAGTCCTGCTTTGCAAAATACCGTTGAGCAACTGCGCGAGCATAGTGTGTTTTTGAGTGTTGACCGGGCACTGGAGCAGGATTTAAGGGGGTGTTTGGAGCTTACGCGAAAACAGTATTGGGATTTGTATGGTTAAGCCAGAGGTAACAATACTGCGTCAAAAACTCTATTTACCAGCATACATTTAAGAGATAAATCACATGGAACTTATTCATAAGACTGATGAAGAAATTCTTAACTTATTGAATCCAATCATGGATAACATGATGGAAGGATCAACCGAAATAAACCACGCCAAACATACTTGTGACTTTACAGACAGAATGAAGGCTATTGTTACGCCAGAGCGGCTTGAACAAATGTGCAAAGACTATCAATCAAGGTGGGGGTTATTTGGCAAAAGGGAGTTTGTTGCAATTTTTAGAAGAAAAGAATCAATAGCCGTCGTTTGGAAACAGTTTTGTTCAAATACAACGGATGAACATGTCGCTGAAGCAGTCTTTGTTGAGAACGGCAATACCATCTTAATTGATCATGCAATGGTCTACTAAAATACTCAATGACTAAATCCCCCCACCACACCACCATCGACCTAGAAATCCCCTTCCATGATGTCGACATGATGGAGATCGTCTGGCATGGAAATTACGCCAAGTATTTTGAAATCGCCCGCTGCGCGTTATTGGAAACCATCGATTACAACTACCCGCAAATGCGGGATTCCGGTTATGCATGGCCGGTGATTGACCTTAGAATCCGCTATGCAAAACCTGCGATGTTTAGACAGATCATTACCGTAAAAGCGGAAATCGTAGAATGGGAAAACCGCTTGAAAATCAATTACCTGATTACCGATAAACACACAGGCGCAAGGCTGACCAAGGGCTACAGCATACAAGTAGCGGTAAATTTGGCAACACAGGAAATGTGCTTTGCATCGCCCGCAGTGTTGTTTGAAAAGCTTGGCGTGGAGGCTTCTTGATTTTATTAAGGGCACTATTACTAGCTATGTTAGCCATAAGCCAATGTATCGCTGGCGAGATTGCATTACCTGATATAGCCAAGCGTTTGGTCAAAACCCCCATCACCCAAGGCAATTTCCAGCAGCAAAAGCACTTGAAGGTGTTGAAAAAACCATTAATTTCCACCGGTTCGTTTACTTACGACCAAAACAAGGGCGTTATCTGGAAAACCCTGACACCGGTCGAGTCAATACTGCTGGTAAATGAATCCAGGCTCTTAACCGAGCAAGGCGAGCAGGCCGTTCCTGCGGCGTTCGGCAAGGTATTTAAAGCCATGTTGGGCGGCGATTTGGCGCAGTTAACGGATGGCTTTACCATCACCGGAACCGATCAACTAACCTCCTGGCAATTGGAATTAACACCCAAGGACGAAATGCTGAGAAAAGTCATCAGTACGATGGTGTTGTCCGGCGATACCGAATTACGTGGTCTGGAAATACGCGAAACGGGCGGCAATATTACCCGGATTAGCTTTACCCACATCATGCATCCCGAAAAATTAACCGCAGAACAAGAAGCCGATTTTGAACGTATTTCTCCTTAATTCATTGCCAATTATGTCCTTCGACCGTTCGACAAGCTCACGGCTCAGGACGAACGGTTCAAGTGGGTTCCGTTCGTGGTGAGCCTGTCGAACCACAAACAGAGTCAAGTTAATCAGAAACTCCCAAAACTCACTGCCGGGCTTTGGCTACTGGGAATGATCTTGATCGGTTTTCTCGGGATCCAGTCATTGAGCAAAGACTGGCTGGAAACGAGCTTTTTAGCGCTGTTACCTGCCAATGAGCAACAGCCGGAAGTCGCCAAAGCCATTCAGCAGCACAACGAGCTGATCAACAAAAAAGTGATCTGGCTGG
>JABFRC010000031.1 GCA_013141375.1 Methylococcaceae bacterium | reverse complement strand
AATGACACCGATTATTTTTTGTCGCAAACAGGGATAAATGCGGATTAATGCTTAGGAATTGCGCCAAGTATGACGGCATTGCTTTTAAAAACCGCATAAGTTGATAAACCCAATTTTAAGGCTAATGATTCGGAACTGGCCTGCGTTATTGTGACAGCAAGGCTTTCGCCACCGTGAAGTTGAATCGCAACTTCTGAATCAACACCATCATGTTGGACGCGAATCACTTTACCACTTAGGCAGTTACGCGCTGACAAGATATAGCTATTAAGATCGGTAACAACGATAATCTCCGTGGCATTAATCAACAATAACACATCGCTGCCGATGCTGAGATCAAGTTGCCTTAACTCCGACAAAGCGAGGGATGCAACAACCTTTTCCCCACCTTTCAATTCGACGAACACTTCTGCATTAATGGCGCTGGTCTCAATAGCGGTGATTACACCAAATAACTGATTAGTTGCGCTGGTTTTGATTGCCAACCGTTTAAGCAGTAAATGGACATCAGGATCGTCAGCCAAATTTCGATTGAGTTGTTGTAAGAATTCCCTGTGCTGCTGTTCCAAACCGGTGAATAGCTTTAATAAAGCATGACCTGCGGTGGTTAGTTTCGTCCCGCCGCCTTTGCTGCCGCCCGTTGCTGTGGCAATCAACACTTTGGGGGCAAGATTATTGGCACGCTCTATCATCTGCCAAGCGCCTTTGTAGCTTAAGCCAATTTCTTTGGCGGCTTGATTGATCGAACCGCTTTGCTCGATTGCTCTTAGCAAGCTGATCATGCGACTGTCGAGTGAGCCAGCCAAACGTAACTCGCCTTCGACCCAAGAAGAGGTTGTGTCGTCATTCGATTCTTTCGTCATGTCAATGTTTAAAAATATGAGGTATCAAATTAGTCAGGACTTTTCCGGCGCAAGTATTATTTCTCTTAAAAAAACCCGCTGTTTTTATATTTCGTTATTTACTTTTATACATAACGAAATATACTAGCCCTGAGCCTTGACAAAGACGAATGAATTTCATCTTTGAACTGCTTATTAAAGATGTATTTTGAAATTATAAGTCATGCATTTTTTGCAAAACAGATTTTTTGTTGCATCCAGACTTAACGGCACGATCAATCTGAACTAACCGCTTTAACGAGTATTGAAAAATACAATCATTAGCCAGCCATTATTGAGGTATTGATATGAAAGCCAGTGCACGTAATCAGTTTAACGGAACAGTCAGTGAAGTGCGTATTGGTTCGGTGAATACCGAAGTCCATCTTCTCTTGCAAGGTGGTGAAACTATCGTTGCTACAATTACTAAAGAATCTGCCGAAACGATGGGAATTAAGACTGGCAAGGAAGTGATCGCTTTGGTTAAGGCACCGCAAATTATCATTGTCAGCGATTTCGGCGGCTACCGGATTTCGGCAAGAAATCAATTACTGGGTACAGTAACCCAGGTTAAGGCCGGTGTAGTCAACTCCGAAGTCGATATCGAGTCGAAAGGTGGTGAGCAGATTGCTGCTACGGTTACCAATGACAGCGTTGAAACTCTGGGTTTGTGTAAAGGCCAGCCTGCCACTGCTATTTTCAAGGCTGGCGCAGTCATTCTGGCTGTTGCTGATTGATTGCCGGCTTAACGCCCTTGTTTAAATAATCTCTTTAAGAGTAACCTACTCAGCTAATCCTATAATGATGCAAAGAAACCAAGCCCCAACGAGCGCTGTCTGTTACGTACTCAATGCAGCCATTGCCTGTAGCTTGTACATAGGCAACAGCGATAATACACAAGCAGCGGAAAAGAAAACTTACAGCAAACCACCACCCTTTGCGGCATTAATTTTGAAACCGGCTGGCAAGGATATTGATTACTTTTATTTACAAAGTATGTTCCGTTTTTAATAAGCCAATGGAGAATACTATGCAGTTTACGCAGTTGAAACGCTCATTTATCCTATGTCTGTTGCAGGCTTTCAGTTTCAATTCGCAAGCAGCGACGGTATTAGTGGCAGTAGCATCTAATTTCACTAAAACCATGACCGAAATCGCCGAAGCATTTGAAAAAGCTACCGGTCACAGTGCTAATTTAGCGTTTGGTTCTTCGGGTAAGTTTGTTTCACAACTCGAGAACGGCGGGCCGTTCGAGGTATTTTTAGCGGCGGATGCCAGCAATCCGCTTAAACTGGAAAAATCCGGTTTGGCTGTTGACGGCAGCCGTTTCACTTATGCAATCGGCAAATTGGTGCTCTGGTCGGCAAAACCGGATTTAGTTGATGACCAAGGACAGATACTTTCGACCGGAAGTTTTACGCATCTAGCACTAGCTGATCCCAAATTAGCTCCGTACGGTGCGGCAGCGATGGAGGTCATGAAAAACCTGAACGTGTTAGACAAATTGCAACCGTTGTTCGTGCTGGGTGAAAATATTGCCCAGACCTATCAGTTCATCAGTACCGGTAATGCCGAACTGGGCTTTATCGCGTTATCGCAGGTCATCGGTAAAGACGGTAAAATTACGGAAGGTTCCGGTTGGGTTGTCCCCGAAAATTTACACCAACCGATCATGCAAGATGCAGTTTTACTAAAAAAAGGGGAAGAAAATCCGGCAGCACCTGCCTTGCTGAGTTTTTTAAAATCACCGGAAGCACAAGCGATTATCCGCAAATACGGTTACAACCTAGCCGGACAACCTTGAAGCCATGTTAAGCGTCGCCGACATAGCGACTTTGTGGCTGACTTTCAAGGTTGCCAGTATCGCGACCATCCTGATGTTGTTGTTTGGCACGCCGCTAGCCTGGTGGCTGGCGCGTACTCAATCTCGCTG
>JABFRC010000362.1 GCA_013141375.1 Methylococcaceae bacterium | reverse complement strand
GTGCAGCAATGACCAAGAGCGCTGAGTTTTCAGGTATTGCCTGAATGTTTGCCAGATTGATGGATTGCGCCTTGATTTTACGGCGATCCATTTCCTTGCTAAATTCACTGAAATCAAAATTGGCTTGGCCATCGCTTAAGCGTTCACCATGGCCGGTTAAAAAACTGACCCAGCGTTCGTTGGCGTTGGTTAAATGCAGCAAGGCATTGCTTAATGCGGCCTCATCAATAAAATTCAGCTTTTCCGAGCGGCCTTGATAGTCAATGACGACGGCTCCTGCGGCATCGATGTTGAGTTCGTGCGCTTTATCCGGGTTGGCAGCAGGATCAACAAAACTTAGTGTCAGATCGGGTTTGATGCGGCTATAGCGGTCAACCAACTGGGCAATTTGCAGCCGGACTGGTTGGCCTTTGGGGATAAAAGCCGTGATTGCGACTGGGTCGGGTAAAGCAGATAACACTTTTTGCGACTGCAAGGCCAAAGTGTTGCCCGCATTGCCGGTAATATCGACTTCCAGAGTATGTTGACTACTGAGCCAGGCCATCCCGCCAATCAGACCTAACAGGATCAGCGTGATCAGGCCATTTTTTAAGCGCAGCTGCTGGTGGATATGAGTCGATATTTTCATTTTTGTAATCTATCGTTATCCAGTCGGCGAATGCTGAGTATCAGAAATCCGGCGATAAACAGCAAAAAATAGCCGATATCCACCGAACTGATGAGTCCGCTTTGGATGGCTTGAAAGTGTCTTAGCATCGACAGGTATTCAAACAACTGACTACGCTGATCTTCCATGTTGGCTGACCAATCCAGAACCCATAAGAGTAATAACAAGCCAAAAGTCGCCATCGCAGCAATCACCGGGTGGCCGGCGATGCAGGACATATACAAGCCGGCGGAAGTAAACGCGCTGACCAACAAAGCCAGCGCCAGCATATTGGCGAAGACTTTGCCGATGTCCAGCTCGCCACCGGCCAGTAAAGAAAAGGGCATCAGCGTGATTAACGCTATCATCAACAACATCAGTCCCAGCAAACCCAAATACTTGCCAAGAATAATATCGATGTTGCCAATGGGCGCTGACAGCAATAACGCCAGGGTTTTATTTCGGCGTTCTTCGCATATCAGCCGCATGGTCAACATGGGGGTAACCAGTAATAAAATGATTGCAGCATTGCCGAAAAGCGGCGTCACGATAATGTCGGTGAGCCCAGGCGCGCCTTCAATGCCGGCCAATTTTGATTGCAAGGTGTTGAAGGTTTCAACCTGCGTTAAAAATAAAAATCCCAGGATAAATTGCAAAATAGCCAGCAAAGTCCAGGCCAGCGGCGATAAAAACAGGGATTTAAATTCGCGGACTGCGATGGTGCCAATCATGCTCATGAATCGTGATGTTCCTGCGTCAGCGATATAAAAATATCTTCCATGGAGCGTTTCAGCGGCAGTAATTCTTCCAAGCCCCAGCCAGCGGCAATGATGGATTGAGCAATGTGTTCGGTAGGGTTGTCTGTCACGCTGTGATGAATTTTAAACTGCAGTGGCGACAGCTGTTCAAGGCAGGTGACTCCCGGAATGTTGTTAAGCAGTGCTGTATCCGCGGGAAGTCGGGTGGTTATTAGCAAAATGCCGGTGTCCATTTGTAGATTAAGGCCCGCGATAGTTTCATGCAGTACCAAGCGGCCCTGATGAATTATTTGCACATGAGAGCAGGATTCCTGCACTTCAGTCAAAATGTGGGTGGATAAAATCACGCCGTGTTCTTGTCCGAGTTCGCGTATTAACGAACGAATTTCCCTGATTTGCAGGGGATCAAGCCCGACGGTTGGTTCATCGAGAATGATGACTTCCGGATTGTGCAAAATGGCTTGGGCAATGCCGATGCGCTGTTGAAAGCCTTTGGAAAGATTGGCGATCAGGCGGTCTGCAACGTCAGTTAGACCACAGCGTTCCTTAGCGCGATTAACACCTTGTCTAAGATCAGGCTTGCTCATGTCATGCAGCAAGCCGCAATATTCCAAAAATTCCTGAACTGTTAAGTCCTTATACAGCGGCGGGGTGTCAGGCAAATAACCCAGATAGCGTTTAGCCGTTTTGGGTTGATCCAGTAAATCAAAACCGTTGATTTTAATCTGGCCTGCACTGGGTGCCAGATTACCGCACAACATTTGCATGGTTGTGGTTTTGCCTGCGCCATTCGGGCCTAAGAAACCCAGGACCTGGCCTTTTTCTAAGGTAAAACTGACGTCATTAACGGCGCAGTGCTTGCCGTAATAGCGGGTCAGGTGCTCGGCTTGGATGAGTACGGACATTAATTACAGCTGTTTACGCAGAACTTGTATTTCTGCTTGGATTTTTTTCCGGTAAAACAAAAATTTCCAGCGTGTTCCGCCGCAATGTTGCCAGAGTATGGCGGAGCGAACGCCGGCCAAGAGGCAGGCACGGATTTTATTGACGGTATCGGGACGCGATAAATATTCCTGCTCTCCATTCACCATAATGCGTGGTTGAAGTGTGCTGATGGTGCTGTGATAAATGTCGCCCAGATTGGCAAAGACATTTTCATGCAGAAGACCAAATTGCTCGGACTGTGTTTGGGCACGAGCAATGCCGTCAAATATGGTTTTTAACAGCACCGGCTCTTTCGCCAATTGTCTTTCCAGAAAGACCAAGGATGCGGAATAGCGTGCCTGATCAGGATTGGCGATTTTAAAGCCGGTCATTTGCTCATCGAGTTGTTCGAGTCCTAATTTAAGTCCGGATAGGCCGCCAAAGACCTGGAGAATGCCGTTTTTATCGTTGATAAACAGACTGCCAATGCTGGCTTCAAGCGCCGCAGAGTTTGCCGATCCGGTCGTTGCCAATTGTTGTACTAGGGCGGCTGCTTGGCTAATGCCGGCAAGGGCTAGGGTTTGATTACTGATGGTATTTAATGACATGGATTAACTACTTTATGTTGTCGAGAATGTCTTTCGCCCAGTTTATGCTTTCGATATAGGCATTGCCAATGAGTAATGGATCGAGATTTGCAAAGACAATCGCCGAAATATCCCATTGTTCATAACCCAATACGCATTCCAGGGCTTCACCTGCAGGCCCTTCTTTGTGAAGAATGGCTGATACCAAGTTGTTAGTTAGCGGCAATTGCTGCAAAGCCTGGTCTATCGGCATGTCCAAAACGCTATCCAGACAAGAGAGCATGCCAACCAGGAAAAAATGTTCATAAGGACGATTGGTTAATCGGGCAAGTTGTTCGCACATTTTCCCCCGAATTAGTGCCGTTTCCATAACAGCTAGAGGTTTATTGGACATCGACGCCAGTGTCAGGATATTGGTCCAGCGTTTTATTTCATTCAGGCCAAGGTAAGTGATGGCATGGGTGATGGTTTCAATCTTGTTGGGAACCGCGAAAAAGGAAGAATTGATGTAATGCAGCAATTTGTAGCTGAGAGCAACATCCTGAGAAACGATTTTGCTCAATTCTGAAAATTCGACATCGGGGTCGTTAACAGTGGTTAGAAGTTTGATAGCCGTCAATTGATTAACGGTTAAACGTTTGCCGGAAACGACATTGGGTTTGTTAAAGAAAAAGCCTTGAAAATAATCGCAGCCCAATTCCAGCAAATATTGATATTGCTCATGGGTTTCGACTTTTTCAGCCAGGAGTTTGACGTTGTATGGCTTAAGTTGCTGGATTAACTCGCGAGTTCTCGCTTCACCCATTTCCAATACATCCAGTTTAATGATATCAGCTAACGCAACCAAAGGTTTCCATTCCTCGCCAAACACAAAGTCATCCAGCGCAATGGTGTAGCCGAGTTTGGAGAGTTCCTGAAGGTTGTTAACTATCCTTGCATCCACCTTTACTGTTTCCAGAACTTCAATAACGATGCGATCTTTGGGCAAATGCAGTGGGGTTTTTTCCAGGATATTCTGCGTGGTGAAATTGATAAAGGCTTTATGAGGCCCCACGATTGTATTGAGGCCAAGTTCGATTAGCGCATCAGTGATGATCTGGTTGGTCGCCTGAGTGGCACCGTCTTGTTGATTAAGATCGAAGTCTTTGCCTCTGAATAACAGTTCATAGGCATAAGTGTTAAGTTGATGGTCGAAAATTTGCTGCCGCCCAATGATGAAGTCTGCCATGGTATTTTTTTATAATTGAGTCAATGGGGGAGCGATAAGCGTGTTTGCTGATGGATTTATTCACTTCACAATATCATTGAAAACGCGCTTGATAGCGCGCTAAATCCTGCAATTTATAACATGATTATCGAGCATCAGTCGAGTATGATACCAGTGTAACCATAGATATAAAGGAGAATGATAGATGAGCGAATCAGCAACACTTACGGTCACAGGCATGCGATGTGGTGGCTGTGAATCAACAGTCAAGAACATTGTGGGCCTGATCGATGGCGTATTGGTAGTTAATGCGTCCAGTAAAAATGATCAGGTCGATGTCGAGTTTGAAAACGATAAGACCTGTCTTGATACTATCAAGACCGCCATTACCGATGCCGGATTTACCGTAAAATAATTTAGTTACTATTTATCTGCGAGGGTGATTGTGAGCACTGAAAAAACCTCTGAGCCGACTGCTACCGAGCTACGATTATCTATCCTGGGCATGCGCTGTGCAGGCTGTGTCAGTGCTGTTGAAGGCGCGCTACAAGCTGTGCCGGGGGTGGCCGCCGTCAGTGTCAATTTTGCCGACCACTCCGCCCAAGTAAAAGGAATAGCGGATCCTGATGCCTTAATCAAGGCTGTCAAAGAAGCCGGTTTTGATACGGCAATCATGGAAGGCTTTGAAGATCCGGCCGATCAAGAAGCTCAGGAACAACAACGTTTTCGCGATTTAATGCAAAAGGCAGCTGTCGCCGCAGCCTTCGGTATATTATTGATGGTGTTGGAACATTTTGACTGGCTACCTGAAATCGGCTCGCCAACCGGTCAATGGTTCTGGCCAGAAGCTGCACTGTTCACCCTGGCGATTATGGCTTATTCCGGCTGGCATTTTTATAGTGGCGCGTATAAGTCGCTAACGCTGGGTCAGGCCAATATGGACACTCTGATTGCCTTAGGCACGGGTTCCGCCTGGATATATTCTTGTGTTGTCATCGATTATTATTCGGTTTTGCCATCATTAGCCAAGCACGCTTATTTTGAAGCCGCGGTCATCATTTTGGCGTTCATCAATTTAGGCAATGCACTGGAAACGCTCGCAAGAGGTAAAACCTCTACCGCTATTCGTCAATTGATTGGCTTGCAGCCTCGCACTGCCCGAGTCATCAGAAATGGTGAAGACTTGGATATTGCCATTGAACAAGTCGGCTTAGGGGAAACTATCCGGGTCAGACCGGGTGAAAAGATCCCTGTCGACGGTGTCCTGATTGAAGGCCATTCCAACGTGGATGAATCCATGCTTACGGGTGAACCGATACCGATTGAGAAAACGGTCGGTTCCGAAGTCGTGGCGGGTACCATGAATCAATCAGGCAGCTTCCTGTTTACAGCTACCCGAATTGGCCGTGATACGGCATTGGCGCAAATCATCAAAAGCGTGCGTCAAGCCCAAAGCAGCAAGCCTGAAATCGCCCGTCTGGCTGACAAGATTTCCAGTGTGTTTGTGCCGGCGGTAGTGGCGATATCCGTACTTACATTTATCAGCTGGTACGCTCTTGGCCCGGATCCTTCGTTGGGTTATGCCTTTGTGACGTCGATGACTGTACTGGTGATTGCTTGTCCCTGTGCATTGGGCTTGGCAACCCCCATCTCTGTCATGGTGGCGGTAGGACGGGCCGCGCAATCGGGCATTCTGATTCGAAAAGGCGATGCCTTGCAATCGGCCGGTAAAATTACTTGTTTGATACTCGATAAAACCGGCACTGTCACCGAAGGCAAACCTACCGTGTCAACAATAGAAAAGTGGGCTGATTACGATGAAGATACCTTGCTTAAATTTGCTGCCAGTATCGAATCGGGCTCAGAACATCCTTTGGCCGCCAGTGTGTTGGCGGCGGCAGAGCAACGTCAGATTAAACTTGAAAAAGTGACCGAATTTACCGCGATTGCCGGACATGGCGTGAGTGCGAAAATTAATGATCAGTCGGTACTGTTCGGCAATAAAGCCTTAATGGACCAGCAAGGCGTTAAATTTACACGCTTTGATAACAAGCTGGAAAAATTGTCAGCCTTGGGACAAACGCCGATGTTGTTGGCGGTTGATCACAAAATTGTCGGCGTCATTGCGGTGTCAGATCCCATCAAAAAAGACTCGGCCAGTGCAGTTAAGGCTCTGACGGATCTTGGTATTCGTATCATTATGGTTACCGGTGATAATCAAATCACCGCCCATGCTATTGCCAAGCAGGCCGGTATTGCCGAAGTCAGGGCGCAAGTATTACCTCAGGACAAAGCGGCTGTCGTCAAGGCCTTACAGCAAGCGGGAGAGATTGTCGGCATGGTAGGTGACGGTATCAACGATGCGCCTGCTTTAGCTCAGGCAGATGTTGGTTTCGCGATTGGTACAGGTACGGATGTGGCGATTGAAAGTGCCGATGTAGTGATATTGCAGGGCTCGTTGTTAAAAGTGCCCGAAGCCATTGCCTTGTCTAAAGCTACGGTGGTCAACATCAAGCAGAACTTGATAGGGGCGTTTTTCTATAACACCATCAGTATTCCAGTTGCGGCCGGTTTGCTGTATCCACTGTTTGGTATGTTGCTCAATCCGATGATTGCAGGATTGGCAATGGCCATGTCATCTGTGACTGTGGTGACCAATGCAAACCGATTACGTTGGACAAAGTTAATCTGACAGTAGCTTGGTATTTGACCATCACAGCGCTAACGTTGTGCGTGGTGGTCAACCGTCTAAATCTATCCAGTACACTTAGCGCGCAAATCCACTAAATGCCGGTTTGGTTACGCAGTAACTCCGCAAAATCATTTGCAGTCAATGGTTTACTTTTTAAATATCCCTGATAAAGATCACAGCCCTGCGTAGTTAGAAAGTCTAATTGTTCGACTGTTTCCACGCCTTCAGCCAGCACTTTAAAGCCCAGTGTATGACCCATCGCAATAATGGTGGCGGCAATTTCCATGTCATCTTGTTGATGAGGGATGTCGTCGATAAAGGTCTTGTCAATTTTCAATACATCTAAGGGGAAGCGTTTAAGGTAAGCCAAGGAAGAATATCCGGTACCGAAGTCGTCGATGGCTAGATGAATTCCCAGGTCACGCAAGGCATTCAAAATGGTCACAGCTTTTTCCTGTCGCTCCATCAAGCCACTTTCTGTTAGTTCAAGTTCAAGAAGTTGGGCTGGAAATCCAGTTGCTTCAAGTGTTCGGGCGACTATGGCTTTGATGTCGCTTTGGCCAAATTGGTGTGGAGAGACATTCACGGCCAGGGTAATGCAGGGTAAGCCTGCATCCAGCCATTCTTTGCCTTGGCGGCAGGTTTCGTGCAATACCCAATCGCCTATCGCAATGATTAAGCCGGTTTCTTCGGCGATCGGTATAAATCGATTGGGTGGCACCAAGCCATGTTCAGGATCTTGCCAGCGCACCAAGGCTTCTGCGCCAACAATTTTATCGCTGGCAATATCAACTTGGGGCTGAAAATAGACTCGTAACTCGTTGTTTTTCAGTGCGCGGCGTAAACGCGCCTCAATATCCATGCGTTCTCTGGCAATTAATGTGAGTTCGTCGGAAAAATAGGCATAACGGCCACGGCCTTGAGATTTGGCAAGATACAAAGCGGTGTCTGCTTGTTGCAACAAGGTTTCCGGCGTGCCGCCATGTTCCGGATAAAGACTGATGCCGATACTGACGCCAATTCTGGCCTCGCCGCTGCCAGGCAATAAATAAGCGGCGCTCAGATCGGTAATAATATTTTCAGCGACACGGGCTGCGTCTTCTTTATGACTGATATCTTCCAGTAACACGGTAAATTCGTCGCCGCCCAATCTGGCCACTGTATCTGCTTCGCGTAGTCTTAAATGCAAGCGACTGGCAACTTGTTGAAGAAGTTGGTCGCCAGCCAAATGACCATAGCTATCATTGACATCCTTGAAGCGGTCTAAGTCGAGCATCAGCAAAGCCATTTGTTTGCCTTCTCGTTTGCTGATTTCAATGCCATGGCCAAGACGCTCGAATAGCATCAATCGATTGGGAAGTGTGGTCAGTGGGTCATGATGTGCGAGATATTCCAATTGAGCTTCAGAAGCTTTCAGTGAAGAAATGTCTGAAAACACGGCCACATAATGGGTCAGTTGTCCTTCATCGTTAAGAACCGAACTGATGTTAAGCAGCTCCGGATAAATTTCGCCATTTTTACGGCGGTTCCAAATTTCTCCCTGCCATCTGCCATTTTCATTGATGTCTGACCACATTTTTCGATAGAAGGTATCATCCTGTTTATCTGAAGAAAACAAATGGGGGGTATTGCCGATGACTTCTGTTTCTGAATAGCCACTAATATCAGTAAAGGCTTTATTGACCAAGACAATGCGATTTTCAGCGTTGGTAATCAAAAATCCTTCACTGCTTTGTTCGAAGACTTTGGCGGCCAGTTTTAAATGGCGTTCCTGGAGCTTGGCTTCGGTAATGTCCCGACCTAAAATGACCAAACCTTCGCGTTCACCTTCGTGATTAAAAATAGGCATCTTGCGGACATCAAAGAAATGTTGCTGACCATTTTCATCAAGCATTTTTTCTTCAAAGATTTGTAATGAGCCATGTTGCCAGGTGGTTTCATCATCACGAACGCAGGCTTCATGGAATGCTGAAAATTCAGGTCGCTGTTCAGCCAGTTGCCGGTCAGTTTTATTGAGCCAGTCGACTCCCTGCAGCTTAAATAATTGTTTGGCAAAATCATTCGTGATCAGCCATCGGCCTTTGCCATCTTTATAAAAAATCGCATCTGGTATGGCTTCAATCAAGGCGGTTAATCGATTCGCCAGCAGCTGTCGCTGGATGTCATTTTGTCTGCGTTCGGTAATATCGCGGCCTATGCCCAGAACGCCGATTTGTTTGCCATGTTTGTCAAGTAAGGGAGTTTTGGTGGTTTCAAACAAGCCATATCGACCATCAGAGGCAAACGTAAGTTCCTCTTCGTTGGTGCGCGACAGGCCTATTTTTAGTGCTTCGCGATCGTTTGCTCGAAAAAAATCAGCAATAGACTCTGGAAACAAGTCGTAGTCAGTTTTGCCGATAATCTGATTTTTAGGCACACCGGTTAATAGCTCAAATTGCCGATTACAACTTAGATAGTAGCCATCGGTGTCTTTAAGCCAAAACAAATCCGGAATCACTTCGATAGTCGCTTCCAGCTGATTCCAGGCGGATTGGATTTCCGCGGTGCGTTCAACGACCAAGGATTCCAGTGTCTGTTTACGAATGTGGATGTCGGTCAACAGCTTAGCGAGATAAGCTATTAACAGGCTGAATAGTACGCCAGATAAACTATTTATTGTCTGGGGGACCGGGTCACTCCAGCCAGCCTTGGGTGCCACGCTTAAAACCCAATTACTATTGGGAATGTTGACTATTTCAGACACCGGATCAATCAGGCTTTCCGCTGATGATTCGGCAATGATTTGAATATCATCAGAACCAGGAACTGTTCGCCATAGTTTGTAATCGTAGCCGCGCTCAGTCAGGTGGCTGAAATGCGCAGGCTCCAAGGCTTCTGGAAAATGCACGACGACAATCGCAAATCCCCAAAAAATGGGTTGTTCTGTTTTTTCGTTTAAGAAAATGGGTAGTCGTCCGACAAGGCCTATACCGCCTTGTATCAAATTGATGGGGCCGGCTAAGGTCAATTGGCCACTGTCGCGAGCCTTTAAGGCATCTCTACTTTGTTGCGGATGTGTCAGTAGATTGAGACCAAGTACCTTCTCGTTGCCAATGCGCGGCACAATTTGCTCAATTATACCGTTGGGTGCCAACGCCAATTCCGATACACCTGGATAAAGTGGCAGCATTTGTTGGGCAACTGATTCAAAATTGGACGCTTTACCTTGATCTTGTTTGACGATAGCTGCCAAGGCAAAAGTGGCTGACATGGCGTGATCAATACTGCTTGATAAGGCATGCGTATGGACGCCGATATGGTCTTCCACGCGAGCCCTGGATACTTCTAGTCGATGTTCCTGTAAATAAAAAATAACACCCGCAGCAATAGACCCCATGATGACAAAGGCCAGGCCAGCAATGATTAGTGGTTTTTTTGATGAAGACGGGGTATCGGCCATGGGGGACAGAGATAGTTAGCTGTGGTGTCTAAGGTATAACAGGAGTTTGGATATCAGCAAATAACAGCTGTTAGATAATTTTTAATTCCTAGTCGTGAGGCGCTTTCGGGGTTGATCAAGGGCGGCAGGAAAAAGCCAGCGTCATTATTAATGGCGCTGGCTGAATAATTTATTGCGGTCGGTAATGCGACTCAATGTAACGCTGAACGATTTCCTGAAATTCTTCAGCGATTCTATCGCCTTTAAGTGTCACCGTTTTTTCTCCATCTTCATAAACGGGGGCAACAGGCGTTTCACCGGTGCCGGGCAGACTGATGCCGATATTGGCAGACTTGCTTTCGCCAGGACCATTTACAACACAGCCCATTACCGCGACTTCCATAGTTTCAACACCTGGGTATTGGCTGCGCCAGACCGGCATTTGATCACGTAAATAGGTTTGAATATCCATCGCCAGTTTTTGGAAATAATCACTGGTAGTGCGACCGCAGCCTGGGCAGGAAATAACCATCGGGGTAAATGATCTAAAACCCATGGTTTGAAGAATCTCTTGGCCGACAATCACTTCCTGGGTTCTGGATGAGCCAGGCTCAGGTGTCAATGAAATACGAATGGTGTCGCCGATGCCTTGCTGCATTAATACCGACAATGCCGCCGCTGAAGATACGATGCCTTTGGAACCCATGCCAGCTTCGGTCAAACCCAAGTGCAGCGCGTAATCGCATTGGCTGGAAAGATCTTGGTAAATGCTGATCAGCTCCTGCACGTTGCTGATTTTGCAAGACAAGATGATTTTGTCTTTCGCTAAACCCAATTCTTGGGCCTTGGCAGCACTTTCCAATGCCGATAAAACAATGGCTTTACGGGTGACAGCGGCCAAGGGCTCTGGTGTTGGTTTATTTCTATTTTCATCCAGCAATCGAGTCAATACGGCTTGATCGAGACTGCCGCCGTTAACGCCGATACGCACAGGCTTTTTGTATTGCACGGCAAATTCAATCATTTGCTGGAATTGTGGATCCCGGCTTTTACCGCGACCGACATTGCCTGGATTGATGCGGTATTTACTCAAAGCCTGGGCACAATCAGGATATTTTTCCAGCAACTTATGGCCGTTAAAATGGAAGTCGCCAACCAAAGGAACGCTAAACCCTTTTTGGTCCAACTGGTTACGGATTTCGGCCACAGCTGCCGCCGCTTCTTCTGAATTAACGGTGATACGGACAATTTCAGAACCGGCGGTGGATAGTTCCATTACCTGTTTAACTGTGGCAGAAATATTGGCAGTATCCGTATTGGTCATTGACTGCACTACGATAGGCGCGCCGCCGCCGACTTTTACGTTGCCGACTAATACTTGATGGGTGATTTTTCTAAGGCTGATAGACATAGGTGAATTATTTTTGGAAAAGGTAACTGTTATCTGGATAGAATACCGGCAAATTATACGCCATAGAATTTACTGAGTAGAGCGAAGAGTGAGGATAAATTATTTTTCCGACATCCATTTGGAGTTTGGCGAATTGCAAGCACCTGACAATGATGCTGATATTATTATTGCAGCGGGTGATATAGGTGTACACGATCAAGGGATTAGTTGGCTTAAATCATTGAAAAAACCAGTGATTTACGTTGCCGGCAATCATGAATTTTATAAACATTCCTATTTGGAAACGCTGACTTCACTCAGTGACCAATGCCGAGATAGCTCGATTCAATTTCTCGAAAATAAGACGTTTGTATTCCAGGGCGTGCGTTTTCTTGGTTGCACCTTATGGACTGATTTGTTTGCTGACGGTGAAGATAAGGCGGAAGCGTTGAGTTTAACTTTAAATGATTTCAAAAAAATCTCATATGCAGACAAGCCTTTCGACATTAACAAGTTTACCCAATTGCATCGCTACTCCAGAACCTGGTTGGAACAAGAGCTAGCTCAACCTTTCAACGGTAAAACCATCGTTGTCACTCATCATGCCCCTTCGCCCTGGAGCTGGAAAGATTCGCCAGCGTCACTAAAAAAACTGGCGTACTGTAATGATTTGCGGCACTTGTTACATGAATACGAAATCACTGCCTGGTTTCATGGGCATGTCCATAGTCGAGCAGATTATCGAATCGCCGGTGCTCGTATACTGTGTAATCCTCGCGGATATCTTGGAAAAAAAATGGTCAAAGACTTCGACCAAAACCGTATAGTGGAACTTTAGTTAACGTTCTTTTTCCGTTTATCGATCGTGCATACTTGCATCATTTTTAGACTGGCGCTTAGCCGGCACAGCAACAAAAATACTCACATTTAAATTGTCGTAATGTCCACACCTGAACGCATCAAACACCTCGCTGAGCAATTAACTGCTTGTTTAAGCCAAGACAAACACCGATTAAGACAGCAACTCGATCGATGCAGAGCTGATCATAAAAAAGGCAAGGACACGACCGATTCATTAGCCCAGCTAACCCGGCGCTTTGAAAAGTCGATCGCAGGCAGAAATCAGCGTTTGGCCAGTATACCAGCGCTGAGTTTTCCGGATTTACCGGTCACTGGCAAAAAAGACGACATCGCCCAGCTGATTAAAGATAATCAGGTAGTCATCGTTTGTGGCGAGACCGGTTCGGGTAAAACCACGCAATTACCGAAGATTTGTTTATCTATCGGCCGTGGCGGTGCCGGGTTTATCGGCCACACTCAACCGCGACGCATTGCCGCGCGTACTGTTGCCGATCGTATCGCGGAGGAATTGGGCGAACCAATGGGCAAGTCGGTCGGTTATAAAATTCGTTTTAACGATAAAACCCATTCGGAGTCACTGGTTAAGCTGATGACCGATGGTATCCTGCTGGCCGAATCACAACATGATCCTTACTTAAGCCAGTACGACACCATCATCATCGATGAAGCGCATGAGCGCAGTTTGAACATCGATTTCTTGCTGGGCTACATGAAATGGCTGCTGCCTAAACGGCCGGATTTAAAGCTGATTGTGACTTCGGCGACTATTGATACAGAACGTTTTTCGAATCATTTCAATAACGACTGCAGGGATGCAGGAGGTAGAGCAACGCAGGGAGCAGTTGCCGGAGCACCGATCATTGAAGTCTCCGGGCGAACCTATCCAGTTGACCTGCGTTATCGGCCTCTTGAGTTAAAAGACGACGAGGAAGAAGATGAAACCACCGACGACCTTCAAAACGCCATTCTCGATGCTGTTGATGAGCTTTACCGGGATTTACGCGGCGATATTCTGATTTTTTTAAGCGGTGAGCGGGAAATCCGGGAAACCACTGATTCGTTAAAAAAGCATCGTCCCAGCCTGTACGATATTTTGCCGCTGTATTCCAAACTCAGCGTCAGCGAGCAGGAACGTGTATTCAATCCCAAAGGCGGCAAGATTCGCATTGTGTTGGCGACCAACGTTGCCGAAACCTCATTGACGGTGCCGGGTATTCGTTGCGTGATCGATACCGGCCATGCGCGTATCAGCCGTTACAGTCATCGCAGCAAAATTCAGCGCTTGCCGATAGAGCGCATCTCACAATCAAGCGCCAATCAACGGGCAGGGCGCTGTGGTCGTGTCGCAGAAGGTATTTGTATTCGTCTGTATTCGCATGACGATTATCTAGCCAGACCGGAGTTCACCGAGCCGGAAATCATGCGCACCAATTTATCGGCGGTTATTTTACAAATGACGGCATTAAATCTGGGCGACATCGAAGACTTCCCGTTTTTGGAGCCGCCAGATGACAAAATGATTCGCGACGGCAAAACGGTATTGCAGGAAGTC
>JABFRC010000044.1 GCA_013141375.1 Methylococcaceae bacterium | reverse complement strand
TCCCCATGTAATTGATAGCCTTTTTCTCATAACGCGTGGCAATCCTGCGGTAGTGTTTGAGCTTGCCAAACAGGCATTCGATGGCATGCCGCTCTTAATAATGGTGATAGTCACACTCAATCTGTTCTTTTCGGTTCGATTTTGGAGGAATAACGGCTTTTATTCCTTGTTCTTTTAGCCACTCGCGCAAGGCATTGGTGTCATAGCCTTTGTCTGCCAAAACGGCCAAGGCCTTAACGTTTTCCAGCAAAGGTATCGCTAAACAACACTCTGCATCTTGGCCGACGGTTAATATGAATTTAATCGGTAGACCCAAGCCATCACACAGTGCGTGAATCTTACAACTAAACCCGCCTTTGCAACGCCCAAGCGCTTCATCCTCTGCGTTACTGTGTGCAGCGCCAGCCACGCAGGCATGGGCTCTAATCACTGAGCCATCCATGGACACATCTTGTAAATCAGCGGGTTTAGTAAAATGAACCAGCAGTTTCTCCCAGGCGCCCGTGGCGCACCACCGCGAAAAACGCTGTTCCATTTACCATGAGCTGCCGGTAACACTCGCCACTGCGCCCCCGAACGTAATATCCACAAGGCCGCACTAATAAAGCGTCTACAGGTGTCGGCTAAGCCGACATGAATTCTCGGCAATTTCTTTACTATGGGAAGTAATCGTAACCATTCGCCATCACTGAGCTCTATTCTGTTCATGCCTGCCAAAACGGCAAATTCTAGCAAAGTGGCAAAACGTCAACAGAACATAGGCAAAAGATGCCAGTTTTGCCGAATTACAACAACTGAGTGCGTAACATCAGTAATTTAAAGGCATATAAATTACTGATCTAGAAAAGTTAACTTTTCGATTTAACCGCTGCGCAACAAAAATAGTTGGGCTACTGATTCATCGACTGATTAACCAGGTAGTTTGTACCGGTGGGATAACAAAAACAGATCTTACTAGCGTGAATGTATGGCTCTGATTCACGAATTGGGGCCAGTGGAGCTAACCGTCAACCCGACTCCGGAATTTTAAGAATCTAAGGCTTCGCGCAACGCATTCTTAAAAAAACACAAGATCGCATCCGTATTGTGTAAACGCCAACACATTGTTAATGGCTGAACTAGGTGGAAATCTGGTTAGGCATTTTGAGTCGTAGTTTACTCAAACGTAGGAAATTCAAGACAACTGAGATGCTGAATCAACCAATCCTGGTTATCATCGTATTATTTTATGAGAACTTAACAAAACCGTTACTATAGACATATATCCGCAAACATGTGCTTTCATAGCTTATGGATTGTATTTCTGAAGTTAGGTACTAGTGAAAAGAAAAATGAACAAAAAGAAATTATTGAATTAAGGGAACTAATATTCCTTAAATTTTTGAAAAAATAAAATGACGTGACACCTAGATTGAAGTGACAGTTACCGCTTTAAAAAAAGAATTATCAACAAATTTAGTTAGCTTAGCCAGATACATTTCGATAGCAATGGAAGCAGTTCGAATAGACGAGTAAGTGTTTAATTTTCAGTTCGTTTTTTGGTTTTTAACTTACCAAATGTAAAATATACAGCTTAAAAAAACGAATATAAACATTCTTGTTTAAAATAGGAATATTCTGTCCATAGAATTGATAAAAATAAAAATAGACCAACATTTAAATATAAAAATCGGTCTATTTTAAAAATATTTTAATTAGGTCTATCAACTAACTCAACATAAGCCATAGGAGCCTGATCACCTGGTCGATATCCACATTTCATGATACGTAAATAGCCACCTTGGCGATCTTTGTAACGTGGCCCCAGATCATTAAATAGTTTTGTTACTGCTGCACGATCCCTCAATCGAGAAAATGCGATTCTTCGTTTTGCAACATTATCAACCTTTGATAGAGTAATTAGAGGCTCAGCAAACCTCCTCAATTCTTTAGCTTTAGGGAGGGTAGTTTTTATAAGTTCATGAGTGATTAAAGAAGTAACCATGTTACTAAAAAGAGCATCACGATGACTGCTATTGATATTAAACTTTCTACCAGACTTACGATGATTCATAAATATTAACCTTAACTAATTACTTGAGACACTAGATTGATCAATAAGATTATCAGGTGGCCATTTATCGAGTTTCATTCCTAGCGAGAGACCTTTAAGCGCTAAAATATCTTTTATTTCTGTTAACGATTTCTTACCAAGGTTGGGAGTTTTTAAAAGTTCTACCTCAGTACGTTGAATCAAATCACCAATATAAAATATATTCTCAGCTTTAAGACAATTCGCAGATCGTACAGTAAGTTCTAAATCGTCGACTGGGCGAAGTAAAACAGGATCAAACTTCTCTTCAATAGTTGATAATTCATCAATATCAACCTCTGCGACACGTTCAAAATCAACAAAGACAGATAATTGATCATGTAAAATCGTAGCCGCTAACTTAATAGTTTCTTCTGGATCTACTGTGCCATTGGTTTCAAGATCAATGATAAGTTTATCCAAGTCTGTTCGCTGTTCAACTCGGGTACTTTCAACATAATACGCAACCTTAACTACTGGACTATAAGCAGCATCAAGTTTTAAAGTGCCAACAGCTGAAGAAACATCATGACTTGGTTTTCTCGAAGAAACAGGCTCATAACCACGACCACGTTTAACGGTAATTCGAATATTTAATGAGCCATTTTGTGTAATATTAGCTAAAACTAAATCAGGATTCACAATATCAACATCATGGGGAATCTGAATATCAGATGCATAAACAGGGCCCGCACCTATTTTAGATAAGATCAATTGGACTTCGTCTCTTGAATGTAAACGAATAGATAGTTTCTTTAGATTTAAAAGAATATCAATTACATCTTCTTGAACACCCTCAATCGTAGTGTATTCATGTAGAACACCTTCGATCTCAACATCAGTTACAGCGCAACCAGGTATCGCAGATAGCAAGACGCGACGAAGCGCATTACCAATGGAATGCCCAAAACCACGTTCAAATGGTTCAATAATAACTTTAGCGTGATTAGAGTTCTTACTAACGACCTCAACTAATCGAGGCTTTAATAAGCCAGAAATAGAATTCTGCATTTATATACCTACAAGCTATTATTTTGAATAGAGTTCAACAACTAATTGTTCATTAATATCGCTACCTAAATCCACACGGTCAGGCAATGATAAATATTTACCCGAAAAGTCCTTTACATTTACTTCTACCCAATTTGGGAATCCATACTGTTCAGTAACAGCCAAAGCATCAATAACACGTTGTTGCTTTTTTGACTTTTCTCTTAGTGAAACCACATCACCAACTGAAACTTGATAAGATGGCACATTAATTAATGCTTCATTGACCTTAATTGATTTATGACTAACCAATTGTCTAGCCTCAGCACGAGTAGATGCGAAACCCATTCTGTACACAACGTTATCTAATCTTGATTCAAGCAAAGAAAGTAGATTTTCACCAGTTGCTCCTTTTTTTAAGTCAGCAGTTTTATAATAATTTCTAAACTGCTTTTCTAAAATTCCGTATATTCTTCTCAATCTTTGTTTAGCACGTAACTGTAAGGCGTAATCAGAGCTTCTTCCTCTCTTTGCACCGTGCTGACCAGGTTTTTGATCTAATTTACATTTACCTTCAAGTGACTTACCTCTACTTTTAAGAAATAAATCGGTACCTTCTCTTCGACTTAACTTACAGGTTGGTCCGGTATATCTTGCCATTCTAATTTTCTCCGTATTCTTTTCGCACTACATTAAACTCTTCGCTTCTTTGGAGGACGACATCCATTATGAGGTATAGGTGTTACGTCAATAATATTTGTAATTTTAAAACCCAAATTACTTAAAGAACGAACTGCTGATTCTCTTCCAGGACCAGGCCCTTTAATTAAAACATCAAGATTTTTCATTCCAAATTCCTGAGCAACTAAGCCTGCCTTTTCAGCAGCAACTTGCGCAGCAAATGGAGTGCTTTTTCTTGAACCTCGAAAACCAGAACCACCAGATGTAGCCCATGACAGAGCATTACCTTTTCTGTCTGTAATAGTTACTATTGTATTATTGAAAGATGCATGAACATGCACTATTCCGTCTGCCACTTCTTTTTTTATACGTTTTCTTGACCTGTTCTGATTTGCCATCACTTATTTACTCATGATTAAAAACTTACTTCCGAATTGGCTTACGCGGACCTTTTCTAGTACGAGCATTTGTTCTTGTTCTTTGCCCACGAAGAGGTAATCCACGACGATGTCTTATTCCACGATAACAACCTAAATCCATAAGACGTTTTATATTCATAGAGACTTCACGACGAAGATCCCCTTCTACAGTCATTTTAGAAATAATATCTCTAATTGACTCTAACTGCTGCTCAGTTAATTCTTTAATTTTTACCGATGGAGCAATATTAATTGCTTCACAAATATCAGCAGCTGATTTCCGACCAACACCATAAATAGCAGTTAGTGCTATTACAGAATGCTTATGGTCTGGTACATTTATCCCGGCAATACGTGCCATCTTAACAATCCTCTAATTTAAACAGATACATATCGGAGATGTAATTATTTTTCACCCCTGACGTTGTTTATGCCTTCCATCTTCGCAAATTACTCTAACAATTCCATTTCTTTTAACAATCTTACATTTTCTACAGATTGCTTTTACAGAAGCTCTAACTTTCACAATGTATTACTCCAATTAAATAATAATGTTGTTATCATTTCTTCAAATTTGCTTTTTTCATTAACCCATCATATTGATGAGTCATAATATGCGTTTGCATTTGAGAAATAAAATCCATAACAACAACGACTATAATTAACAATGAGGTCCCACCAAAATAGAATGGAACATTCCAATAAACGATCAAAAATTCAGGCAAAAGACAAACTAACGTTATATAAAAAGCACCTATCAATGTAAGTCTTGTCATAACCTTATCAATATATACGCTAGTTTGAGCACCAGGCCTTACACCCGGCAAAAAAGCTCCAGACTTCTTTAAATTCTCAGCTGTTTCTTTTGAATTAAATACTAAAGCAGTATAAAAAAAACAAAAGAATACAATAGCAGCGGCATATAAGAGCACGTAGATAGGTTGCCCGGGGGACAATAGTGTTGCTATATCCTGAAGCCAATAAAAACCATCAGAATTACCAAACCATCCAGCGATAGTAGCAGGAAATAGAATAATACTTGACGCAAATATTGGAGGTATAACGCCAGCCATATTGAGCTTAAGGGGCAAAAAACTACTTTGACCTGCATACATCTTACGTCCTTGCTGTCTTTTGGGATAGCTTATTAAAATTCTTCTTTGTCCTCTTTCAACAAAAACAACCAATCCTGTAACAGAAATAGAAAGAGCAAATAATAAAACAATCAAACCAGCACTCATTTCACCAGTTCTAGCTAACTCTAGGGTTCCACCAACAGCTTTTGGCAATCCCGAAACAATACCTGCAAAAATAATTAAGGAAATACCGTTACCAATACCTCTTTCAGTTACTTGCTCACCCAACCACATAAGAAAAATAGTGCCGGCTACCAAAGTTATTGCCGTGATAATAATGAATCCAATACCAGGATTTAGAACAACGGATAACCCCCCAGCCGTTTGATTTTGAAGAGCAACTGAAATTCCGATAGCCTGAAAGGTTGCTAAAACGACTGTACCATATCTAGTATATTGTGAAATTCGTTTACGGCCTGACTCACCTTCTTTTTTAATTTGCTCCATTGCAGGAACAACAACAGTCATTAACTGCATAATAATAGAAGCTGAGATATAGGGCATTATACCTAAAGCAAACAAACTTAAGCGCATAAGAGCGCCACCTGAGAACATGTTAAACATATCTAGGATAGAACCACTTTGCTGCTCAAACATAACAGCAAGAGCCTTCGGATCTATCCCTGGGACAGGTATATGCGCACCAACCCTATAGACAACAAGAGCTCCTAAAACAAATAACAATCTGGACTTTAACTCTGCAAAGGAATCAGTTTTATTATTTACGGAACTTAAAGAACTTGCCACTTAAACCTCTACCTTGCCACCTTGAGCAGTTATTTCAGCCAATGCACCCAATGTGACTTTAAGGCCTTTAATCACAACCGCATTAGACAAAAGACCTGACTTAATAATCTTTACGTTCTTGGTGAAAACAGGCACCACCCCAGAGGAGATTAATAAGTTTAAATCTATTGTTGAAGCTCCAAATTTTTGCAACTCACCCAATCTAACTTCTGAAGTGAAGCGGGCAGATAAAGAGTTAAATCCAATTTTAGGAAGTCTACGCTGCAGTGGCATTTGACCACCTTCAAAACCTACTTTATGGAAACCACCAGATCTTGCTTTCTGACCTTTATGTCCTCTTCCACATGTCTTTCCAAGTGTCGAACCAATTCCTCTTCCAACTCTTTTTTTAGATTTCCTAGAACCGATAGCCGGTTCAATGGTATTTAAATACATTAAGCAACCTCAACCTTGAGCAAATATGAAATTTTATTAATCAATCCACGCACTTCTTTAGTATCAATTAGCTGAACTGTTTGATTAATTTTCTTCAGACCAAGACCTCTCAAACAATCTTTATGAACAGGTAAACGACCATATTTGCTTTTAACTAAAGTTATATTTATTTTCAATGCAGTCATATAAACTAACCAATTACCTTATCAACTGACAAACCACGTTTAGCTGCAATTTGCTCAACATTTTTCATTTCAACCAATCCGTTAATAGTTGCACGCACAACATTGATCGGATTATTTGTACCTATGCACTTAGCAAGCACATTATGCACGCCAACAACCTCAAAGACAGCCCTCATAGCACCTCCGGCTATTATACCAGTACCTTCTGATGCTGGCTGCATAAATATTTTAGCAGCACCAGTAGTATTTATGATGGGGTATTGTAAAGTATCTCCCTTTAGATATACTTTCTTCATGTTTTTTCTGGCTTGCTCTAAAGACTTTTGTATAGCAATTGGCACTTCTCTTGCCTTACTAACCCCATACCCAACCCTACCTTCGCCATCACCAACAACTGTAAGCGCAGTAAAACCAAAAACTCTACCACCCTTAACAACTTTAGCAACACGCCTTACATTAACCAGCTTCTCTTGCAAACCATCTTGACTTCCTTGAGCAGGAACATTAGCCATTGAATTCTCCTAAAATTTCAAACCAGCTTCACGAGCAGCATCAGCTAAAGCTTTTACACGACCGTGATATTTAAAACCAGATCGATCAAATGCGACCTCACTGACACCTGCAGCAATAGCGTTTTGTGCAATTAATTTTCCAACTTCTGCGGCAGCATTGATGTTGCTTGTATTTGGTACATTGCTCTTAATTTGGTTCTGTGTTGTAGCAGCACTAGCCAATGTAACCTTGCCATCCCCGGAGATAATTTGAGCATAAATATGCTGAGATGTTTTATGAATAGATAATCTATTTATTCCTTGTTTTTTTATCTTGCTCCTTAATCTAAGAGCCCTCTTTAACCTTGCTAATTTTTTTTGCATTTTTTTACCTATTTCTTTTTAGCTTCTTTTCTTGCAACATTTTCAGCAAAGTATCTAACACCTTTACCTTTATATGGCTCTGGCGGTCTAAAGCCACGTATATCAGCAGCAACTTGACCAACTAATTGCTTATCTATACCTTTAATTAGAATTTCAGTTTGTACTGGTGTTTCAATTGTGATGCCAATAGGAACCAAGAATTCAATTGGATGAGAGTAACCAAGAGAAAGACTCAAAATAGAATCTTTAGCTTGCGCCCTGTACCCAACACCAATTAATGTCAGCTTTTGCTCAAAACCTACTGAAACACCATGTACCATATTATTTATTAAGGCCCTAGCAGTTCCGGCCTGCGATGTAGCTACTTTACTCGTACTATCCCATATAACTTTTAAAGTATCATCTATTTGTTCAATATCAGCAAAACTATTAAGAACGTATGACAAACTGCCATATTGCCCTTTGATGCTAATATTTTTTCCATCTATAGTTACTCCCACCCCTTTTGGCACAGAAATAAGCGACTTTGCAATTCTCGACATAAAATTAAACCTTTTAACAAACAGTGCAAATAACTTCGCCACCAAAACCTTTAGAACAAGCCGCTCTATCAGTCATAACGCCATTAGAAGTTGAAATTATTGCAATACCCAGCCCACCCAAGACTTTTGGTAATGCATCTTTTGATCGGTAGACACGCAAACCAGGACGACTTATCCTTTTTATATTTTCAATTACAGCTGCACCCTTGTAATATTTTAGGTCTATACGCAAATCGCTAAATGTTTCTAATTGATCTATACTAAAATCTGTAATATAACCTTCATCTTTAAGTACATTTGCAATTGCAATTTTAATTTTAGATGATGGCATTGTAACGCATTTTTTTCCAGCAGATTGCCCGTTCCTAATACGAGTTAGCATATCTGCTATCGGATCTGTCATACTCATTCAATAAATCTCCAGGTATATTCCAGAATTATTACCAACTGGCTTTAACGACACCAGGCACATCGCCTCGCATAGTTGCTTCTCTAAGCTTATTTCGACTCAAACCAAACTTACGATAATACCCATGGGGTCTACCAGTTAGATTACATCTGTTACGTACACGAGATTTGCTAGAATCCCTAGGTAGCTTTTGTAGCTGAACAGACGCCTTTTCTTTATCTTCGAAAGATGCATTTGTATTTCTTATTAAATCTTTTAATGTAGCGCGTTTATTAGCTAATTTTTTAACTAATTTGATACGCTTTGTCTCACGCGCAATCATTGATTTTTTCGCCATTACTTTATCTCGTTAGCTTTTAAAAGGAAAGTTAAACTGCTTTAATAAAGCTAAACCTTCATCATTAGTTTGAGCTGTAGTAGTTATAGTTATATCAAGCCCCCTTAAAACATCGATTTTATCATAGTCGATCTCAGGAAATATAATCTGTTCTTTTATACCTAATGAATAATTACCACGTCCATCGAAACTCTTTGTACTTAAGCCACGAAAATCACGTATTCTTGGTATAGATATACTAATTAATCTATCCAGGAATTCATACATCCGTTCACTCCTTAATGTAACTTTACAACCAATCGGCATATCGTCACGAATTTTAAATCCTGCTATTGATTTTCTAGCTAGTGTTACAACAGGCTTTTGCCCAGATATCTTCTCTAGATCACTTAAAGCGTTTTGTAACACTTTTTTATCAGCAACTGCACCACCAACACCCATGTTTAAAGTTATCTTTAATAACTTAGGTGCCTGCATAACAGATTTATATTCGAATTGTTCAATTAATGCAGGCAGTACTTTTTCTTTATAATAACTTTTTAATCTAGCCATGATCTATTTATCCTAAACATCCAATACGTCATTAGTGGACTTAAAAAACCTAACCTTGATACCATTTTCAAGTGTTTTAAAGCCAACTTTATCAGCGCGTTTCACAGAAGGGTTATAAATACCTACGTTTGAAACATGAATTGGCATTTCTTTAGATTCAATACCGCCATTTGTACCATTGTTAGGATTAGCCTTTACCGTTTTTTTAACTAGGTTAATGCCATCTACGAGAACCTTGCCCTCAGAAACCACTTTGATTATTCTACCAATTTTACCTTTATCTTTACCGGTACGAACTATTACCTCGTCACCTTTTTTAATTTTATTCATTAGTTAACCTATAGAACTTCTGGGGCCAAAGAAATAATTTTCATAAATCTTTCCCCTCTTAATTCACGCGTAACTGGACCAAATATTCTGGTTCCAAGAGGTTGCAAGTTATTATTTAAAATTACCGCTGCATTACCATCGAATCTAATTAAAGATCCATCGGAGCGACGCACACCCTTACGAGTTCTAACAACCAAGGCATTATAAACCTCACCTTTTTTCACTCTTCCACGTGGTATTGCATCTTTTATACTTACTTTTATTATGTCACCAATTCCTGCGTATCTTCTATGAGATCCACCAAGCACTTTGATACACATTACCCTTTTAGCTCCACTATTATCAGCTACATCAAGGTTTGATTGCATCTGTATCATAATTTAGTCCTAAATATATTTATTAAGTTATTTATTTCTCGCCAACAGATACTAATATATCCACAAGCGTAAAAGCTTTGTTTTTTGACAAAGGCCTACAAGAAGTAATTGTTACAATATCACCTTCGTTGCAAGCATTCCCTTCGTCATGCGCAAGTAACTTAGTTGATCTTTTTATGTACTTACCATAGACGGGATGTTTTACAACCCGCTCAACAAGCACAGTTATTGTTTTTTCCATCTTATTACTAACAACACTACCTGTGATTGTTCTTACTTTATCTGAATTCTCAACCATTTAGATTCCCGCTTTTTCTGTTAACACAGTAAAAACCCTAGCAACATTACGTTTTGTCTTTTTTATAAGATCATTTCTCAATAATTGACCAGTAGATTTCTGTATACGCAAATTAAAATGTTCGCGAGATAACTCTACTAATATTGAATTAAGTTCTTCAGTTGATTTTACGCGCAATTCACTAGCTTTCATTACATTATTGTCCGTGATGTGAAAAGTGTTTTCAATGGAAGCTTTGCAGAAGCTAGAGCGAATGCTTCTCTTGCAATTTCTTCAGACACACCCTGAATTTCGTATAACATGGTGCCAGGTCTAATCTGTGCAACCCAGTATTCTACACTACCTTTACCCTTACCCATACGAACTTCTAAAGGCTTTTTTGTAATTGGCTTATCAGGAAAAACTCGTATCCATAATTTCCCTCCGCGTTTAACATGCCTAGTTATTGCACGCCTAGCTGATTCAATTTGTCTTGCAGTCAAACGGCCACGACTCACAGATTTTAAACCAAATTCACCAAAACTAACAGAAGAACCTTTAACGGCAATACCGTTATTTCTACCTTTATGTTGCTTTCTAAATTTTGTACGCTTAGGTTGAAGCATTGTCTTTGTCCCTTCAACTATTTCTTTGATTCAGAATTAACAGATGCCAAATGGGCATCCATATCGAAAATTTCGCCTTTAAAAATCCATACTTTAATACCAATTATACCGTATGTTGTATGCGCTTCAGCTGTGGCGTAATCTATGTCAGCTCTTAGCGTATGCAATGGTACACGCCCCTCTCTATACCATTCACTTCTAGCAATTTCAGCACCATTTAATCGACCACCTACGTTTATTTTGATACCCTCGGCACCAAGGCGCATTGTATTAGTAACAGCACGTTTCATCGCTCTTCTGTACATAATCCTCTTTTCCAACTGTTGGGCAATACTTTCCGCAACAAGAAGAGCATCAAGCTCTGGCTTCCTGATTTCTTCAACATTTAACTGTACAGGCACACCTATTATTTTTGCGATCTCTTGCCTTAAAATATCAATATCTTCACCTTTTTTTCCAATAACAATGCCTGGTCTTGCGGTGTGTATTGTTATATGTGCATTATTTGCAGGCCTATTAATTTGAATGTGACTAACAGATGCATGAGAAAGTTTCTTTTTTATATACTCTCTAACAACCAAGTCTTGATGCAAAAAAGAGGGATAATCTTGTGAGCTTGCGTACCAACGAGAATTCCAATCTTTTACAATACCGAGACGAATCCCAATTGGATGAACTTTCTGACCCATTATCTACCCCTAATTGAATTCACTAACTTTAATTGTTATATGGCAAGTTCTTTTGAGAATATGATTTGCTCTTCCTTTAGCTCTTGCCTTAAATCTTTTCATGGTAACACCCTCATTAACAAAGAAAGTTGAAACCACAAGATCATCGATATCTACCCCATTATTATGTTCTGCATTAGCAATAGCCGACTCCAATAATTTCTTAATGATTGAAGCCGCCTTTTTTGAGCTGAATTTCAAAGTATTTAATGCATTTTCAACGGGCTGATTTCTTATCTGATCACCAACCAATCTTGCTTTTTGTGCAGATAGTGGTGCATTTTGTAACCTAGCTGTAATTTCCATACCATTTACCTTCCTGATTTTTTATCAGCAACATGACCTTTATAAGTTCGTGTTGGCGCGAATTCACCTAACTTATGTCCAACCATGTTTTCTGAAATTAAAACAGGGATATGAATTCGTCCATTATGTACAGCTAAAGTCAAACCAAGCATATCAGGAATAATAACTGATCTTCTAGACCACGTCTTGATTGGTTTTCTTGAATTTGCTAAGTTTGCATCATCTACTTTTTTCAAAAGATGATGATCAATAAAAGGACCTTTTTTAATTGAACGAGGCACATTAACTCCTAACTATTTTTGCTTACGACGTCTGACAATCATATTATCAGTGCGTTTATTTTTTCTAGTTTTATACCCCTTAGTTGGGATACCCCAAGGAGTAACAGGATGCCGCCCTCCAGATGTTCGCCCCTCACCGCCACCGTGTGGATGATCAACAGGATTCATTACAACCCCTCTAACAGTAGGCCTAACACCTAACCATCTTTTAGCACCCGCCTTACCAAGTGAAGTAAGATTGTGTTCAGAGTTTGATACCTCACCAATTACAGCTTTACAGTCAGAAAAAACTTTTCGCATTTCACCAGAACGCAACCTTATAGTTGCGTGAGCTCCATCCCTAGCAACAAGCTGCACATTTGATCCTGCGCTTCTTGCCAATTGAGCACCCTTACCAGGCTGAAGTTCTACACAATGAACAACGGTTCCAAGAGGAATATTTCTTAGCGGCATACAATTCCCAGTCTTTACAGGAACAGACTCAGAAGAAATTACTTCTTGACCGACAACGAGACCTTTAGGTGCAATTATGTATCGTCTTTCACCATCTTTATATAAAACTAAGGCAATATTTGCTGTACGATTTGGATCATATTCCAAACGCTCAACTACTGCAGGGATATCAATTTTATTCCTTTTAAAATCAATAATCCTATAGTGTTGTTTATGCCCTCCACCAATGTGGCGTGTTGTAATTCTTCCGTTATTATTTCTGCCACCACTCTTTGAGAGCTTCGCTAACAAAGGTGCATAAGGCCTACCAGTATGAAGATCTTCACATTTTACTCGAACAACAAATCGAGAACCTGGAGACGTTGGCTTTGACTTAACAATTGACATATTTAATGTTTCCAATTACCAATGATTGTTTATTTACGAACCTACGTACTCAATATCAAATCCTGCTTTTAATTTGACGTAAGCTTTTTTCCAGTCAGATCTTTTGCCAATAGTTCTACCTGATTTCTTAATTTTTCCTTTGACATTAAGAACATGCACCGTGTCAACTTTAACACCAAACATCAGCTCAACTGAGTTTTTGATATTAGCTTTATTAGCAGTACTATTTACTTTAAATACAAAGGTTTTATTATTCTCAGCAGCGATTGTACTTTTTTCAGAAACCACAGGAGCAGCTATTATTCCAGCTAAATTATATTGGTTTATGCTCATGCTAAATGCTCCTCAACTTTAACCAATGCCTCGTTAGTTAAAATAGTTTTATCAGCCCAAAGCAATAAGACTGGATTTAAATTACTTGCCTCACAAACTTCAACATTAATTAAATTCCTTGAAGCCAAAGCAAGATTTTCATCTACATCCTTCACAACAATCAATATTCGCTTAGCCTGTATGAAACTCAATTTTGAAACTAAATCTTTTGTCTTATTTGTCCCAAGTTCTAAAGACTCAACTATCAAAAGCCGTTCTTGCCTAATTAATTCAGACAAAATTGAACGCAATCCTACTCTGAACATTTTTTTATTTAGCTTTTGTTCATAGTCACGTGGTTTAGCTGCAAATGCAACACCACCAGTGCGCCAAACCGGGCTTCTGGTTGTACCGGATCTTGCTCTTCCTGTTCCCTTTTGGCGCCAAGGCTTAGCCCCACCGCCACTTACTTCAGAACGTGTTTTTTGAGCCTTAGTTCCAGCTCTTCTACCTGCTAAAAAACGAGTAATGAGTTGATGTATCAGTGTTTCATTAAAGGACTGACCAAAAACATTTTCAGTAC
>JABFRC010000296.1 GCA_013141375.1 Methylococcaceae bacterium | reverse complement strand
CTTCTAAAGCATCCGGGCTTTTATTCCAGATATTTACTAAAAATTATACTTTATTAAAACGACGCAATCCAAAACCTAACAAACCGACACCAATTAGCGCCAAGCTTGCTGGCTCAGGTACATTAGTACCAAAAACAGCATCTAAAGAACCATTAATTGTTTGAGTACCAGAAACAGTGAAGTTATTCAGCTGTCCAGAATTAAACACAACATTATAAAATGGCACTGGGCTTACAAAATAGGTTGCCCCAAAAGCAGTCAGTGCAAAAGACGAGGTGGTCCCAAAACTTCCGCAATTAATAGTGCCAGTACCCGTAGTCGTACAAGTAGATAAAGACGGATCCAGCAATCCGGCTCCACTAACTGGGACACCAGTCCCAATTAACAGGTCATCAGCATTATTGGCAGTTGTCCAAGGACTTGATCCCAGAGCCGGTGCAGTCAAAGCAGTGTCTTGAAGAGCATCAACAAATAAGCTTAATGAACCACCTGGATTAAAGTTAAATGTTGTGGATAGCCCAGAAGTAAATGTACCACTTGCTTGGTACAACCCGTAAAGGCCATAACCAACATTTAAAATAGTAGGAGCCCCAAGTTGAGTGTTTACAGGATCTACACCATTATTTCCTATAAATTGTCCTGCCTGCCATTTAATCGACACATCAAATGTCCCTGCTCCAAAGGTAACGACTTCGACGTAATTACCTGTGATTTTATCCCCAGTAAAGAGATTGCCAGCTGAGCCAGGAACTACTCCTTCCTGCACCTGAAAGTCAGGAAACACGATAGCCGATGAAGTCGTGCTAAAGGCAGAAAGGCCTGCGGCAATTGCAAAAGCAAGTAATTTTTTATTAAATTTCATGATAGTTCTCCAGAATGATATGTCGCGATTCAGACAACAGCGTCTATTAAGACTTTAGCAGACACCATGCCAATATTTAATACCCATTAATTATCAACAAGTTAAAAAATTATCACTAGCTTAACAGCCATTCCTATGTGACTAATTGTAAAAAAACCTGACACTTTCTTAAAAATTCAGCCAATTTTTAAATTATTTCCTTTACAGTTATGCCTGAACCCAATCTTGAGAATCGCCAAGAATTAATTAATAAATTACATAACAAACTGATATAAATAATAAATTTTACCCATATCCAATCAAATTCAGAAAAATCTGTCTGTTTGAACACTGTAAAAAAATCTGACACTTTGCGAATTACTTTTACCTGTCTTAGTTACCCAACTTAATTATCTATTCAGATTTGGATATTTCCATCGCATGAATTTGGACTATAAGTTATAGACGCCATAACCACCTAAACGAGACTCCTGCAAATGACTACTAAGCACACACAATCAAATACAAAACATCCCGATGCCAAAGCAAAAGGAGCTGATGCTTATCGCGATCCATCATGGTGGTATGACATCAGGGGCTTTTTTATCTTGATGGGTACTTATCAGGTATTTATTGGAAATCACTTGTCATTTTTTGCAAGAAACCTTGGAAATCGTCACCTTGAAGCCGCGATAGGTTCCGGGACATTTTTGGCATTGACACTGATCACACAAAGACTAAAAGGGAGAACAATTCCGGATGAGATTGTTGGAATAGACTATGCCGAAAGCATGCTGAATGGAGCGAAAAAGTTATTTCGTAATAAAAAAAACATCCATTTAATTCAGGCCGACCTATCCAAGATTGATTTTCCGGACGCATATTTTGATTCTGTCAACATTGCCCATTCGTTCCATGCCTTTCCAGAACCAGAAAAAGTATTAAAAGAATTATTCAGGGTAATGAAGCCGGGCGCAAATCTTTATGTCGACGTTTTGTTAGCCCCGCAAGGGGGTTACATTAGAAAAGCTATAGCAACGAAGGTAAACAACTTTTGCTTCAGAAAGGGGATTCTGGCACGCACCTGTAATCTTGAAGAAACCCAAGCACAATTCAAGAACAACCAATTTGAAATCGTTGATAGTTACATTAAAGGCAATACCTTCCATTTGATAGCTCGAAAACCCTGATCTAATGAATTTAACAGTCAGCAAATAGTCACCTTAAAAAGTAGCCAAGTAGAATGCTTCCTTGGCTACTACATTTTCCGGGCTAATAAACATGACATAAGCAATCAAATGCCAAGCAGCTTTCTTGCAATTTTAAATTTGACTTTTTGCAACGGATTTCGATTACCCATCCACAAATAACCTTTTTTTAAGCGATTTAAGCGAATGTCATAGCAAGTATAATGAGGCAACCCTTTCAGCTCATTGGGGTGCAAAATTGCGAGAATCGTTTGGGTTACGACCATGCCAGTTGCAAGCTTACATCCAGCAATAATACTTGGAGCTTTTCGTTTACTTAAATCCACCGAAGAAGGATCAACATATTTCAAATGAAACCCGGCCGGCGCACAACCTAAAGACATCTTAAGTACTTGCTGCTCCGAGGGGGCGTTGTAATCAATATCAAAATATTTATCAAAAGTCATACCTTTTGGCGTGTATACCAACATACCCACCCCAAATCCCAGTGGCACTCCGAATATCGCAGGTATTCCTCGTTTCATACAGGCATTTATGAGCATTTGATGTACCTTGATTTCAAAAAACTCGACTGCGTCAACCAACACATCAACACCTTTTAAAAATTCATCCAGATTATTTTCATTTATACCTTTACCAAAAGAATCAAAGGTAGCATCGGGATTAATATCCAGACCTAACTCAGTCATCACATCCATTTTTGGTCTACCGATAGACGACATTGTTGCTCCGTACTGACGATTAAAATTTGCCAGTTCAAAGTCATCAAAGTCAGATATTTTAAAGTTACCGACACCGGCGC
>JABFRC010000045.1 GCA_013141375.1 Methylococcaceae bacterium | reverse complement strand
GTATCACACGGCCGCTCAAGGTGGTGGAGTCAGAATCTTCAATCAAGGCTTACGCTACCGCATCGCTGATCTGACGCCCTCGACCAGTATGAGTTGGCTGAAACAGCAAATTGCCGATTGCGCAGCCGAGAAAACCCGACTCACCATTGAAATGGAAAGTTGGTACGCCGCCGGTCACAGCAATCGCTTTCCAAAATATCCGTTACTGGAGCAAGCGAACAAGCGTTTGTCCCGCTTAGATAGCAGTTATAAACCGCTTTGGGACAGTTACTCACAACCTAACTTTTAATAACTATGCCGCACAGTAACGTATTCCAAAATCATCGTTTGCTGCTTTTTTACAAAGGCGACATCAGTGCCCTTACGCTGTTTGCCCAGCACAGTAACGGCAGTATCTGCTTTCCGGAACCCTTGCCGCTATTATCCAGCGCATTAGAGCAGGAAGAATTTGAAGAGAGCAAAGTCACTATTCACCCGTCCATGCTGGTCAATGCCATCAATCAACAATTGCAGTTGGATAACGACCTGCTGCATGCCGAAGCCGGATTTGCTGAACAAATCGATACCCCAGGCGGCATTATTACCGTCTACATGGCGCGCTTCAAACTGCTTGATCCGCCTCATAAATTGCTGCAAAGCCGTGATCTCAAATTAAGAACATTGCCGGAATTGCGCGGCAGACCGCCGGCGGAAATGGAATTATTGCGTCGTGCCTACGTCAAGATGATGGAAGGTTGAAGTGTTTGAATTCATGGACATGGAGTATGACCAAGCTGTTGATGCAAGCGAGCAAACGGGCCCCTATATTCCTGAAGCCGGCGAATGCATGCGTTGCGGCCAATGTGTAAGCAGTTGCCCGACTTTTCGCTTATTCCAAATCGACGAAGAAACGCCGCGTCGGCGTATTCGTACCATTAGCAAAGTGCTGGTTGAAAATCTGCCGATTAGTGATGACGAACGGCATCATCTGGATAACTGTACGCAATGCCGGGCTTGCGAAACCGTTTGTCCAAGCCGGATGGCATACGGGCAATTGTTCGATTTGGCTCGAGCCCAATTTCAGGCCGAGCCGGGAAGTCTTGCGAAACTTGCATTTAAACTGATTGAAAACAAGAGCTGGCGAAGGCGGTTAATGCCTTTATTGGCAATTTATCTGAAGTCAGGTTTGCAAAAACCGTTACGACGTATTGGCTTGCTGAAAAAACTGGGGTTGGCTGAGGCCGAAGCTTTAGTTGGTAATCCAGCATTACAGGCATTGGCCACCAGTTATTCTGCCAGAGCGGCGATGCGTGGCCGGGTCGCATTATTCACGGGTTGTATCGCCGAACATTTTGATCGTGACACCTTGTTGGCGGCAATCAAATTGCTCAATGCGATAGGTTATGAGGTGCTGGTGCCGCCGCAACAAGGCTGCTGCGGCGCGATTCATCAGCATAACGGCCAATCTGCAGTGGGTTTAATCAATAACAATATTGCGGTCTTTAACGCTTTGGATGTCGATGCTGTGCTGCATACAGCCAGTGGTTGTGGTGCGATGTTAAGCGAATATCAAGCTGACGACGACGCAGCCGCAGAGCTGTTTAAGCAGCGCTTACAGGACATATACGATTTTTTGCTCAAGCATTGGCCGGATGATTTACAGTTGATGGACTCCACGCTGAATGTCGCAGTACATGAGCCATGCAGTCAGCGTAACATTCTTAAAAATCAACAATCGGTATATGCGCTGCTGCAAAAAATCTCCACCATAAGCATTACCCCTTTGGCTGATAACCAAGTTTGTTGCGGGGCAGGGGGCAGTTACATGCTGACTCATCCCGACAATTCCGGGCAATTACGCGAGCTGAAACGGCAAGCCATCGGCGCTGCTCAGGCCGATCTGGTGGTAAGCAGTAATTTTGGGTGCGCTGTTTTTTTAAGTTCTGATTCGGTTCGAGTAGCGCACCCACTCATACTTTTGGCCGGGCAGTTACAGTAATTGCTTGTTTGGATTTGTGGCAGCCAATATCGTAGGCTTTTGCCGTCAAACATTTAAAAATCCAGTCCCCAAACTATGAAAATTACCTCTGCAACCTCATCCGACATCCCCGCTCTGTGCGAATTACTGGCTATCTTGTTTACTCAAGAGGCCGATTTTAAGCCTGATCACGACGCACAATGCCGTGGTTTGGCCCGTATCATCGGCAATCCGGAGGTTGGAATAATTTTGGTCGCCCGGCAAAACGGCCGAATTGTCGGCATGCTTAACCTTCTTTATACAATATCGACGGCCTTTGGCGAGCAAGTTGCATTGCTGGAAGATATGATTGTATCTCCCGATGTGCGCTGCGCAGGAGTGGGCTCTCAGCTCTTGGAGCAGGCCATTTATTTGGCGAGATTAAACGGCTGCAAACGCATTACCTTACTTACAGATCAGGCGAATGAACCGGCGCAGCGCTTTTATAAGAAGCATGGCTTTGGTTTTTCGGCCATGATTCCTCTCCGGCTTTTTTTGAAATAAATAGCTGGGATTTTCAGAGTATTATCGAAATTTTCTAATATCTTTCCAGCGCATTAGTCTTTAGCAATCTGGCTAAGATTTGACTAAATGGCTAAAGTAGACGTTGTGATGAGTGCGTAAAATTCGTCTCATATCGTCTAAAAATAGCCTGAAAGTTCAATAAATATCCGAAAATATGCCAACTACAATCAATAAAAAAAGTTATATATCTCCGCATACTTTTTGCGTAGCACCCATGCTGGACTGGACTGATCAGCACTGCCGGTATTTCTATCGACTGCTGTCAAAACGGGCATTGTTGTATACCGAGATGGTGACAACCGGGGCATTGATTCATGGCGATCATAAGCGTTTTTTGGCGTTTGATAACTCTGAACATCCGGTGGCTTTTCAATTGGGTGGCAGTAATCCGCGAGAATTAGCGTTGTGTGCAAAGATGGTCGCCGATGCCGGTTATGACGAGGTAAATTTGAATGTCGGCTGCCCTTCCGATCGAGTCCAAAATGGTCGATTTGGCGCCTGTTTAATGGCTGAACCCCAGTTGGTTGCTGATGGTATTGCCGCGATGCAACAGGCGGTGAGTATTCCTGTAACTGTTAAATCGCGAATTGGTATTGATGATAAAGATTCTTATGAAGAACTGGTTGACTTTATCAGCACAGTGGCAAATGTCGGCTGTCAAACCTTTATCGTACATGCCCGAAAAGCTTGGCTGAGCGGCTTATCGCCCAAGCAAAATCGTGATGTTCCGCCGTTACGTTACGATGTGGTTTACCAGCTTAAAAAAGATTTTCCCCAGTTGGTGTTTATTCTGAATGGCGGACTGACAACGTTGGAGCAAGCAGAAGAAAATTTATCGCTGGTTGATGGTGTCATGTTAGGTCGAGAGGTTTATCACAATCCTTATATTTTGGCCGATGTTGACAGTCGCCTGTTTGCGGACGACTTGAATAGAGTGACCCGGGAAGAGGTGGTGGAGTTATTAATCCCCTATATCCAAACGCAATTGCAAGCCGGAGTGCGGCTAAATAGTATCTCCCGACATGTGCTGGGGCTCTTTCATGGCGCACCCGGTGCGCGAGGTTGGCGCAGGTATATCAGTGAGCATGCTCACAAACCGGGAGCCGATGAAAATGTGATCTTGGAAGCGTTAAGATTCACAGCTCAATGAGTTATACTGCTCAACCATTTTTATGACCAGAAGTGAAACTATGGAAGAGCATTTTGCCAAAATCATCGAAGCAATCGGTGAAGATATAACGCGTGAAGGCCTGTTGGATACGCCAAAACGTGCCGCCAAAGCGTTTAAATTTTTAAATAACGGCTACGAAAAAACCTTGGAAGAAGTGCTTAATGGCGCTATTTTCACTGCCGATACTGAAGACATGGTTATCGTCAAGGATATTGAGTTGTACTCATTATGCGAGCACCACTTGTTGCCGTTTATCGGCAAATGCCATGTCGGTTATTTGCCGAATGGCAAAGTGTTAGGCTTGTCTAAAGTCGCTCGGGTGATTGACATGTATGCCCGTCGATTGCAAATTCAGGAAGTGCTGACTCGTCAAATTGCAGATGCCATTGAGCAGGCAACCAATGCCAGAGGCGTTGCAGTGGTCATTGAAGCTAAGCATTTATGCATGATGATGCGTGGCGTGGAAAAGCAGAATTCAGTGATGACGACCTCAAGTATGAAAGGGATTTTTCGCAAAGATATCAGTACGCGTTCAGAGTTTCTTAATCTGATCAATCGATAAGTCACAATGCCGGTTGCTGCTTGGGGCGATCGGTAAAAAAACCAATGGTTTACAGGGATTGTTGTTTTCGGTCTACTCGATATAAGGGCGTGTGATGCTGCAAACTCTTCTACAACTCTGGCAAGAGCGCTCTTGGCCGGATATCAAAGCCAGTAAGCCATTGCCAACTGGCGAAGGCGTCATTGATCAAGGTGGTTTCAATACGATTGAAGTTGACGAGCTTTTTGAGACGATTAATCAAGCATCAACTACTATCGGTAAGGCAGTTTTATTTAGAACACTGACCCAACCGCCAGCTTCACTTTCAGAATGCGAAGCGCGCCAACAGGCGGTTACCGAGCTTCGCAACAATAAAGCGTTAAAAGACAGCATCGAACGTATTGTTGCTAACGCTGAAACGCAGGAAAAAAGTTTTTATCTGCTGCTGTTTGGCGAGTTTTTGGGTGCCTTGGGTACGGCAAAAGAAGAGCACGAAATTGAAGGCTATGGGTATTTGCAGTTCAAACGCGGCACTCGATTTCTGCTTGAATTGGTTGATGAGATTAATGCCACGAAAGAACCCCAAAGTGCCTATTTAAAAAGCATTTTCGATAAAATCAAAGCCTACGCGAACAGTCGATCTTATTCTCTGATGGAAGGTCCTGTGTATATTACTGAGCAGGGCATCCGCTCTAAACAAGAACGCAAAGGTGCCTTTTCTCCGGCCATCATCTTTAAGCCAAGCCTTTTTAAGCCGCTATTGATTAGCTCGTTTTTTGCCTTAATCTGGGCTGCCGCACATTTTTTCCCTGGTGATGTTTTTAAGGTATCTGTTGAAGCGATACCTACCTTTTCAATTTTTGTCGTCCCCTTGTTATTAATTTACTTCCCCATCATCGGCGGTTTTGATCGAGATAGCTGCATCATTCCGTTGCGTAATGAATTCAAACAATCAGACGATGTGGCGGAAATATTGGATGCGTTGGGGCAATTGGATGAGTTGTTATCATTTCTTAAATTTTCTGACAGCTTTGGACATGCTACGGTTTTACCGTCCTTGATTGAGGCTGAGCACCATTGCATCAATCTTGTGGATGCCGTCAACCCGGTATTAGGCCAATTAAATCAAGACTATGTCGGCAATGATTTTGATCTTCAAGAAGAAAAACTGGTGCTGATAACCGGGCCCAATAGCGGCGGTAAAACGGCATTTTGCAAAACCATTACCCAGATTCAATTGCTGGCGCAAATCGGTTGTTATGTACCCGCCAAGTCGGCCACGCTAACTGTCGCCGATAGAATTTTTTACCAAGCCCCGGAAATTAGTCATTTGGACGATGGCGAAGGTCGATATGGCACTGAATTAAAACGAACCAAGCAAATATTTTTGGCTGCGACCGCCAAAAGCCTTGTGGTGCTTGATGAAATGTCCGAAGGCACGACGTTCGAAGAAAAAATGGAATCCTCAACTAATGTACTCGACGGTTTCTACCGAAAGGGCAATAGCACCATTCTGATCACTCATAATCATCAACTGGTTGATGCTTTTGTTAAACAACGTAAAGGCTCGCCCAGGCAGGTCGAGTTCGCGAATGATGCACCGACCTATAAGCTGGTTGAAGGGATTTCCCGTGTGAGTCACGCAGACCGGGTGGCGAAAAAAATTGGTTTTTCTAAAGAAGACATCGACAACTACTTGGCAGATTCAAAATGAAATTAGGAACCGCTCTAACAGCGTCAGCCACCAAGGCTTTATTACTTGGCAGTGGTGAGCTTGGTAAGGAACTGGCTATTGCCCTACAACGCTTTGGTGTTGAGGTGATTGCTGTAGACAGATATGGCAATGCACCCGCCCAGCAGGTAGCGCATCGCAGTTATGTGATTGATATGACCGATAGCCGTGCTGTCAAAGAGCTGATTGAACTTGAACAACCGCATTTTATTATTCCAGAAATTGAAGCTATCGCTACGCAAGCCCTGGTTGAAATAGAAGCGCTGGGTAAGACGACGGTCGTGCCGAATGCCCGCGCTATTCAACTCACCATGAATAGGGAAGGGATTAGAACGTTAGCGGCCGAGCAGTTGGGTATTCCAACGTCCCAATATGCATTTGCCGAGACATTCCAAGCACTTGAAGCGGCCGTTGATGCCGGCATTGGTTACCCGTGCTTTATCAAGCCGACCATGTCTTCATCAGGCAAGGGCCAGTCGATGGTGAAAAGCGCAGACCAGCTAAAAAAAGCCTGGGATTATGCTAAGTCAAGCGGTCGGGTTGACACCGGCAAGGTGATTGTCGAGGCCAAAATTGATTTTGATTTTGAAATCACCCTGCTTACAGTTCGGGCTTTAAATAAACACGGCAAAGTTGAAACCCATTTTTGCGACCCTATCGGTCATCGGCAAGAGAATGGTGATTACCGGGAAAGCTGGCAACCGCAAGCCATGACGGACGCGGCATTAAAAGCTTCGCAAGAAATTGCGCTGAAAGTCACCAATGAGATTGGTGGTCTAGGTCTGTTTGGGGTTGAGTTATTTATCAAAGACGACTACGTTTGGTTTAGTGAAGTTAGTCCCCGGCCTCATGATACGGGATTGGTGACACTGGTGACGCAAAAGCAAAGTGAGTTCGATTTACATGCCCGGGCGATTTTAGGCTTTCCAGTTAATGCGAATAGCCATGACATTGGGGCAAGTGCGGTGATTTTGGCGAATATTGATGGTCAAAATGTAACTTATGATGGCGTTGATCAAGCTCTGGCAGTGCCGGAAAGTGAGATTCGCTTATTTGCCAAGCCTGAGGCGTTTACGAACCGGCGTATGGGAGTCGCTTTAGCGACAGCGAAAAATATTGATGAAGCTAGAAGCAGAGCGGTAAAAGCTGCGAGTTTGGTCGTTGTAAAGCCTACATGATAGGGTACTAAATATGATGAAAATAGCAGTGGTTGTTTTATCCTTACTGGCAACAGATGAGGTGTTAGCTGATATTTATAAGTTTGTTGATACTGATGGGCGTGTTTATTACACCGATGAGCCTAAGCACAGTTTGTACAAGCGCATCATTCGCACCCGTGCCTTGAACTATGACAAGGCTTTGCCATTTATGAGCGGGAACAGGCAGAAGTTTGCCGATTTGATTGCCCAGACAGCGGTCAAGCATCAGGTTGATCCCAAGTTGGTTCATGCCGTTATCCAAACCGAATCGGCATACAACGCCAATGCTATTTCTTCAGCTGGTGCTGTGGGCTTGATGCAACTCATGCCAGATACCGCCAAACGCTTTGGCGTAACGGATAGGAATAATCCTGATCAGAATGTAGAAGGTGGAACGCGTTATTTAAAGTTCTTGCTTGAAATGTTTGATTCCAATCTTGATCTGGCAGTGGCTGCTTATAACGCAGGTGAAGGCGCGGTAGTTAAATACAATAATTCAATTCCTCCGTACCCTGAAACACAAAATTACGTTAAACAGGTATTGGCTTTATATAAAAGATGAGTTGCCAATAGCTCAGTCCCGGTATACTCGTGTTTAATTACCCGCCATAGTTTTAATTTACAGCATTTTCGTCCATGAGACGGCCGGGTTAGCTGATGAATACTGTGAGTAGTTGGCGGATAGTCTGCCAATGATTGGTGGATTTATTTCGATTGTTTTTGATAGTCGTTAATAGAAAATCAAGCCGGAACAATCTCTTCTAGCAATAAGAATCGGGCTGATAATTTAAACAATAATTGAGTTATCGCAAATAAGCCTTATGAATGAGTCAAGCAATTCGCCACAAACAGCATCCTCCAATTTGGAGATCAGCATTGCCGCCTTAAGTCTGTTGGGTGTTTTTACTTATCTGCTGCTTAATTATGTTCTGGATATTGGGCGGCAGAGTTTTACTCTTTCAATAAACACAAACTTCTCTACAACTTCTCAAAAACTAATTGATGGGCATGCGGCTTTTAGTTTTACGCTTATCGATTTGCCGTTGCTTACGGTATTGCTTTTTGGTGGTATTCCACTGCTTTATCAATTGTTCAGAAGGCTCTTAAAGGCGGATTTCGGTGCTGATTTATTGGCTGGCATCGCGATAGTCACGTCATTTCTTTTGAATGAGTATCTGGCTGGCAGTCTGGTCGTTATGATGCTTTCCGGTGGCGCCGTCCTGGAGTTATACGCAGTGCGCAAAGCCTCTTCCGTGCTTGAGGCTTTGGCAAGCCGTATGCCCTCTGTGGCGCATCGAAAATCCGCCGATAGCTTAATTGATATCACCACCGACCAAGTTGTCATCGGCGACATCTTGTATATTCTCCCGCATGAAATCTGTCCTGTAGATGGTACTGTGGTTGAAGGTGCCGGTGCCATGGATGAGTCTTTTCTCACCGGCGAACCTTATTTGATGTCAAAGACCACGGGATCTCAGGTAATTTCCGGTGCGATCAATGGTGATTCAGCCCTGACTATTCGTGCCGATAAGCTTTCGATTGATTCGCGTTACGCCAAAATTATGGATGTGATGCGCACTTCAGAAAAATATCGCCCGAATATTAGAAGATTGGGAGATCAATTGGGCGCCCTGTATTCCCCGCTTGCAGTGGCTATAGCCGTTGCTGCATGGGTTTACAGTGCCGATGTGATTCGATTTCTGGCAGTGTTGGTCGTGGCTACACCTTGTCCTTTGCTGATTGGGATTCCTGTGACCATCATCAGCTCAATTTCGCTCGCGGCCAGACGTGAAATCATCATCAAGAACCCAGCCATTTTGGAAACCATAGGCACTTGTCGAACGGCTATTTTTGATAAGACCGGCACACTGACATACGGTCGTCCCAATCTGACAGCGTTAATTTGCAATCCCCTTTATAGTGAAAACGAAATATTGGCATTAATTGCCAGTTTGGAACGCTACTCAAAACACCCGCTATCAAGTGCAATTATTAAGGCTGCTGAAAATGCATCCGTCTCCTTATTGACGGTAGCTAATATTACCGAATTGCCAGGTGAAGGCTTGCAAGGGGAGGTGGCGGGTAAGTGCGTGCAAATCACCAGTCGCAAAAACTTTACTGAACGAAATTTACAACAATCTGAGCAACTGCCGGATAGTTCCGGCGGATTAGAATGTGTGGTACTGATTGATGGCAATTATGCGGCAACGCTGCAATTTAGGGATGAAGTCCGCACTGATAGCCCATCATTCATTAATCATCTCAAGCCGAGTCATCTGTTTGACAGAGTGATGCTGGTTTCTGGTGATCGAGAGTCTGAAGTTCGTTATCTGGCCGAACAGGTGGGCATTGAACATGTTTATTTTAGCCAAAGCCCTGAGCAAAAGCTGGCGTTGGTTCGTCAAGAGACTCAGGCTGCCAAGACAGTGTTTTTAGGTGATGGCATCAATGATGCGCCCGCTTTAACAGCTGCAACGATTGGTATCGCGTTTGGGCAAAACAGTGACATTACCGGTGAGTCTGCGGATGCGGTGATTATGGACAGTTCGTTACAAAAAGTAGATGAGCTTTTTCATATCGGTGCACGGATGCGCAAAATCGCATTGCAAAGCGCTGTCGGCGGGATGTTGTTAAGTGTCATCGGGATGGTTATGGCCGGTTTGGGTTACCTCAGTCCGGTTGCCGGAGCGATCAGTCAGGAAGTGATCGATGTGTTTGCCGTATTAAATGCATTAAGAGCGGCCATTCCTCCGAAAACCCTCACAGATTATTAATTAAACGCTAACAGCCTGGCGTTCAACAGTTATCAACTTTAACTATGGAGTCATTATGTTTAATCACCACGACGAGAAGCATCGAAGTCATCGTATTGGCTGGCTAAGAGCTGCGGTTCTCGGTGCGAATGATGGAATAGTTTCAACCGCAAGCTTGATTGTCGGTATTGCGGCTTCTAATGCGACACATGAGAACATTTTGTTGACTGGTGTTGCTGGATTGGTTGCTGGTGCAATGTCAATGGCTGCTGGTGAGTACGTTTCAGTCAGTTCGCAATCTGATACAGAGCGTGCAGATTTGGACCGAGAGCGCAGAGAGCTTGATGAAAATGAGCAGCACGAGATTCATGAGTTGCAAGCCATTTACGTTGCACGAGGGGTGGAGCCACAGCTTGCTGAACAAGTTGCTGAACAGCTTATGAAGCACGATGCACTTGGAGCGCATGCGCGAGATGAATTAGGAATTTCCGAGACCGTTACTGCCAGGCCGATGCAGGCTGCATTTACTTCGGCTTTGACCTTTGCCATTGGGGCTTTTTTGCCGCTATTGTTGGCGATGTTTGTCCCCGTTAATGAGTTGATCGTAGTGGTGTCTGCAGCATCGCTGGTGTTTCTGGCATTGTTAGGTCTGTTGGCGTCTTATGCCGGCGGATCCAGTCTTTTTAAAGGTGCAGCTCGAGTTACTTTTTGGGGAGCATTGGCGATGGCATTAACGGCTGGCGTAGGCTTTCTTTTTGGAACAACCGTGTAATGGATTCACTTGATCAATGGAGCGTTTATATACTTCTTTGTTCTGATCAATCGCTTTATACCGGGATTACAAACGATGTGGAGCGACGCTTTCATCAACATAAAACTCAACAAGGTGCCAAGTATTTTCGCGGTCGACAGCCAGAAGAGCTGGTTTATCTGGAAACAGGACATGATCGAAGTTCCGCCAGTAAACGAGAAAGCTCGATCAAAAAGCTGCCGCGAACTAAAAAGTTGCAGTTGTTACAATCAGATATCAATCAAGCCTCAAAATCTATGGATTCACTCAAAATATTCGATCAGGATTGTCGGCGATGCGAACGCCTTGATGATTTTTTATGCGCAGTAAAACATAAATATCCGGGCTATCATGCCCGCCCAGTGGCCCCTTTTGGTGATAAAAACGCTCAATTGTTGATTGTCGGACTTGCTCCTGGCATGCACGGTGCCAATGCTTCTGGTCGGCCCTTTACCGGTGACTTTGCCGGATTGCTGCTATATCAAACCTTGTATGATTTTGGTTTCAGTAACAAGCCCACTTCAGATTCAAGAGACGATGGATTAACGCTGATTAACTGCAGAATTACCAATGCGGTTAAATGTCTTCCGCCGGAAAATAAACCTACCACCACAGAAATTAATCAATGTAATAAATTCCTTGCAAATGAATTAGCAAATTTGCCTGCAAACTCGGTGATTTTGGCTTTGGGAACCATTGCTCATCAATCGGTAATAAAAGCTTACGGTTTAAAACTGAGCAGCGCGGCGTTTGGACATAATAAACTGCATGTGTTGCCTGCTGGCCACATTTTGATCGATTCTTACCATACCAGCCGCTACAACATTCAAACCAAGCGATTGACTGGAGATATGTTTGCTGATGTTTTTCGCACTATTGAATATCAATTCGCAGATAAAAATACTGCAGTACGAAATTAGTATTGGTCTTTCCTAAATGTGTTTAGGGCAAGGCGGCTTTGTAGGCAGATATCTACAAGGCCGCTTTTCCCTAAGCTAAATGAATGGATCGACTAAGATTGTTTAGTCCGGACGCGGGCTTTATTTGAAACTAATAGCGAGTGAATTTTTTTAGTTTTGAAAACCAGCACACAAAAATATTCAACTATACTCACTCCCGTGATGCAGGAAACTGCAGTCCTGTAGGGTTTAGAGCTTTATGTTAGCAATTAATGGAGAAAGCAATGGCAAGTATTCTTGCAGTTGATGACTCAGCTTCAATGAGAAAAATGGTTTCATTTACTCTTAGAGCGGCTGGGTATGATGTCGAAGAAGCAGAAGATGGCGTTGATGCGTTACAAAAAGCACAAGCCAGGCAGTTCGATTGTGTCGTGACAGATGTCAATATGCCAAATAAGGATGGTATCACCTTAATTCGTGATTTGCGCGCACTGCCACAATACAAGTTTGTTCCCATGCTGATGCTGACTACTGAATCAGGTATGGAGAAAAAAATGGAAGGTAAAGCGGCTGGTGCTACCGGTTGGATGGTTAAACCTTTTAACCCGGATCAGTTGTTAAAAACGTTGTTGAAAGTGCTCGGGTAATTTCGTTAACTACAAGGGTAATTCATATGTCAGTTGATTTATCACAGTTTCATGAGGTCTTTTTCGAAGAATGTTTCGAATGTCTTGATCTCATGGAAACAGAGTTATCTTCTTTAGATCTTGAAGATGTTGACCTAGAAAAGCTCAATACGGTTTATAGATCTGCGCACACTATTAAAGGCAGTGGCGCAATGTTTGGTTTTGATGGAGCATCTAATTATGCTCATACATTAGAAAAGCATTTGAAAAGCATGCACGCTGGAGATGTCAAAATCACTCAGGAAACAAAGGATATTTTGTTTAGCGCTATTGATTTTCTTAGAGGCATTATTACTCAGCTACAAAATCAACAAGCAGTTGATCAAGACAATCTTCAAAAGCACAGGGATAGTATTGAATCAGAGCTTTGCAGGCTTGCCAGCACCTAAATCGGCCAGAACACACATCAGGGCTAATAGAAAAAAGTTTCTAAATTGCCCCATAAAAACCGCTGGCTCTATTAGCCTAGAATAAATGCGTTTGGACACACAACAGGTAAAGTTATGTCTATTGATATGTCACAATTCCATCAAGTTTTCTTTGAAGAATGCTTCGAAGGCCTGGAGGCTATGGAATCAGGGTTGTTAACACTTGATGTCGGAGATGTCGATGCAGAAGTGATTAACACCATTTTTAGAGCCGCTCATTCCATTAAAGGGGGCAGTGGCACTTTTGGTTTTACCATTGTTGCTGAGTACACTCACATCATGGAAACCCTGCTTGATGAGATGCGTGATGGTCGAAGACAAGTCACCCAACCTGCTGTCAATGTTTTACTGGGATCGGTTGATTGTCTGCGAGAAATGCTGACTTCGATTCAAAACGAAACGGATGTCAATGAGTCAATCGTAGCTCAGCACAAATCCGCTTTAGAAGCCGTTCTAAATGGCCACGCTATTCCAGATGCGGCACCAGCTGTTCATGCTCCTCAGCCGGTAGCTATTGCCCCGACTGCAAAGTCCGATGTCGAAGAGCTGGCCGATGACGCAGAGGCCGGCTGGAAAATTTCGTTTTGTCCCTATCTCGATTTATTAAAAACAGGCAATGACCCCGTTCGCTTATTCAGAGAGTTGAATGAATTGGGAGAGTTAACTGCCAACGTTAATATTCAAGATGTCCCCAAATTTTACGAACTGGATCCCGAAGAATGTAATTTGTCATGGGATTTAAAACTTTTAGGCAGTGTTTCTAGTAATGAAATCAAGGAGATTTTCAGTTGGGTAGAAGGTGATTGCGAACTTGAGGTGCAAGCGCTTACCAAGCCTAAAATTGTAAATCCGATACCTGTTGTCGAGGCGCCTAAGCCCGTTGTAGCTTTAGAAGCAGATCCCGTGAGCATTGAAATACCTGAACTTCATCAAAAACCTGCAGCTGAAGCCAAGAAAGATCCGGAAGCGGATGCTACAAAAACGGTTGCCAAAGCATCAAGTTCGATTCGTGTGGATACTGAAAAAATTGATGCGCTCATTAACATGGTTGGCGAGGTTGTGATTACCCAGTCTATGCTTGGGTTAGTGGGCGAAAATTTCAGTATGGACAAGGTGGCTCTCCTGAAAAGAGGTTTAGCCCAGCTGGAAAGACATACTCGGGATTTACAACAAAGTGTGATGAATATCCGCATGATGCCTATCAGTTTTGTTTTCAGTCGATTTCCACGTCTGGTTCACGATATCAGCAGCAAATTAAACAAGAAAATTAACCTTAAGTTAGTGGGTGAAAACACAGAAGTTGACAAGGCAGTAGTAGAGCTAATTAACGATCCATTGGTGCATTTGATTAGAAACAGTCTGGATCACGGTAAAGTGGACCCCGAAAACCGGACAATAATTTAAGATGGTAGCCTGGAATAACCAGGAGCGGGTTTTGAGTGAGAAAAAGCGTAAGATTTTTACCGGT
>JABFRC010000279.1 GCA_013141375.1 Methylococcaceae bacterium | reverse complement strand
GGTAAGCGCCGAGCGCATCACCTTCGAAATCACCGAGACGGCTGCAGTTGATAATTTCAGCAAACCAGTCTAATGATTAATCAAATCCGCGCATTAGGCTGCCGTTTTGCGCTGGATGATTTTGGCACGGGCTATAGCTCGTTCAATTATCTTAAAAAATTCCCGGTCGATTACGTCAAGATCGACGGTCAGTTCATTCAAAATCTGGCAAACGACGAAACGGACCGTGTATTGGTCAGATCGATGCATCAAATTGCCAAAAAGATGGGTAAAAAAACCATCGCTGAATTTGTAGAATCCCCAAAAACCATTGAAATACTTAGAGAAATCGGCATCAATTATGGCCAGGGCTATATTTTCGGCAAGCCGAGTGTCAACCTGTTGGATGTCAACACGCTCCCTCTTGCCAACCTTATGCCATTACCCGGCGAAATCATTAGCAACTCTCAATCCTGATGAATTCAGCTGAAATTCATCGCAGCTCGATATTTTGATTGTTCCCCAGTGCCAAAACACGATTTCTGTATAATATCTTGAAGCTCGGGAGCACCGATTTATCCGTTTACCAACGTAGCAAGAAGTTATGGCAGAAAGAATTAAAAGGACTGATTCCGGAAAAAGAATATCCGGTAGATACGGCCGCACTATCCCACCCAAAAAAACCACAACCCGATTCAGATGGTTTAAAGGAGCTGTTTTGGTCGTCTTTGTGGGCTTTGCTTTGGTATTGGCGAGCTATCTAGGCTATCTGGATTACAACATCCGCAAACAATTTGAAGGCAAACGCTGGTCAATTCCAGCCCGCGTCTATGCCAGCCCGGTTGAGCTCTATGCCGGTTATAACCTGCCAATCGACCAATTTGAAGAGCTCCTGCAAGGTTTACATTATCGGGAAGAGCAGCAACTGTCTTCTGAAGGCACCTATTATCGACAAGGTCGCCAGATTACTCTCAAAACCCGTGATTTCGACTTTTGGGACCAACAGCAAGCCAGCACGAAAGTCCAGCTAAGCTTTAACGAATCAGGCATTGAAAATCTGATTGATGCCTCATCATCTAAAAACCTTGCCATCGTCCGGATGGATCCTGAACAAATCGGCACACTCTATCCGAGCATCAAAGAAGACCGCATTCTAATCAAGCTCGAAGAAGCCCCCGATGCGCTTATTAAAGGCTTGCTGGCGTCAGAAGATAGAGACTTTTACAATCATTTCGGCATCTCTTTAAAAGGTATTGTTCGAGCCATGTGGGCAAATGTCCAGGCTGGCGGACTCGTTCAAGGCGGCAGTACGCTAACCCAACAATTAGCCAGAAACTTTTATCTGTCTTCAGAAAAAAGCTTCACCCGCAAACTGAATGAAGTGTTCATGTCTTTGATTTTGGAATATCGTTACAGCAAGGATGAAATTCTCGGCGCCTATTTAAATGAAGTATATTTGGGCCAGGATGGCGCCAGTGCCGTGCATGGCTTTGGTTTGGCGAGCGAATTCTATTTTGGCAGCAGCTTAAAAGACTTGCCCTTGGAACATGTCGCCTCGTTGGTGTCATTAGTTCGCGGCCCTTCTTATTATGACCCAAGACGTTATCCAGATCGCGCCTTGCAACGCCGCAACTTGGTGCTGGAAGAAATGGAAGCTGAGGGCTATATCACCGCAAAGCAAGCCGCTGAAGCCAAAGCCAAGCCATTGGCTGTCATCGCCAACACGCATCGCTCCTCCAATCGCTATCCCGGCTTTCTTGACTTGGTTAAAAGACAATTACGCCAGGAATACCGCGAGGAAGATCTGACCACTGAAGGTTTAAAGATTTTCACCACGCTGGATACGCGCGCTCAGAATATTCTCGAAAAAACTGTCCATAAAAAGCTGGATCAGCTTGAGAAACTGCCTAAAACTGAAAAACTGCAAACAGCCGTTGTCGTCACTCGTCGTGATAGCGGCGAAATTGTCGCCTTAATGAGTGGTCGTGACGGCTCCGATACCGGCTTTAACCGCGCCATCGATGCTGTTCGCCCCATTGGCTCGCTGATCAAACCCGTGGTTTATTTGACAGCCCTTGAGTACCCGAACAAATACACCATCACCACACCGATCAGCGATGCTTCAGTATTCGTCAAAGGCACCAACGGTAACGATTGGCGACCGGAAAACTATGATCATCAAGAACATGGCGTTATTGGTCTGCACACCGCGCTGGCGCAATCCTACAATCATGCCACCGTGCGGGTCGGCATGGATATCGGTGTCGCCAGAACGGCCAAAACGCTGAAAAATTTAGGCGTCAACCGCTCTGTTGACTTGTTCCCGTCATTTTTATTGGGCGCTGCGCAACTGACGCCGATGGAAGTCACACAGATGTATCAAACCCTGGCAGGTGATGGCTTTTTAACGCCGCTCAAAGCCATTAGAGCAGTCGTCGCATCCGATAACATGCGTTTACAAAGTTATCCATTCACTGTCAGACAAGTCGTTGATCCTGCGGCAACATACATTACAAACACTATTCTTCAAGAAGTCATGCATCAGGGCACCGGTCGATCGGCCTACTCTACCTTTCCTGGTGACTACGGCCTGGTAGGTAAAACCGGGACCACAAACGATGCCAAAGACAGTTGGTTTGCAGGCTACACGGGCGATTTTCTGGCCGTGGTTTGGGTGGGACGAGATGACAACAAACCGGCAGGTTTAACCGGTGCCACCGGCGCATTACAAGTTTGGATACCGCTGATGCGTCAAATCTCCACACAACCCGTTACCCTGACACCACCTGATAATATTAAAACCGCCTGGGTCGATCCATCAAATGGCCTGCTGGCAAATGCCGAGTGTGAAGGCGCCAAACAATATCCCTATAT
>JABFRC010000259.1 GCA_013141375.1 Methylococcaceae bacterium | reverse complement strand
GTATGGAAGGCAAGGCTATGTTGCCACTGACGCTTCGCTATGACAATCAACTAAAAGCCGCGTTGTTGCTGGACAGTCAGCGCCACAGTTTATATTCGGGTCATGTAGTAGTGGGTGAGGGTAAGGCCGCATTCGATCAAGAGCCGGGGGTGTCTATGGAAATCAACCGCGATCGTTTGTCATTACAAGAATGGCTGAGTGGTGCTAGTTTGTTGCAACAACCGTCGATTCCTGTGATTGCAGGCAATCAACAAGCCTCTTCACCAGGTGCGCAAATTAAAAAAATCGCCTTGCGTACTGATCATGCTCTTTGGAAGTCAGCCGATATTGGCAGTTTTGATTTGACCCTGCAACATCAGGGACAAGACTGGACGGGTACTATTGACAGCGCTGTTGCCAAAGGCAAAATGCTGATGCCTGCTGATCTGGCAAAAGGAGTGATTAAATTAGACATGACGAGTCTTGATTTAAATGCTCTCAAACAACTTAAATCGGTAGCCAAAGAACAAGTGCTTAGCTTGTCGCCGATCGATATGCCCTTATTCACCTTAACGAGTCAACACACTTTCTGGCAAACGGCAAATTTTGGTCAGTTAATCATAGAAACGGAGCGTATCACCGGAGGCATTGGTTTTAAGCATATTGAAATCTCCGGAAAGGGTCAAAAATTGCTGATGACAGGAGATTGGAAGGATTTGGGCGGGCAGCGTTCGGCCACGCGTTTACAGGGGCATGTGGATATGCCGGATGCCAGCAAGACCATTGCGCAATTGGGCATCAGTAAGGATTTTGCCGAAGCTAGCGGCAATGTGGAGTTCAAGCTGAATTGGCCTAGCGCACCTTATCAATTTGCCTTGGCAGAATTGCGAGGTCAAGTGGATATCAGCCTTAAAAATGGTCGAATTTTAAGTATAGAGCCGGGATTTGGGCGGGTGCTGGGTGTGTTGGCAGTCGCGCAGTGGCTCAAACGTTTACAGCTGGACTTCAGTGATGTCTACGGAGAAGGCATGAGCTTTGACAGCATTAATGGTCATTTTGAATTACTGAACGGCAAGGCAGTCACCAAAGATTTATTAGTGGATGCGGTGCCGGCGAAAATTACGATTACCGGCGAGACTGATTTAGTCAACCGTACCGGCGAACATGTAGTGAATGTCACACCCAAAAGTGCTGATGCAGTCCCCATTGCTGGTACAATTATGGGCAAAGTAGCCGCCTTGGTGGGGCAGACCTTGACCGGCAAGAATCAAGAAGGATTCTTCTTCGGTTCCCAATATCTGGTTAAAGGCGCTTGGGCAAACGCCCAAATTATTCCGCTGCATGAAAACGACGGCCTGCTACAAAAAACTTGGAATGGTCTAACTGACTTTTCCTGGATGCAACCCAAAAACAAACAACAAGAGAGATAACATGACAAAGTGTGCAGCCATACAAATGGCATCAAGCCCAAATGTCAGCGCCAATTTACTGGAGGCGGACAAGCTTATTGCAGAAGCCGCCCGCGCAGGTGCCAAACTGGTGGCTTTACCGGAAAACTTTGCTCTGATGGGCGAGCATGAGCGTGACAAGATAAAAGCCGGGGAGATTTATGGCACCGGCATTATTCAGGATTTTTTAGCCAATGTGGCTAAAAAATACGGTGTGTGGGTTGTCGGTGGCACGATTCCAATTTTTGGTAACGACCCCAATAAAGTCCGCGCAGCTTGTCTGGTTTATGACGATAAAGGCCATCGCGTTGCCCGTTACGACAAGATGCATTTGTTTGATGTTGATGTACCCGGCACGGCTGAAGTTTACAGGGAGTCGAGTTCTATCGAGCAAGGTGAGCAACCCTTGGTTATTAACACCCCTTTTGGTCGCATAGGTATAGCGGTGTGTTACGACTTACGTTTTCCGGAATATTTTCGCAAGATGAGTCATCAAGGCATGGATGTGTTGATTATTCCTTCCGCTTTTACTGCTGAAACCGGTGCAGCGCATTGGGAATTATTGCTTAGAGCCCGCGCCGTCGAAAATCTGTGTTATGTGATTGCGCCTAATCAAGGTGGGTTTCATATCAATGGTCGTAAAACGTTTGGGCACAGCATGATAATTGATCCTTGGGGTGTGATTCTGGATTGTTATAAAACCGGCAGCGGTTTTGTTATTGCCGATTTTGATCATGAACGATTGGAAAAAGTGCGTTCCGCATTTCCGGTATTAGCGCATCGTCGAATATTGTGAGCATCAATGAAATCTAAATATTTATTTGTGTTCAGCGGATTACTTCTGGCTGCGTGTAGTGCTGAAGATACTCGTTATAAAGATTTAAGAGCGCTTGAACGTCCGCCGATTGTTGTTTCTCCCAGGCAACCGGGCGAAGCTCGTTTTGATGACGATGGGGCACTGGATCGTGAACCGAAAAAGAAAGGCTTGGGTGAGGTTGTGTATTTAACTGAATCGAACCCTCCACAAATAATGATAAGACAGTCTTTGGATCAGTCCTGGGATGCATTGGGACGGGCTTTAAAACAAAGCGACATTGATGTCATTGATCATGAACGTAACAAGGGCTTGTATTATGTGGCTTATAAAGTCGGCGGTTTTTTTAGCAGGCTGATGTCCGGATCTGTCGCTACACATAAAGATGCCAATTACACACTGACTCTTGAGCAAGATGGTGATGAAGTGGTGGTAAGTGCTTCAGCAGTGCATACCGAAAGCACCGCATCCAGCCAGGACGGATACAACGAGACACGTCCAGATCTATCTGGAGAGTTGCTTAAAAATCTTTATGACACCTTACATGATGATTTAAAGGCTGATTAATCACCTATGACCATCCATTCTTGACAAGTAAAGTAGGGCGATTAAATTTGCCCTACTTTTTTTATGTCATGTTTATTCCATATTCATCTACCCAATTCTAATGACGGACATACTCAACCTTGCAAGACAAGCCGTTCTACTACCCACCGGTATACAGGACAACGATATTGAAAAAATCATGAATTGTCTGCTCAGTGCATCGGTAGATGCGGCAGATATTTATTTTCAGACGAGTCATTCCGAGTCATGGGTCCTGGAAAGTGGGATTATCAAGGATGGCACGCATAGTATTGAACAAGGGGCAGGGGTGCGAGCCGTTTCAGGAGAAAAAACCGGCTTTGCCTATAGCGATCGCATTGAATTACCGGTATTGCTTGAAGCCGCAAATAACGTCAAGTCTATTGTCCGCTTAGGTCAGCAGGCGCAAATGAAGGTGGTTAAAGCCAGTGGCTGGCCGCAATATTATCCGCTGGTTAACCCTTTACCATCCTTGGCCGATCAAGAAAAAATAGACCTGTTGAAAACAGTTGATAGCGAAACCCGAAAATTGGATCCGCGAATTGAGGAAGTCATCGTCAGTCTGGCGGCAACCTATGAGAATATTTTGGTCGCAAATCAAGATGGTTCGTTGGCGGCAGATATCCGTCCTTTAGTTCGCATGAATGTCACCGTTATTGTGCAAGCCAATGGTCGTCGCGAGCAAGGCAGTATGGGTGGTGGTGGTCGCAGTGATTACAGGTATTTTGTTGAGCAGGATAGAGCGTTGAATTATGGCCGGGAAGCGGTCAGGCAAGCACTGGTAAATCTGGATGCCGGTGAAGCACCGGCAGGCAATATGACGGTGGTGTTAGGTCCTGGCTGGCCTGGTATTTTATTGCATGAAGCCATCGGTCATGGTCTTGAAGGTGACTTTAATCGTAAAGGCACGTCGGCCTTTAGTGGTCGAGTGGGTGAACGAGTGGCTTCTGATTTGTGCACTGTAGTGGATGATGGCACTTTGCCGGGTCGACGCGGTTCGCTGAGTATTGACGATGAAGGCACGCCCACCGAGCAAACCGTGCTGATAGAAAACGGCATTCTCAAAGGCTATATGCAGGATAAGCTCAATGCTCGTTTAATGGGCGTCAAAGCGACAGGCAATGGTCGTCGCGAATCTTACGCACATTTGCCCATGCCGCGCATGACCAATACCTATATGTTGCCTGGACAGCATGATCCTGAAGAAATCATCAAGTCAGTCAAGAAAGGTTTGTACGCCAAAAATTTTGCCGGCGGCCAAGTGGATATCACCTCGGGTAAGTTTGTCTTTTCAGCCAGCGAGGCTTATTTGATTGAAGACGGCAAGATTACCCGGCCAGTGAAAGGGGCAACCCTGATCGGTAATGGTCCGGATGTGTTAACCAAGGTTTCCATGGTGGGTAACGATCTGGAACTGGATGGTGGCGTAGGTACTTGCGGTAAAGACGGACAAAGCGTACCGGTTGGCGTGGGTCAGCCGACGTTGAAAATTAATGGCTTAACGGTAGGCGGCACAAGTATTTAATACCGTATTTGCTACTTAATCTTAGCCTGGTGGCCAAGTCATTTGACGGCCACCTAGCAGGTGTAAATGCAGGTGATAGACTTCCTGTCCGCCCTTTTTGTTACAGTTAAACACGGTACGATAGCCCTCTTCGGCAATGCCTTCTTGCTCCGCAAGTTTGATTGCGGTTTGTAATAATTGGCCCGCCAGCACGTTATCATCCAAATCATTCAACGTGCCGATATGGCGCTTGGGAATTATCAGGATATGAACGGGGGCTTGCGGATTGATGTCTCTAAACGCTAAAACATTGTCATTTTCATAGACGACATCCGGTTTGATAATGCCTTCTACCATTTTGCAAAACAAGCAATCAGTCATTGTGTATTTCCTGTTATAAAGTTTTTCGGCCGTTAAAGGCATGCGACAAGGTGCTGCTGTCGATAAATTCCAGCTCACCACCCATTGGCACACCATGGGCGATTCGGCTAGCCTGAACTCGATGTTTTTTGGCTAACTCACCAATAAAAAATGCCGTCGCTTCACCTTCCACAGTGGAGTTGGTTGCCAGAATAAGCTCTTTAACGGCGCCGCTTGCCAAGCGTTGTTCTAATTGCTCAAGTCCGAGTTCGTCCGGACCAATGCCATCGAGCGGCGATAATCTGCCGTGCAATACAAAGTAGTGGCCGCCAAAATGAGTGGCTTGATCAACAATCCACACATCGGCTGGGCTTTCGACGATACAAAGTAAAGAGTTATCCCTGGATGAATTGGCGCAGATTTCACACAGCTCGTGTTCGGTCAATGTGCGGCATTGCTGACAATGGCCGATGTTGACGATGGCATCAAGCAGCGATTCGGCCAGGTTCTTTGCGCCTTTGCGGTCGCGCTGCAATAAATAGAATGCCATCCGTTGTGCTGTTTTGGGGCCAACGCCAGGCAGGTAGCACAAGTGCTGTATTAACTGCCCTAAAAGGCCTTGTTTTTGCATGTTAGAACGGTAATTGAAATCCAGGGGGTAAGGGTAAGCCGGCTGTAATTCCGGACATCTTTTCCTTTTTCATTTTTCCTACTTTGTTGACTGCATCATTGATGGCCGCAGCAACCAAGTCTTCCAGCATATCTTTATCGTCGCCCAATAGAGACGGGTCGATGGTAACTTTTCTGGCTTCGCGTTTGCCGGTCATAAGAATGGTTACCAAGCCACCGCCTGACTCACCCATAACTTGCATATTAGCGAGTTCATCCTGGGCTTTTTTGAAGTCATCTTGCATTTTTTGGGCTTGTTGCATGATGTTGCCTAAGGCATTTTTCATGGTGTTCTCCTGATGTTGTTAAACGGGTTCGATGGAGCCGGGCATGACTCGAGCGTCGAAATGTTCTTTTAAGGCCTGAATGTTGTCGTCTGCGGCAATAGCGTCAACGGCAGCTTGCTGTCTATCTTCACGCTGTTTTACCAATTGCACGGCTGGTGTGTCGACTGTGGGCTTAGCAACTTTAAAAATCAATTTTAGCGGAGCACCTTGATAAGCTTGTAGTGCTTTTTGCAGGCTGTCTTCTGAGCGCGTGGTCCGCATATAGCCGGGATCAACAATCAACGTGCAGGCGCTGTCATCAATCGATTCCAGAACGCAATTGTTTGCAAGTTCCCGTGTGGGGCCGGCAAGTGACATCAAGGCGATCATGTCAGCCCAGTTATTGTCTGCAGAATGTTTATAAGTCTCTTGAGCAGGCACACCGGATTTATCTGCTGTGGTAGTTGAGACGCTAGCAACTAAGGTTTCTTTGACTGCTGCAGGGATGCTGGTATGTTGCTGAGTGGTTTGCGGTTTTGAGATAACTTGTTGGGAAGGCGCTGGTTTGGCGGTTTTGGACGACAAGCTTGTAGCCGGTCTGAAAGTCAGCATGCGCAGCATAACCATTTCAAAACCGGAGCGCGGGTCTGGAGCCAAATCCAAATCTTTTTGTCCCAGCAAGCCAATTTGATAGTAAAGCTGAACATCTTCAGGCAACAGCTTAGATGCCAGAGCTGCAATCATTTCGGCGTCAACATCTTGAGCTATCGCACTGGGGATTTGCTGTGCCAAGGCCACGCGGTGGAATACTTGCAGCATTTGTTGTAAGACATCCGCAAAGTCAGGCGTCAGGTTGGCTATTTCATTTATTTTATCCAGCATTGCTGGAGCGTCACCCGCAGCCAGTGCGTTTAAAATGTCCTCGACTGGTTGATGAGCAACTGTGCCCAACATGGAGCTGACGGCATCAGAACTCACTTTGCCATTGCCAAAAACAATGGCCTGATCCAATAAGCTCAAGCCATCACGCATGCTGCCATCAGCAGCGCGAGATAATAACTTTAACGCCGGTTCTTCAAATTCCAGCTGCTCTTCCTGCAAGATAAACGCCATTTGCGTTGCAATTTGAGCAGGCAGCAAACGCTTGAGATTAAATTGCAAACAACGTGACAGTACAGTGACCGGTATTTTATGGGGATCAGTTGTGGCTAACAGGAATTTAACGTGTGGTGGTGGTTCTTCCAGTGTTTTAAGCAGTGCGTTAAAGCTGTGCCCGGAAAGCATGTGTACTTCGTCGATTAAATAAACTTTATAGCGACCATGATTGGGCGCGTACTGAGCGTTATCGAGTAAGTCCCTGGTATCTTCAACTTTAGTGCGCGAGGCGGCATCGACTTCAATTAAATCAAGAAAGCGGCCTTCATCAAGAGCCTGGCAGACGCTGCATTGACCGCAAGGATTGAAGTCCTGCAGATTTTCGCAATTGATGGCTTTGGCCAGGATTCTAGCAATGGTGGTTTTGCCTACGCCGCGTGTACCGGTAAATAAGTAGGCGTGATGCAGTCGGTTATTTTGCAAGGCGTTGATTAACGACTTGACGACATGTTCTTGTCCGACGACTTCAGTGAAATTGTGGGGGCGCCATTTTCTGGCAAGAACCTGATAATTCATTGCAGGCTCGAAAGAGGTAGAGATGAGTTGGGCGGTAATCGCGCCAGCCACATCCCGGCACACGAATCTGCTGCTACCGTTGCTCCCTTCCGGGCCTGGCGGGGTTTACAGCGTATCGTTGCGAGAGGACCAACACGATTACCATTGAACATTAGCCGTACTGGCTAAAGGCCGTGCATTATCAGTGAATGGCTTGATAAATGCAAGGCTGATTAACTAAATTACTATAAAAACTTTTAAACCCTAATCCGTTAATGCCGGATGGATTGATGCCAAGCTAGCAAAATCAAATAGTTGTGTGTCTGCCAGCTGCGATGGGGCAATATTTTGCAGGCTGGTAAAAATAGTTTCCAATCGACCGGGAAATTGCTTATCCCAGCTTTTTAGCATGGTTTTCATTGCCTGGCGTTGAAGGTTTTCCTGTGAGCCGCATAGATTACATGGAATGATAGGGAAGTTCTTGAATGCCGCAAAGCGTTCAATATCTTTTTCCCGGCAATACGCCAACGGCCTGATCACGATGTTTTTCTTGTCATCGCTTAATAATTTTGGCGGCATGGCTTTGAGTTTTCCGCCATAAAAAATATTCAGGAAAAATGTTTCGAGGATATCGTCGCGGTGATGACCTAAAGCAATCTTGGTGACATTATTAGCCTCCGCGTACCCATACAACGTGCCGCGTCGCAACCTGGAACAAAGTCCGCATGTGGTATTGCCTTCCGGAATGACTCGTTTAACGATGCTGTAGGTGTCTTTTTCAATGATATGGTAGGGCACACCTAAGGATTCAAGGTAGGCGGGCAAAACGTCCTCAGGAAATCCAGGCTGTTTCTGATCCAAATTAACTGCAATCAATTCAAAATCAACTGGGGCGGTTTTTTGCAAGTTGACCAGAATGTCGAGCAAGGTATAAGAATCCTTACCTCCGGACAAACACACCATTACCTTGTCGCCATCTTCGATCATCTTGTAATCGGCGATAGCATCACCGACAGCGTGGCGTATGCGTTTTTGTAACTTATTAAATTGAACTCGGGATTTTTGCGTCAGATCTGACATGGTCAGAGAAATGTATGGAGTGAATAGCTAAGAAATATCGGGATTCGCAATAACGAATCCCGACAATAAAGTTGTTAACCGTTGTAACGTTGAAAAATCAATGTGGCATTCGTGCCGCCGAAGCCAAAGCTATTTGACATGATAGTGTTTAACGTGACATCGTCTTGGCGCTCGCGAACAATAGGAATGCCTTCGGCGCCTGGATCAAGCTGAGTGATGTTGGCCGACGCACTAAGGAATCGTTCTTCCATCATCAGCAAGGAATAAATGGCTTCATTAACACCTGCGGCACCTAAGGCGTGACCAGTCAAGGATTTGGTGGAGCTGACCCAAGGCACTTGGCCCTCACCAAATACAGCGCGCAAGGCTTCAAGTTCTTTCGTGTCACCAACCGGCGTACTGGTGCCGTGCGCATTGATGTAGTCAATTTTACCTTCAACTGTTGCCATAGCTTGTTGCATACAGCGGACAGCACCTTCGCCGGATGGCTGAACCATATCGTAACCATCAGAAGTTGCACCGTAGCCAACTAATTCAGCGTAGATTTTTGCGCCACGCGCTTTGGCATGTTCTAGTTCTTCAATGACTAGAACGCCGCCGCCACCAGAAATTACAAAGCCGTCACGTGTTGCATCATAAGGACGTGACGCAGTCGCCGGGGTGTCGTTGTATTTTGAGGACATGGCGCCCATGGCATCAAAAAGTACCGACATACTCCAATGCTCTTCCTCGCCGCCACCAGCGAATACAACGTCCTGCTTGCCCATTTGGATTAGCTCCATGGCATGGCCGATGCAATGAGCACTGGTCGCACAAGCGGAGGTAATGGAATAATTAACACCTTTAATTTTATAAGGTGTCGCCAGGCAGGCAGTATTAGTGCTGGACATGGCTCTCGGCACCCGATATGGACCCACTTGCTTTACGCCTTTCTCGCGCAAAATATCTGCCGCTTCAACAAGATTTGAAGTAGAAGGGCCGCCTGAACCCATGACTAAGCCAGTCCTGACATTGGATACTTCATTTTCGCCAAGTCCTGAATCATCAATAGCTTGTTGCATGGCAATGTAATTAAATGCGGCGCCATCGCCCATAAAGCGCTTTATCTTACGATCGATAAATGCATCTAAATCGATATTGATAGGCGCATGAATTTGGCTGCGAAACCCCATCTCTTTATAAACTTCAGAAAAAACGATGCCTGAGCGCCCTTCTTTCAGGGAATCGACAACCTCTGTGCGGTTATTTCCGATGCTGGAAACAATGCCTAATCCGGTGACTACGACTCTTTTCATTGATGATTACGCCTTTAAAAATCTGCTGTTGAAGTAAACAGGCCAACCCGCAAGTCAGTGGCTTCATAGATTACTTTGCCATCAACTTCCATGGTCGCATCAGCAATGCCCATTACCAGTTTACGCATAATCACCCGTTTTAAGTTGACACGGTAAATGACTTTTTTTGCAGTAGGAAGAACTTGACCGGTAAATTTGACTTCACCTACACCTAAGGCACGCCCTTTGCCGGGGCCACCCATCCAGCATAAAAAGAAGCCGACCAATTGCCACATCGCATCAAGACCAAGACAGCCTGGCATTACCGGGTCGCCCTGAAAATGGCAGTCAAAAAACCACAAGTCTGGTGTTATGTCGAGTTCAGCAATAATTTCACCTTTATCGTATGCTCCGCCTTCATCCGAGATATAGGTTATACGATCCATCATAAGCATGTTCGGCAATGGTAATTGCGCATTTTTGGGTCCGTACAACTCGCCTCTTCCAGACTTAAGTAATTCTTCGCGAGTGAAACTGTGCTGTTTCTCCATTTCGTTAAATACCTTCAATAATTATTCTTATAATAGAGGCGCGCATTATCTAACAGACCCTAAAAAAAATCAGCTCAATTTTTGGCTGGTTGAACATCACAGAGCAGTTCTTTGAGTTTTAGTGAGCCATTTTGTATGCGTTGTTGGTAGATCATAGTGTAAGAAAGTACCGATGCGACATATTTTCTGGTTTCTTTGAAAGGGATGGTTTCCATCCAAACATCGGCTGGAATTGATTTATCAAGCGGCAACCACTTTCCCACGTTGTTGGGGCCGGCATTGTAAGCGGCTATTGCCAAGGCTATGTGCCCATTGAACCGATTTAATAATTGTTTAAAGTAATAGGTGCCGTATTTTATGTTTGTATCCACGGTATATAGGCCTGCGTCTGACAACCATTTTTCGCTCAATTCTCGTGCAATTTGCTGCCCCGTTTTAGGCATGATTTGCATTAAGCCCCTGGCGCCGACAGCTGATTGAGCATTTTTATCGAGCATACTTTCTTGGCGCATTAAGCCAAAAACTAAGGCCGGTTGCAATTGCTGACCAACGCTGTTTTTTTGAACTTGTGGCAAATAATTGATGGGAAATCGCAGATCAACATCATCCCAATAATCTGCTTTGACTAAGGTAGTAATAGCCAGCTGATCCCATTGCCATTGCTGCGCCAATTTGGCGGCAATTTTAAGTTGTTCTCGATTCAGCTTTTTTATTGCAAAGTTCCATTCGTGTTGGGCATCCAATTCTCTGTCTAAATACTTCAGTTCTTGAATGACCTTGAAATCAGGCAATTGCAGTAGATTACCAAGTTCGTTGACATCAACAATTACTGGTTTATTGGAAAGCTGATAAGGTTTATTAACGGTGTCTGATGCCAAAAATCCATAGAAACTCCTGTCTCCGGCAACGCGACTATATATTTCTTGCGCTTCAAAGACGCTGCCAATTGCATTTCGACTTCTCGCCAGCCAGTACTGCCATTTAGGATCTTGCTGTTCTTCGGGGGTTAAGGCAGATAAGGCATCGTTTACATGCTGCCAGTTTTGTTCAAGCAATGCGGATCGTATGCGCCATTCTCTGATTTCCGCATCTTGATCAGTAAGGCTGCCTAAGCGTACATAGGCTCGACCATCATGATTGACTGCAAGCGCCAAGGCTATTTTTCGCTCAATTTGTTGTTCCTTGGGTGGGCCAATAATGAGCTGCGCCTTATTCATGTCCCATATCGAAATAGCCAAATCCAGATTGGTTTTGATTAATTTGCTTACGCCATGTGTGAAAATATGTCCTTTATATTGCAGAGTGTTATTTAAAGTTTCGCTTTGTTGAAGCATTAAAGGGTTGTTATGAATTTGCAACCAGACATCGGCAATATGTTGATCATCCTTATTCATTAAGCGCTTGAGGGCCTCTGCCAATAAAACATTGTCTTTGTCCAGAGCCAATTCAAATCGCTGCATAACTATTTGCGAAGTTAATGACGGTGAAAGTGTGAATTCAGCCATCAAAGAATCACATTCTTTAGGCAAAGAAGTGTTGCTAAGCCACAATTGCTTGGCAGCTTCCAGTGCTCCAAGCAGCTGGCCTGTTTTGAAATTAGCCCAGTGATATTGGCAGGTAAGGGCAGTATTGTCGTTGCTCTTGTAGTTTTGAATGAAATCAAGCCAGCGTTCTTGTTTGGCAAGGTAGCTTAGCCACTGAGATTTGAGAAGGTCGGCTTGGTGGGTGTCTTTAAAAGTATTCAAAAAGCCAAGAATGTTATCGGTTTGTTCAAAGTGTTTTTTAAGCCATTGATATTGCAGCAACGGATAAAGCGGGTAATCCTGTAAAGATTCCTTGAGACTAATAAATACAGCATCATCGCCATTTTCCAGCTGTTTTTCCGCTAATAAAAAATCAGCCCGTTGTTGCTCCAAAGAACCCGCAAATGCTATTTGAGGCACTATAGCCATAGCCAAGGTCATCAGCACCAGGTAAACAAAAAATTGTCTCATCAATATTGCTAAGTTTATATAGGGATAAGGCTCAACCGGAAAACACGACATCGAAGCGCTCCATGAATTGGCTGATGCCTTTCTGGCTCAGCGACTCAGTAGGTATGCATAAATCAATGACATTCAATCCGCGTTCTGACAATGATTCTGTTTCGACAAAGATGTCGTTCACATCATATAGCTCCAATGCTTTGAAAATTGCTGCGGTGTCTTTCATTCCTAAAAAATCTGGATTTTGATTTTTTTTAATCTGAAACACGCCGTCATCAAGTAATAGAATGCTGACAGGTTGGTCAAATGCTGCAGTGGTTAAAATGACATCCAGCATTTCCTTAGCCCAGGCGCCGTTATGGGGACAAGTGCGTAATACAAACAAAAACTTTTTCATTTGCTTAACCAAAGACTATGAAGCGGTCGGCCAGTAGTGTGGCTTCTACAAGCTGTCCCAGGCCGGAAATTCTAAAGCCATCAGCTAAATCGATATCCACTTTTCCTAGGCGTACCGCCTCATCCGAGCATAACAAGCCACGACGCTGGGCTGCAGAAATACACACCACTAAATCTATGTGATAATTTTTTGCCAAATCACCCCATTGCTGAACAAAATTTATTTCATCATCCGGCGGGGTGGCGTGCCCAAAGGCATGATAGATACCTTCGTGATAAAAAAACACGCGGAACACTTCATGGCCCGTTTTTAATGCGGTAGTAATAAACTTGTAAGCTGATTGTCCGGCGTTCGAATAATAAGGACTAGTATTAACTTGTATAGCAAATTTCATTTTTTTGAGCTGATATTGTGTTGAGGGCGAAATAAAATGATCCTTTTAAATCAATTATGTAGCATTATGCACCATAAATCGATATGAGTAATTAGCGCTAATCTTTTAAAAAGGGCTAGTCAGCAGATTTTTCTTGTGTATAATATGCGGAATGTTGCTGGTGTAGCTCAGTTGGTAGAGCAGCTGATTTGTAATCAGCCGGTCGGTGGTTCGAGTCCTCTCACCAGCTCCATATAAATAAAAGGCTTTAGATATAAATCTAAGGCCTTTTTTATTGCCTGATATTCCCCATTTGCAAGTGTTTTCTTCGCTATCACTCTCTAGCATGCCTTGTCGTGACTAAGATAAGGCAAAATCCTATAAATGACTTTCTTCAGACAATGCTTGATACAGCTAACTTTATTTAATCATGCTTCTTGATTTTTCTGTTTCTCAAATGCTTTGCATTGCATTGGTGTTTGTTTGGAGTGGATTTGTTCGCACTGGCCTTGGTTTTGGCGGCGCTGCATTAGGCTTGCCATTGATGTTGTTTATCGATAACAGTCCACTCTTGTGGTTACCTATTATCAGCGTACATTTGCTGTTTTTCTCAGGCTTAACGCTACTTAATCGCTTACATAATGTCGACTGGCAGTATCTTCGACAATCTTCGATTTACATTATACCTCCAGCTATTGTGGGTGTTTTCGGACTGATTAATCTTCCAGTTCTATGGCTGGATATTTTTATCTATTTGGTAACTCTGTTTTACGGCTTTAACTGGCTAATGAACAAAGGGATTGAAAGTCACCATGTTTGGGTTGATAGAGTTTTGCTAATTATAGGCGGCTATATTGCCGGAATCTCCCTAACCGGCGCGCCGTTAATGGTGGCGGTTTACATGCGAAATGTCAGTAAAAACAAGTTGCGAGATACGTTGTTCGTATTGTGGTTCATTCTGGTTAGTATCAAGATGACAACGTTCATCGTTCTATCGGTTGAATTGCATTTTCTTACCGCTTTAACATTGCTGCCGATTGCAGCCATCGGCCATATACTTGGTCTCAAAGCGCATGCGGCCATCATGCGTAATGATTTGCTTTTTAAGCGCTGGATTGGCGGCGGATTAGTCGTTGTTAGTACGCTGGGCTTGTTACACTTGTATGCAAAAGAGATTCAGGGCAGCTGATGAAGCCGATTCGTTTGATTTGGCAATCAATAAAGTCCAGGTAAGCTGGGCTCCTGTTTTGCTCTAGGCAAGACATTTTTTAACTAATTTAATTACTTC
>JABFRC010000304.1 GCA_013141375.1 Methylococcaceae bacterium | reverse complement strand
GTATTATCAAAGCCGCTGAAGCGGGCATTGATAACGTCGATACAGCGATTTCTTCATTAAGTATGACTTACGGTCATACCGCGACTGAAACTATCGTTGCGAGTTTGGAAGGCACTGAGCGTGATACCGGACTGGATTTAGTCAAGCTGGAAGAGATTGCTCAATACTTTAGAGAAGTCCGTAAAAAATACGCCCAGTTTGAAGGCAGTTTAAAAGGTGTTGACGGCCGAATCTTGGTTTCTCAAGTGCCCGGCGGCATGCTGACCAATATGGAAAGTCAACTAAGAGAACAAGGCGCAGCAGACAAATTTGATGAAGTACTCAATGAAATCCCGCGTGTCAGGGAAGATTTGGGCTTTATTCCTTTAGTAACGCCCACTTCGCAAATTGTTGGTACGCAGGCGGTAATGAATGTTATCAATGGTGAGCGCTATAAAACGATCACCAAAGAAACTGCGGGTGTTTTAAAAGGCGAATACGGCGCAACACCCGCGCCGGTCAATAAAGAATTACAAGCAAAAGTGTTGAATGGTGCTGAGCCGATCACCTGTCGTCCGGCTGACCTGATTGCCCCGGAAATGGATAAATTGATTGACGATGTTCGTCAAAAAGCCAAGGCTGAAGGTGTAACGCTGGCCGAACACGTTGAAGAAGATGCCTTGATTAATGGTCTTTTTGCCCAGATCGGCTGGAAGTTTTTGGCTAATCGCGGCAATCCGGCGGCGTTTGAACCCGCGCCGGATGCACAGGCTTTTGCAGCCAGTCAGGCGACTGCGTTTGAAAATACCTCTCAGAACCAAACTGTTGCCAATTACACCGTAAATGTCGACGGTAAAAATTATCAGGTTTCAGTCGGACCAGGTGGCTCGGTATTGAGTGTTCAGCCAGGTGCTGCGATTACTACGCCATCTGCGTCTGCTACATCCAATGGAGCTGTCATTGATTCACCGATGGCGGGTACCATTTTAAAAGTGCTGGTCAATGTGGGTAGTCCGGTCGCTGAAGGTGACATTGTGGTCATTATGGAAGCGATGAAAATGGAAACTGAGGTTCGATCAAAGTTTGCGGGCACTGTGAGTGCCGTCCATGTCAAGGAAGGCAGCGCCATTGGTGGCGGTGACATCTTGATCAGCCTGTAAAGGACAGACCATGGAAAATTTGATTGCACTATGGCAAAGCACCGGCCTGTATAACTTTACAGCCGGGCAAGCCTTCATGATGCTGGTTGGCTTTTTGTTGTTGTTTTTGGCTATCAAGAAAGGTTTTGAGCCTTTATTGTTGCTGCCGATAGGCTTTGGCGCCATTCTCAGTAATATTCCTGTCGCCGGCATCTCTGAGGAAGGCGGTCTGTTATATTTCTTATATTACGGCATCAAGCTGGGGATTTTTCCGTTGCTGATTTTTATGGGCGTGGGGGCGATGACCGATTTTGGTCCCATGCTGGCAAATCCTAAAACTTTATTATTAGGCGCCGCTGCGCAATTCGGGATTTTTGCTTCATTAATCGGCGCCTTGGCGCTGAATTTGGTGCCCGGCCTGGAGTTTACTCTTAGAGATGCCGCAGCTATCGGTATTATCGGTGGCGCGGATGGACCAACTGCTATTTATGTGGCTTCCAAATTAGCGCCCGATTTGCTCGGTGCGATTGCAGTTGCTGCTTATTCCTATATGGCCCTGGTACCATTGATCCAGCCGCCGATTATGCGGGCGTTGACGACCGAAGCTGAACGTAGAATCGAGATGCAGCAGTTGCGAGTGGTCAGCAAAACCGAAAAAATCGTGTTTCCGTTGATGTTGCTGACATTGTCTATTTTGTTACTGCCATCAGCCACCCCTTTGGTTGGTATGTTTGCGTTGGGCAATCTGATGAATGCTTGTGGCGTCGTTGATAGACTCAGTCAAACTGCGCAAAATGAATTGATAAATATTGTGACCATTTTTCTTGGCTTGGCAGTGGGTTCCAAACTCAACGCACATGCCTTCTTGCAGCTTGAAACACTGGGCATTCTGGCCTTAGGTGCAGTTGCTTTTGCGATTGGTACCGCATCAGGTGTAATCATGGCAAAAATCATGAATAGATTTAGTGATACACCTATAAATCCATTAATTGGTGCAGCGGGTGTGTCGGCGGTGCCAATGGCGGCGCGAGTGGCCAATAAGATTGGCTTGGAAAGCAATCCGCATAATTTTCTTTTGATGCATGCTATGGGGCCAAATGTCGCAGGTGTTATTGGATCTGCGGTCGCCGCTGGGGTATTGTTAAGTCTGGTCAAATAGTTTCTATTGAATAGAAGACTAAAAAACCCGCTCAGTTTTTTAAACTGAGCGGGTTTTTTTATGCAAATTTAAACGGATAGCATTGGGGTGTGGAATAATCATTACTAACTAAAGTCCCTAATTTGTGTTCCATTAACTATAATCTCGACGTCTTTGGGCATATAGATGGCTCACCATTTGACACGCTGCTGGTGCAATTACTTAGATGTTGCGCTGCAGAAATCATAGAGAAACTAAAGAAAGAGGTCGCATGAACAACAATACCAACGCTGAGGAAAGACGGCGATTTTTCCGGATTGATGATGAGGTCAATCTGTTTTATCAAAAAATAGACGAGAAATTGATATTAGAACCCAGCTATCTTTCCGACAATATTCTTAGTAATTGCTCGTTATCTTCGGCATTGGATATGGTGTCGCAGGATTCAAGCGCACTGCTCACGCGGCTTGAACGCACTCAGCCTGAGGTGGCGGATTATTTGAGATTGATTGAAACCAAGATTGATTTAGTGGCCCAGGCAATCATGTTGCAGGGTGGCCAGTTTAAAGAAAATACCACGCGAAATGCCAATCTAAGCGCATCAGGCATTGCCTTTGAGGTCGAGCAGGAGCTGGAGCAGGGCGACTATTTGGAAATCAAAATGTTGTTAGTCCACTGCATGGCGGTCATTGTGGCTTATGGCAAGGTTGTTTATTGCAAAAAAAGCCAGTCAGGTGTTGAGCAATATCCTTATTTGGTAGGTGTCGATTACGTCAATATGAAGGACCAGGACCGCGAATTACTCATCAAGCATGTTGTCAAAAAGCAGCTCCAGCAACTTAGAGGTAAAAGAGAACCCGAAAATCTGGACGGAAATGAATAAAGGCTTTTTAAATCAGATTTTTCGGGGATAGTGTGAGTGGCTATTTCAGATAAGCAGAAACAAATTATTTCATTATTGGCCGATGGACAGTTTCATTCCGGGACAGAATTATCCGATGTATTAGGCGTAAGTCGTTCGGCCATCTGGAAACAAAGTCATTTTTTAACGGCTGTCGGTTTGCCGTTTTCGGCTGTTAGCGGCAAAGGATACCGCTTGGAACGACCGCTTGAGCTGTTAGATCGTCAATGCATTGAGCAAAGCTTAAGTGCAAAGGCAAAAAACCTGATTTCATCTTTTGAAATTCACCAGCAAATTGACTCCACCAACAGCTATTTGATGGAGCGAGCCAAAGATGGCGCGCCCTCCGGAATACTCTGTTTTGCTGAACATCAATCGGCAGGCAAAGGCAGGCGAGGGCGGCAATGGGTTTCACCCTATGGCAGCAATATTTACCTTTCAATGCTCTGGCGATTCCAGCAAGGCCCGGCCGCGATTTCCGGTTTGAGTCTGGCGATCGGGGTAGCGGTTATCCGCGCATTAAAACAGTTTGGCGTTGAAGATTTGGGCCTTAAATGGCCGAATGACATTTACAGTCAGGGTAAAAAATTGGGAGGTATTTTGGTGGAAGTGTCCGGTGAAACTGATGGCCCCTGTCTGGCTGTCATCGGTTTGGGCTTGAATGTATTTTTGCCTGAACCGGAAGCGGCATCTATTACCCAGGCTTGGACGGATCTTAGTAAAATCAGTGGTCGAGACGATTTGTCACGCAATGAACTGGCGGCAAATGTGCTCAATGAGTGTCTGCCCGTTATTGCCGAGTTTGAAAGCACCGGATTAAAAGCGTATCTGGATGAATGGCGCGACTACGACTGTCTTAAACAAAAAGCGGCCACTTTATATATTGCCAACCAGCCGTTTGACGGCATTGTGCAAGGTATAGATGATAACGGCATGTTATTGATCGAACGCCCAGATGGTCAGGTGCAAACATTTGCCTCCGGAGAAGTCAGTTTTAATGGCGAATAAATTGAGCTTGCTGGTTGACCTGGGCAATAGCCGACTTAAGTGGGCTTGGGCCGAAAATTGGCAAATCGTGACTGGGCCGCCCTTGGATAACGAACATCTCAATCCGGCGACGCTTAGAAATTTATGGCAAGCATTGCCTAAACCCGATTTTTTGATAGTGTCATGTGTCAGTGCCTGGCATTTTGAAGAATCCCTGCATCAAGTCGCTAAAGCGCTTTGGCCGACAATTAATATAATTTCGGTGACGCCACAGGCGCATGCCTTTGGGGTAACGAATGCTTACCCGCAGCCGGAAAAATTAGGCGTGGATCGCTGGCTGAGTCTGATTGCCGCTCGTAAATTATATGACGGCGCTGTCTGTGTGGTGGACTGCGGCACGGCGATTACCATCGATTTGCTCGATGCTGAGGGTTGCCACCAGGGTGGCTTTATCGCACCGGGGCTGACCTTAATGAAAAAGTCCTTGGTTCAAGGCACGCATGCACTGCAGTTCAATGAGCACACTCAAGTTGTTGGTCCGGCAAACAATACCGATGCGGCCATTTACAGCGGCACTTTGGCAGCTTGTTGTGGCTTGATTGAGCATGTATTGTCTGCGCAATCCCAACATTACAGCCTGATATTAACGGGTGGCGATGCGGCTTTGATTGCCGATCATCTTGCCGTGCCGTCAATACTTGACCATGATCTGGTACTGCGTGGTTTGTTAACAGTGTCAGAAGGGATTGGATGAAAGCATTATTTTTTGTGATTGTATTGGCCAATCTTGGGCTGTTTATGTGGGAGTACCGTAATGGTGCGTTTGCCCCGGTTGTGCAAGCTCCGCTAATCAACAAAGAGCCTTTGTTATTGCTCAGCGAAGTCAACAATACTCATCAGGAAGCGCAGGTTGTTTCGGAGAGTGAGCCAAAGGCTCCTGAAGTAGCTTCAAATGAGAGCAGTCAGAATGAATTGTCGTCAGTGCCGCCTGCCTTACCTGTCGATGGACCCGAGCCTGCGAGCGGCACTCTTTCCGAATTACCCCAGTTGAGCAATGCCGAATGTTACGAAGCTGGGCCGTTTGAAGACTTACAAAGCGTTCAATCCTGGATTAGTCAGGTTCAGGGGAGTGAAAACGACATCAAAACAGTTGATCGTGACGATCAGATCATCAGTGGCTACATGGTTTACAAGCCGGCAGAGAAGACGCCTGAGCAATCGCAAGAAGTGTTAAAAATGCTCAAGGACAAGGGTATTACCGATGTCTTATTGCAAGGTGATGAAATTTCGTTAGGTGTGTTTAATAGTGAAGATCGGGCGTTAGTTTTAAAAAATGAACTGCAAGCAAAAGGCTTTGCGGTACAAATTAAGCCCAGATACAAAACAAAAACCAGAAAGTATATACAAGTGCTTGCTAACGAAGTCATTATGCAAAGCTTGCAAAAGCGTTATAACAACGATGCCGAGTTTGTTATCAAGGCCTTAGACGCCTGTCCTTGAGATTAAATCCGGTAAACAATACGATTTGAGGTATGTAAAAGTTGGGAGTGACGCCTTCGTCGCGAATTGCAACCTTCAGTCGTGACGAAGGCGTCACTCCCACCTGCTACTTTCGTAGCTACATTTCAATTCCCTTTACGAAATCTGACGGTAGGCGCCATTGAAGTACAAAAGCGGTTCACCGGAACGTACTTCAGAAGCCTGCACTTCGCCAATCACAATCCAGTGTGTGCCCGCACGGACTCTCTCAATAATTTTACATTCAAGCGATAATAAACTGTCATTTAGTACCGGAGCACCGGTGATTCCTGGCTTCCAAGAGACATTTTCAAAGCGTTGCTGTTGACTGCTGCCGCCTGCGAACTGGTTCGAGGTGTCTTGTTGGTCGGCAGTCAGTACATTGACCGCAAAAAACTGGCTTTCTACGATGCCTTCGCCTGTTTCTGCAGAATCATTAAGACACACCAGAATTTGCGGCGGCTCGACCGAAACGCTTGAGAATGCGGTCACTGTCATTCCCTGAAGTCCATATTTTTCTGATTGCGTGGTGACTACGCACACGCCGCTTGCCCACACCCGCATCGCCTCTTTAAATTCATCGGCAGTTACAGCCATTTAGTTCTCCACTTGGTTGAAGATACCGGCATTGTTTAGGTGCCGGTATTAAGTTTATGTCAGCCATAGTTTACAACATCAACACGGACGCGTGTTGCAGGCAAACTCAGCCAACCAAGCCTCTCAATGTCGGGTAATCGGTATAGCCGATTGCATCTCCGCCATAAAAAGTACTGGCATCGGGTTCATTGAGTGGTGCCTCGAGCGTGAATCTATCCACCAAATCCGGATTGGCAATGTATAGCTGGCCAAATGCCACCGCGTCGGCTTTGTTTTCGGCAATGGCTTGTTCTGCACGATCCAGATCGTAACCGCCGCAAACAATTAACTTGCCTTGATATGCTTGTCGTAAGCTTTTGAGACTGACGACTTTGGCGCCATGCCGGATGTCGCCTTCCAGTGCATCGACGATATGCAGATAAGCCAGATTCAATTGGCTGAGCTCGCCCAATAAATAAACGAAAAACTCCTCAGGGTTGGAGTCGGTCATATCATTAAATGTGCCGCTGGGCGACAAGCGGATACCTACGCGCTCAGCGCCGGCAATTTCAATGGCAGCATTGGCGACTTCCAAAAGCAGGCGGGCGCGATTTTCAAAACTGCCGCCATAGTTATCTGTACGTTTATTGGTGCCATCGCGTAAAAACTCGTCAAGCAAATAACCGTTGGCGCTATGAATTTCCACGCCGTCAAAGCCGGCTGCCAGCGCATTTTTTGTGGCGCGGCGGTAGTCTTTAACAATTTCCGGCAATTCGTCAGTTGCCAGTGCGCGAGGTGTGACAAAGGGTTTTAAGCCTGTTGGGGTAATTGCCTTGCCTTGCGGTGCAATCGCTGACGGAGCAACCGGCAGTGCGCCATCATGAAAATCCGGATGGGAGATGCGGCCAACATGCCAAAGCTGCAAGAAAATGTGTCCGTTTTGGGCATGGACAGCCTCTGTGATGGGCTGCCAAGCGAGGATTTGCTGGGTGGTATAAATTCCCGGCGTATTCGGATAGCCCACGCCTTGAGATGAAATGGGCGTCGCTTCGGCAATAATCAAACCTGCCGTTGCCCGTTGACCGTAATAAGTCGCCATCAGCGATGTTGGCGTGCCGCCTGGGGCGCGCATCCGGGTAAGCGGCGCCATGATGACCCGGTTTGGGAGTGTTAAATTGCCAATCTGGATAGGTTCGAATAAGTGTTGGGGCATTTGAGTTCTCTAAAAAAATATTAAAAATGAGCGGGTGAATAAAACGGTGTTTTTCAGCTCGATAAGCGTTGCTGCCAGTCGGCAACTTTGGTTTTTAAAGTTTCGATGTCCAGTGTGGTCAGTTGGCGCTGTTTAAGCAGTCGTTTTCCAGCCACCCAAACATCAGTGACTTGTTGACGGTTGGCTGCATAAACGATTTGCGAGATAGGACAGTATAAGGGCTGGGTTTCCAGATCTGATAAATCAATTGCAATGACGTCGGCGGCTTTGCCGATTGTGAGCGAACCGATTTCGTTATCCAGTCCCAAGGCTTTGGCGCCATTAATGGTGGCCATTTTTAAAGCTGTCGAGGCCGGAATAGCCGTGGCATCATTGGCCACAGCCTTGCCAATCAGCGCGGCAGTGCGCAGTTCACCAAGCATGTCCAGATCGTTATTGCTGGCAGCACCATCGGTACCTAATGCGACATTGATACCGGCAGCCAGACATTGAGCTATCGGCGCAAAGCCACTGGCGAGTTTCAGATTTGATTCCGGGCAATGTACGATGTGGGCACCGGCTCCGGCAAACAGACTGATTTCATCGTCGTTTAGTTGCGTCATGTGAACGGCAATAAAGGAGGGGTCAATCATATCGATATCGTTCAAGCGTTCTATGGGGCGTTTACCGTTTTGCCCCTGCGCGGAGTCGACTTCAAAACGGGTTTCATGCACATGCATGTGAATCGGCATTTCCAGCTCATCAGCAAGGGTACGGATTTTCTGCAACGGGCCATCGGACACGGTGTAAGGCGCATGAGGTGCAAACGCGGTGGTGATTAAGGGATGATGGCGAAGTTGGTCATGCAATGCCAAGCCCTTTTCAATATAGTCGTCGCTATTTTGCGCCCAGACTGTCGGAAAATCGATGACGATCAAGCCCACGCAGGCTCGTATGCCATGATGGCTGGCTTGTTGCGCGGTAATCTCGGGGAAGAAATACATGTCATTAAAACAGGTGGTGCCGCCACGGAGCATTTCCGCAATGGCCAGATCGGTGCCGTCTTTGACAAAGCTTTCTCCGACCCATTTGCCTTCCAGCGGCCAGATGTGATTTTGCAGCCAGTCCATCAACGGCAAGTCATCGGCAACGCCGCGCATTAACGTCATTGCTGCATGGGTGTGGCAATTAACAAAGCCCGGAAGCAGTGCGTGATCGGGCAAGTTTTCAATGTTAGTGGCTTGATATTGCTGCTTGGCGGTTTCGGTGGGGAGTAAATCAATAATTCTCCCGCCATCAATAACCAGGCTGTGGTGTTCGAGAGTTACTGATTCGGGTTCCACGGGTATAATCCAGCGAGCATGAATAAGGGTGTCGACTTGCATTTATTGAGTCCTGTGTAAGTGTTTGCTGTTGCCTGTTATTCGATTAATCATGCTTGCGGTGAACCGCTGGGCAAGCGCTGGATTATAACTTTTACCCTGGATATTTGAAAAAATGACTGAACAAAATTCGCAAACGGTACAAGCCTTGCAATGGACAGGCACAAGCTTAAAGGTGCTGGATCAACGGCGCCTGCCGGAACACATTCTTTACGATGAGTATACCGATGCGGCCGGCGTCACCGAAGCTATCGCCAGTATGCGTGTGCGAGGCGCACCGGCGATTGGCATTGCGGCGGCTTATGGCGTGGTGTTATCGGTCAGACGTCACTTTACTGCATCCGGTGACTGGCAGCAGCAAGTGCAGGCGGATATCGATACGCTGGCTAAGTCCAGGCCGACCGCCGTAAACTTGTTTTGGGCATTGGAACAAATGACGGCTGTATTAAACAGCCAAGATGAAAACCCGGTCGCATTCGCCGAAACACTGGCAAAACAAATCCATGCCGATGATATTGCCGCAAATCTTAAAATGGGCGAATTGGGTGCTGATCTTCTGGCTGGTGCTAAAGGCGTTTTAACGCATTGCAACACCGGCGCGTTAGCCACAGGCGGTCATGGCACCGCATTGGGTGTGATTCGTAGTGCATATCGTAGACATACTTTGAATGTATTTGCCGGAGAAACCCGGCCTTGGCTGCAAGGTGTGCGCTTAACGGTTTGGGAGTTGGCGCAAGACGGTATTCCCGTGACCTTGATTGCCGATTCTGCAGCGGCCTGGTTAATGAAAACCGGCGCCGTGGAGTGGGTAATTGTCGGTGCGGATCGTATTGCTGCCAATGGAGATACTGCCAACAAGATCGGCACCTATTCGTTAGCGGTATTGGCCAAACAGCATGGTGTTAAAGTCATGGTGGTTGCACCAACCACGACCATCGATTGGGACATGGCGACCGGCGAGCATATCGAGATAGAACAGCGCCAACAAAGCGAGTTATTACCGGAATGCTATCGTGATAATAGTTTGGTCAGCGCCTGGAATCCGGTATTCGATGTGACGCCTGCTTCACTAATATCGGCAATAGTCACAGAACGTGGCATTGTCATTAATCCACAAGAACATGGTGTCGGGAGTTTAAAACATGTGGGCGAATAAAAAAGCTAACAACCCCTTGCTGGCGGTTAACTGTTTGCTAAAAGGGCTTAAATTATTGGGCCATGCCGAGCTTCGGCAGTTTTTGCTTATTCCTGTTGCAATCAATGTGGTGCTGTACAGCCTCTTCCTGTTTTTGGGTTACCACTATGTGGGGCAGCTGATTGAGCAGTTCATTCCCAGCTGGCTACAGTGGTTAAGCTGGGTGCTGTGGCCATTATTTTTTATCAGTTTTTTTATTGTCGGATTTTTTACCTTTACCGTATTTGCAAACCTGTTGTCGGCACCTTTTTACGGCAAGTTGTCTGCAAAAACCTTGGTCGTCGTCAATGGCGGGCAAGCTGTGAATGTGGTTGAACAGCCCGTCGGTAAAGTGATTACTGCCGAGTTAAAACGAGCCGGTTATTTTGCGAGCCGGGCATTGCCATTGTTGATTGTGTCGTTTATTCCGGGACTAAATTTACTGGCGCCGTTTTTATGGGGTTTTTTTGGAGCCTGGGGCGTGGCGTTGGAGTATTTAGCGTATCCGCTGGAAAACGAGGGCGTGTTATTTAGCGAACAGCGCCAATTGGTACAGGAAGCAAAACTGGGCGCATTAAGTTTTGGTGGTTTGGTTGCGGTGGGGTTGACTTTGCCTTTAGTTAACATCATCGTTGCTCCGGTTGCCGTGATTGCCGCCACCTTATATAGTCGCGAACTCAAACATCAATGAGTCCTCTCCTGCTGGATGCCTGCACGGAGAGCCAGCCCCGTTGTATCGGGTATGCAGGAGCAGTTGCCGAGGAGAATAAAAATAAGGTAAAAGGCTTTATTTTATCCCCTCATCCTAACCTTCTCCCAGAGGGAGAAGGGACCGTTAATCCTTACTTTAGTTGTTCTCAATAACTTCAAAGGAGTAAAGCCATGAAACTGACTGATCAACAAAAACGCATTTGCGAACAGGTTATCAATGTCTTTGAAAGCGGTAGTGTCGAAGGCAATTATTCGGCGATTTCAATATATGCCGATGGTCCACATGGCATGAAACAAGTGACTTATGGGCGGTCGCAAACGACCGAATACGGTAACCTGGAAGAGCTCATTGAATTGTATGTCAATAGTAATGGGCTTTACAGCGCGCTGCTGCAGCCCTATCTTGCCAAACTTGGGGTGACGGCTTTGACCGATGATGCCGTGTTCAAGCAACTGCTGCGCGATGCAGGTAAAAAAGATCCCTTGATGCGCAAGGCGCAGGATGATTTTTTTGAAAAACGCTATTTTCAACCGGCGATGGCTTGGGCGGATGCTGGCGGCTTCACCTTGCCGTTGTCGGCATTGGTGATTTACGATTCTTTTATACACAGCGGTTCCATTCCCGATTTTCTTCGCAAACGCTTCACCGCAACTTTACCGGCAAAAGGGGGCAGGGAAAAAGAATGGATCACACAATACGTCGATGTTCGCCAAGAATGGCTATCTCAGCACAGCAATAAAATCCTGCAAAAAACCATCTACCGCACCCAGTCGTTCAAAAATGAAATTGCCCGCGCCAATTGGAACTTTACGATACTTCCAATCATCGCCAATGGTATGGCGGTGTCTGGTTGAAAAAAGTAAAGTATTTAAAAACGCATGAATGAGTTTTGGTGTTTGACTGCTCTGGTGTCTATTGTTATCCGACAAAGTTGCCTTTGCCGTCACTTTCCTCAATAATGACAAGGCACGCAATTCTATGAATGGTGTTGAAGATCACTCCACGCTGGAAGGTACGCACCGCGTACCTTCTCCGGCGAAATAAATCTGTAATGCTTACCCGCTTAAATCTCTATCGATACTCCTAACTACAAAAACCAATCCACACAGGACTTACCTTATGAAGTTACCCCGTAAAATATTGAAAAATGCTGCGCTCATCTGTTTGGTAGGTGGGTTGGTCGCTTGTGGCGGCAAAGAAGAACGTAAAGCGAAATATATGGAAGAAGGCAAAGCCTTATTCGCTGCGGGGAATTACGAAAAAGCCAGTTTGGCGTTTAAAAACGTCCTGCAAATCGATCCCAAAGATGTGGAAAGCCGTTATCAAATGGCTGAAGCATTGAGCAAACTCGGCGAAATTCAAGCGGCAGTGGGGCATTATCAAGGCGTAATTGGCCTTGATCCCAAGCACGTCATGTCGCGTGTGCGTATGGGCCAGATTTATTTGTTAGTCAAAAATGTTGCCGAATCTGAAAAATTAACCAAAGAAGTGCTGGCGATCGACCCTAATAATATTGAAGCCATAGTCTTGTTGGGCGGCATTCAGGCATCGCAAGGCAACAAAGAAGCCGCCATGGCTCAGGCGGAGCTGGCTCTGCAAAAAAAACCGGATGATATTTCAGCGGTTTTGCTAAAAGCCTCGTTGATTGCGAGCAACAATAAAGTGCCCGAGGCCATTGCCTTATTAAAAGAAAGCAGCCAAAAAAATCCTGACAAAACCGCACCTTTATTAATGCTGCTGAATTTGTACATTCAGACCAAAGAGCTCGACAAGGCAGAAGAAGCGCTGAATACCATCGTTAAAATCGAACCTAAGGAATTGGAACACCGCAAACGACTTGCTTTGTTCCAGGTGGCTAACAACCAATTGGATAAAGCCGAAGCCGTGCTTCGGACAGCCATTACTGATTTACCCGACAACGAGCAAGCGGGCATCCTGTTAGTTGATTTTTTGGTGACCAAACGCTCTCCAGAAGTGGCATCTGCCGAACTAACCAAGCTGATCGAGCAAAAGCCGAAAGATTACGCGCTGCGCTTCAAGTTGGTTGAATTATTAGCAGCGGATAAAAAACTCGATAAAGTCGAACAAACCCTAAAGGAAATTGTTGAGCTCGATAAGCTGGGCCCCCAATCGATAGTGGCACGTAACAAGCTGGCGCGTTTATATGCCGGAACCAACCGTCAGGAAGAATCCAAGACCTTGGTTAATGAAGTGCTCAAAGAAAATCCCCGCGATATTGAAGCCTTAACCCTGCGTGGTGAATTTGCCTTGAATGAAAAGAAATTGCCTGAAGCAATCGGTGATTTCCGTGCCGTATTGGTCGATCAGCCGCAAAATGTCCGCGTGCTTAAATTACTCAGTGCCGCGCATCTAGCCAATAAAGATGAAAATCTGGCCCGCGAAAACATGGAAAAAGTGGTTGGGATTGATCCCAAGGACGAGGGAGCTCGACTGGATTTGGTTAGACTGTTTTTGCAGGCGGGTAACAAGGATAAAGCTATTCAGCAATTAAACGACATGCTGAAGGTGAATCCCAAGAGTAAAAATAGTGCGGAAACCCTGTTAAAAATCTATCTGGAACAAAAGCAATGGGGCCAAGCCCAGCAAGTCGCCAAGCAAATTGAGGATACTTTTCCAGAGGAAGCAACCGGGGCTTATTTGTCCGGTATCGCTTATCAAACTGAAGGTCAGCTGGAAAAAAGTATTCCTCGTTTTGAACAGGCTTTGGCAAAACAACCGGATACTGTCGAGCCGCTTGCGCAATTGGTGCAAAGTTATCTGGGCCTAAAGCAGCCTGACAAAGCCATCAAAAAGCTCAATGACGTTGTTAAAAATCAGCCTAAAAACTTTGTGGCTTACAACCTGATCGGCAGTGTCTATGCGAGTGAGCAAAAATTGGACGATGCCGTTAAAGCCTACAAAAAAGCCAGTGAGCTTAAGCCAGACTGGCCGGTGCCTTATCACTTTCAGGCACTGATTCGCTACATGCAAAAAAACAAGGACGAGGCGGTCAAGATATTAAAAACCGGTATTGAGCAAACCAAAGGCGCACCGGATTTAATTACCGATTTGGCGATGATTTATCAAAAAGATGGCGAAAAGCAAAAAGTTTTGGCTGTTTATGAAGATGCTTATAAACAAAATCCAAACTCAGCCATGATCGTCAATAACCTGGCCAGTACCTTGTCCGATCAAGCCACAGATAAAGCCACGCTTGAGCGTGCAGCAAAATTGGCAGAGCCTTTGGCAAAAGCTAACAACGTCGACTTGCAGGATACGGTGGCCTGGATCGATTACAAACTGGGTAATCACGACAAAGCCCTGGCTGTTTTTCAAAAGATTTTGGAAGTTATACCTGACTCAGCTATCGTCAATTACCACATAGGTATGACTTACTTCAAAAAAGCCGATAAAGATAAAGCGCGCGAGCATTTGAAAAAAGCAGTAGATAAAAATCAAACGTTTGAAGGCGTAGAAGAAGCGAAAGAAACATTGAAGTCATTGGGTTAAAGCTCGCTCATTAACTTA
>JABFRC010000048.1 GCA_013141375.1 Methylococcaceae bacterium | reverse complement strand
GTTAAATCCAGGCAAGATTCCTGAGATGTTGTCAGAGCATAAATGGGTATTCAATTTTTTCTAGAAACCACTTTAGGTGGAATACCAAAATGAGCCGTGAATGCCGATGTGAAGTTGCTGGCATGGCTGTAACCCACCAAGTCTGCAACTACACCCACTTGGTAAGTTGTGGTTTCAAGTAACTGATAAGCCTTATTCATTCTATATTCGAATAACATACCATAAGGCGTGTTATTGAAAAAAAGATGAAAAAGTTTTTTTAACTTGAATTGGTTCGTCCCTGCCTTTTTCGATAGCTCTGCTATTGAAGGCGGATTTTTAAATTCATCTAACAGAATATCCCTGGCCAATTCGGCAATGGCCTTATCCTTTTGATGGTATTGATTCGAATGTTGATAGTCATCTTCAAAAAGAGGTGCCAGTTCAGACGCCAATAATGTCATGGCTTGTCCATGTATAAACAACAGGCGACTTGAATCACGGGCAATTAAATGCTTTGAAGATTGTAAGCCTTGGGCTGATATAGGTTGATGAGTTAATTGTTGAGCCGCCCTATTCCTAAAAACGGCTGCCGAATTGTTCTCGCCGAAATAGGTTTCTATCCAATGTTTGCTGATAGAAAAACGCAGTTGCCTTATCGGTTTGTTAGCCTGATATTCACGCTCACCAAGGCTTGTTTTGAATGTGGTGATAGTCGTGTAGCCTTTATTGAAATAAAACTCATCGCCGTTCTGTCCTCGAAATCGGGAATGCCCTTGTAAGCCAAGCGTCACAATTAACCGTGGTTCTTGATTATCAATTTTGCTCAAAATCGCCAGATTGGTTGAAGGGATATAGTGAGTGTCTATAAAGATTAAATCTTGATCCAGTTGAAATAAATCTGACTGACCAATGCCAAGTTCGCTGGGTAAAGATTGGTGTTGGCAGTGTTCTTCCGGCAGTTTATATACCGGTAAATCCCCACTATCTATGCTGAAGTTGCTGTTGACGATATGTCGAACTGATTTCATTACTGTTGTCTATTAATTGTTAGATCCTTCCTCGAATTCAGCAATAATCACGCCTATTTATACTATTGATTTATTTTCAATGAATTAGGTGTACGGTTTGGCAAATGAGATATTTCAACAATAAAAAGTGTGTCATATGACGTACTTTTGTATCTGGAATAAGGCATATCACTTATTAATACCTTTGGCATAAGAAATATTCCGTTAGCCATAAGAATGTACGCGGCAAAGATTTGGCGTTGGACTATATGATAGCTCCCGAACAAGTTTGATTGGTTTAAGACTCTTTGTTGATGAGTTATAGGCCATCAAAGTAATGTTCAAAATAACAAATTATAAATATCTCAGGAGTATGAATTATGAAAAAAATGCTGTTAATCGCATCCGCTTTGTTGCTTTCAACGCAGGTTGAAGCAGCTTGTACACAAGCCAATTTAAATGGCAACTATGTCATGTTCCAGGCAGCTATCAACCATCATAATCACAACGGTCGCTGCACCATTAACATCAACGCGGGTGCGCTCACTGGAAATTGTGTATTCGGACATGACGCTAATGGTGTTGCTGGATTTAGTGGCCCTGTCTATGGTACAGCAACGATGAACACAAACTGTTCAGCTGTTGCCGCAATCAGTTTCGATCCTGTTCCTGGTGTCGTTCATATCGATTCTACCTTTGATCTTCAATTTACTCCTGACAAGCAGTCCTTTGTTGGTGGATTTAGCAATACGTTTGGTGTCGAAGGGATAACTAATGGTACACGTTATTCAACACTCCTTCCGGCCACGCCAGCACCATAAGGAATCTTTAGTATGACTTTTAAACTTTTATCGTTAGCCTTCGTTGCAGGCTTGGCAATGTCCGCTCCTTCCGCAAATGCTGCAATATATAATTTTACACAGACAGGGTTTGATTTTGGTGCCTCACTTTCTGGGTCATTTCAGGCGACTGATTTGAATGCGGACGGTAAGTTAATTACTAACCCATTCGATGCACTTGCAGATGAAATTACAGACTTCACGTTTACTTTTTCCGGCAATTCAATTGTCTCAGGATTTACGCATAGCTTTTCTGACTTGACAGTTTTGTACTATACGCCCACCAAATCGGTATTTGGAGTTTTAGATCCAGAAGGGCTTGCGTCAAATTGGTTTGGTTCGACTGGCTATATGTATGAATCTGGAGTAGGTGCAACTGGTGCACAAGGTGCCAATATTGTCAATGTTTTAACTGGCGCTAAAACAATAAGCGAAAACTTTATAACAGTAACCCCGGCTGCAGTTCCTGTGCCGGGAGCAGTCTGGTTATTTGGTTCAGTATTGGCTGGATTTATTGGTGCAAAACGCCGTAAAAGTTAAAATTTTTAAAAAATCCTATTATTGTTGATAGCTTTAACGCCCTTCGGGGCGTTTTTTTTGCCCCAATTTAAGTCTCAGGTTTTAACGAATGGCAATTATTACTTCGCTAACATCTCAGTCAGTATTTGTTCGTAAATTGCCGATAAAATCTCTAAATCTTCTACGCCGACATTTTCATTGACTTTATGAATGCTTTCATTCAACGGGCCGAGTTCAATAACCTGAGCGCCGGTGGGGGCGATAAATCTGCCATCCGAAGTGCCGCCGCCGGTATCATCAAGCGTTTCAAAGCCGGTCACGGTTTTAATGGCCGCGTGGGCGGCATCGATTAATGCGCCTTTTTCGGTCAGGAAGCGATTGCCGGATAGCCGCCATTGAATATCGTAATCAAAGCCGTGTTTATCGAGAATCGCAAGAGTACGCTGCTGGATGATGTCTTGATTCAGTTCCGTACAAAAACGCAGGTTAAATTGCACTTCGACAGTACCGGGA
>JABFRC010000088.1 GCA_013141375.1 Methylococcaceae bacterium | reverse complement strand
CGTGCTGGCCGTCACCGGCATTGATTACGCTGATATGCGGCGCCGTATGTTGAGCAATAAAATGCGCGTCGCCGCTGATGGCGTGACGCACCACAAACATATCAACAAACATCGCTTCCAGGTTGCGGATGGTGTCCAGCAGGCTTTCACCTTTGGATGTGGCCGAGGTTGCGATGTTCATGCTAAGCACGTCGGCTGATAATCGTGTTGCAGCCAATTCGAAGGTTGTCCGTGTACGCGTACTGTTCTCAAAAAACAGATTAACGATGGTTTTACCGCGCAGCAACGGGACCTTTTTAACCTGACTGTCCGACATACCGACGAATGATTCGGCGGTATCGAGAATTTCGGTTAATAACTCCTTACTTAATCCTTCCAGCGTTAAAAAATGTTTAAGCTTGCCTTCGGAATTTAATTGCAGATTTTGAGTCATGACTTAAGCCGCGGCAGTAATTGTTTCAACATGAATGCCCAATGGCTCTGGGCCCGTGAGCTTAATTCTCTGTCCCGAGCTCAAAACAATACGCTCGCCGACACAATCAGGACAAAGCGGAATTTGTCTGCCATCACGTTCAATTAATACCGCTAATACAACTTGATTGGGGCGACCATAATCAAATATTTCATTCAGTGCGGCGCGGATCGTTCTGCCCGTATAGAACACATCGTCTACCAAAATGACGTCACGGCCTTCGATATGAGTAGGCAACGCACTGGGCTTAACATTGGGATGCACACCAATTTGAGAAAAATCATCACGGTAAAAGATAATGTCCAACAGCCCTAGAGGTTCGGATAAGCCTAAACGTTGATGCATTTGTTCAGCGATCCAGACACCGCCGCTGCGAATACCTATCATCACTGGATTATCGAGTCGCCTATCGGCAGTGACTTGTTTTAATTCGATTTCCAGGTGATCGAGTAAATTTTCAATTTCTAGCACGTAAGATTCCTTTTGGCGTAATCGTTCAGCCAGGTTTGCAAAATTAACTGGGCCGCCAACTGATCTTGAACCTCCCAAAGCTTGCCGGCACTGACATTAACTTCATCAAACAATAATTGTTTGGCTTCAAATGTGGACAGGGTTTCATCCTGTTGAAAGACAGGCAAGTTATAGCGCCCTTCCAATTGGCGGCAAAATTTTAACATGCGGGGAGTAATGATATTGTCCGAGCCGTCAGCCTGCTTTGAAATGCCGACCACCAAACCGGCAGGACGCCATTCCAGTACTAGGCCGCGAATCAAATCCCAGTTGGGTACTTGATTGATTGAGCGGATGGTTTGTAAGGGGCTGGCTGTGCCGGTCGTCGTTTGCCCCACAGCAGTACCGATTTTTTTATTGCCGAAATCAAAACCCAGGTAAGTATCGGTTAGCGTTTTAGGTGCTAAAGGGTCAATTTTAGCCATGACCAGCCGGTGTGGTCAGTTGATTAATATTAATACCGATTTGATCTGCGGCAGCACTCCAGCGCTGACTGACAGGGGTATCAAATAATATTTGGCTGGAAAATGGCGTGTTCAACCAGGCATTTTCCATGAATTCCTTTTCCAGCTGTCCCTCACCCCAGCCGGCATAGCCCAGAGCAATAAAATAGTTTTCAGGGCCTTCACCGACAGCTATGGCTTCCAAAATATCCCTGGAAGTCGTCAATGAAATTGCATCGGAAACTGCCAGGCTAGCATTCCAATCGCCGCCTTTGGTGTGCAAAACAAAGCCCCGGTCTTGTTGAACCGGACCACCGGCATAGACTGGTTGCTGTGCGGCCTTAGGAACGGTAACTTTTATATCCATCTGGCTGAAAATCTCGCCCAAGGTCATGTCAATAGCGCGATTAATGACTATCCCCAGCGCCCCTTCCTCATTGTGTTGGCACAAAAAGGTGACTGTATGAAAAAAATTCCGATCCGCCAGCGTTGGCATCGCGATGATAAATTGGTTATTTAGATACGAAACGTCATTCATACTAGGTATTAGTTGTTGTAGTCATGTAAATGTGCCTACTGCAATTGACAGGCAAAGTATTATCGAGTGGTCATGCCTGATTCGTCAGAAAATTTCCACACCCTGGTAATCACCAGCACTTCTAATTCTTTAAGTAAATCTGCCGGCAATGGTGCATAAGGCGCACTCATACGCACAATATTTTTTGCCGCTTCATCAAGCGCTGGTATGCCTGAAGACTGACTAATGCGCAGGCTATATATGCTCCCATCCGCCTTAATGCCGACATCCATCGTGAGCGTAGCTGAGAAATTTTTCTTGATGGCTGCTTCCGGATAATTGAGATTGCCGGTTCTTTCCACCTTGCTTTCCCAGTCTTTCATATACTGTGCGGCAATATATTTATGGGTACTTACAGAGCTGACCGACTTTATTTTGGTCTGGTCCGAACTTTGCTGATTTAATCTGATTTCCGTACCCAATTCACTGATTTGTTGCTGCAAAGTTTCGGGATTCAACTCTTGGTGCTGCTCGCTTACTTCCTCCACTATTGCAGGTTTGGTGTCAGCAGTAGTCACAACCTTTTTTTCTGACGCTTGCTGTGTCACCAGTTTGGGAGCCTCTTTCTTTTTAACGGGCTCAGGGGCGCTTTTAGTAACGGGCTTAGACGAACTGTTACCGGCACTGGCTATTTGTTGCTTGGGTGGCTCCGGTTTCTGAGCTTTTTCACCGGCACCGACCTGATTCTCCTGCGCTAAAAATTTAGCCTGTTTAGGTGCCTTGGCAGCCGGAGTAGTTGCTAAAGTGATATCAATTGAGCGCGTGACCTTTTCGGGTTGGGGCTGGGTGAAATTGACGCCCAAAACAATGATGACATGTACGATTGCCGCTATAAAAATCGCAATCAATAAAGGATCATTGCTCGATAATGGCGTGGAAGGCTCGAACTTTAGCGAGTTAGGCATTAGTGTATGACTTGTTCAATGTGATCCATCAGTTGAGCGCAAATATTCAGCCCAAACTGACTATCAAGTTCTTGTACGCAGGTCGGACTGGTCACATTAATTTCGGTCAAGGTATCGCCGATGACATCAATTCCAACAAAAACCAGTCCCTTTTCACGCAGGGTGGGACCTACCTGATCAACAATCCAGCGATCTCTATCCGTTAATGGTCGACCCTCGGCTCGACCACCTGCCGCCAAATTACCGCGCGATTCACCTTGGGCCGGAATACGCGCAAGCGCATAGGGAACAGCGACACCATTAACAACCAGGATTCTCTTATCACCATCCTTGATTTCCGGGAGATAACGTTGCGCCATGACATAGCGACTGTTATGTAATGTCATGGTCTCTAAAATAACACTGATATTGGGATCGTTAAGGCGTAGATGAAAAATGGAGGAACCTCCCATGCCATCCAGCGGTTTTAAAATAATTTCACCCTGTTCAGCTAAGAACTCTCTAATCCGATTGGACTCTCTGGCAACAAGCGTTTCGGCACAACACTGGGGAAACCAAGCGGTAAATAATTTTTCATTGGCATCACGCAATGACTGCGGCTTATTCACGACATAAGTACCCATCGCTTCCGCACGCTCAAGCAAATAAGTAGCATAAATATATTCCTGATCAAATGGCGGATCTTTGCGCATCAAGATAACCTGCAGCTGATCCAGTGGAATATCCTGCTCGGCGACAAATTCATACCATTGCTGCGCGTTACGCTGCACTTTAAGCGTACGAGTTCTTGCATAAGCCCTGCCATTACGAAGATATAGATCGTTAAGTTCCATATAGTGGAGCTCCCAACCTCTGGCCTGGGCTTCCAGCAACATCGCAAAGCTAGTGTCTTTTTTTATGTTGATATGATCAATCGAATCCATGACCATGCCGAGCTTAATATGCATTTATTTCTCCATTAGCAGCTTGAAACATTGGCAAAACTTGCGAATATGCTTTCATTTTATAGATTGTAATTTACCTTGAAAAGATTATTTGGTATAAAGTCGGGCTAACTTTATGAATTTTGAGTACACCAAGGGGTCAACATGTCCAGAGTATGTCAAGTAACAGGCAAACGCCCAGTTACTGGTAACAATGTTTCACACGCTAACAACAGAACAAGAAGACGCTTTCTGCCTAATCTTCAACATCATAGATTTTGGGTAGAGAGTGAAAATCGCTGGGTTCGTCTCAGAGTTTCAACGAAAGCAATGCGCATCATTGATAAAAAAGGTATTGATGCGGTTTTAGCCGATTTGCGTAAAGCTGGCGAAAAAATTTAAGGAGTAAGAAAAATGCGCGACAAAATTAAATTGCTTTCTACAGAAGGTACAGGTCATTTTTACACTACTACTAAAAACAAGCGCACCATGCCTGAAAAAATGGAGATCAAGAAATTTGATCCTGTGGTTCGCAAACACGTTATTTATAAAGAAGCAAAAATCAAATAATTATTTGATTCGCAAATGACGGCTTGGCTAAAGTATCAATACTTAAAGCCAAGCCGTTTTTTTATCCCCCATCTTTAGTTCCTTTAAGAATACTTACCATTTGAGTCAATTTAACTATCTGTTGCTGCAACGATAGCAATTGCTTTTCATGGCTTTCTTTCTCCTCTTTTAACTTCAAACATAGCGCTTTCAGCTGGGCATTGCGATGATTCAGCGCCTGATTTTCGGACGTCAAATTAACAACTTTATCCTCATAGCTTTCAGCTTGCCTAAGCACTGACGGCGTTTTTTCCAAGAGACTTGAGTTATTATCTTGAGGAAGGCTTTCCGGAAGATCAATCAACGTTTCAATACCATCATCAATTTTAAATCGTGCCGCTTCTGTTTTTGCTCGCATGACGCTTGCTTGATGCGTAACCATTAACTCAGGCGCGACACTCTCCATTCCTCCGCGCAGTATCAATGCCTTGACTCTATTTCTAAGCAACAAAAAGGCCGCAGCTTCACTTTGCTTACCGTTTGCACACACCACGATAACCGGTTTTTCACGACTGAGCGTCTTAAGTTGCATTCTTAACGTAAAGAATGGCGCATTAATACTTCCATCAAGATGCCAAACCTCATACTCATCCTGAGAACGCACATCCAGCAAAATCGCACCGCGACTTACCAGATCTTGCATTTCAATATAAGAAATGAATTTTAACGAGGGGTCTTTTATCAGCGTTATAAACTGATCTTTGTTAAGCCTGAATAAAACCGTCTTAGCAATTGCCGTCACTGTGACATTTCTGGGCGCTTCAGAAAGCAACGCATCTTCGCCAAACGTATCACCATTACCCAATTCGGCCAATTTTATTTCTTTGGCATTTGGCGAAGGTTTGCGAGTCAGCAAACAATGCCCACTTTTAATTAGATAATAATAGTCGCCGGCACTACCTTGCTCGACAATCACCTGACCCTTTTCAAAATCAACTGTTTCCAGACCCATTAAGATTTTTTGCAAATTGGCGGGAGGCAGGCGCTGAAAGATTGGAGATCGCAATAGCGCGGTCATCCAATCATCGGGATCTGCTTCGGATTCTTCAATAATCATATAGCCTTTGTCTTCTGCTTCAACAGGTTGAACCCTAGCATTTTTAATAAAAGAGGCATCCAGCCTTAAAATTCGGACCGTTCCCTTGGCTATTGCGTCTATTTTTCTTGGGATTTGATGAGCAAGTGCAAATTTAGCAGCATCACTGTCTGCAATAACTGATTCAACCACTAGCCCGTCAGATTGCAGTGACACCTCACCAGTTAGCAAATATACCAGCCGATCATCAGCCTCTCCCTTTCGGAACAAAAAATCATCGTGAAGTTTTTCAACAACCGCTTTTGAACACAGCTCGGCAAATTGAGCGGTCGGCAACGTGTTTAAAGGGATCAGCTTGCGAAGTATCTGTCCATCTTCGGAATTGACATCTACAGCCATGGCAATATAGTAAGCGCAGTAAAAGCTCTATGATAGCTTATTCCGAGTGTTTTTTTTCAATCACTACCGGTCAATGTCTCTTGATTTGGGTTTAAATCACCCCATAGTTGCGAACTCGTTCAAACACTTTTTGGATCGTTACCATGCACAATAAAATAGTAAAACACCTGTCATTCATGATGACCTTGTCAGCCTGTTTAATTGCTCACCAACCTAGCTATGCCGCAGGATTGCCGCCCATTATTGACAACCAACCCCTGCCATCATTAGCGCCAATGCTTGAACGGGCGACACCTGCAGTGGTAAATATCTCCACCACAACGAATGTCCAGATGGCTGAAAACCCATTAATGCAGGATCCTTTTTTTAGGCATTTTTTCGGTGTACCCAACCAGCCAAACCATCCCAAACAACAACAAAAAAGCAGTCTCGGCTCTGGAGTGATTATCGACAGTAATCAAGGCCTGGTACTCACGAACAATCATGTCATCGATAAGGCCGACAAAATCATGGTGACTTTGCACGACGGCCGCCAACTCCATGCGCAATTGATCGGGGCTGACAAAGAATCTGATGTTGCCATTATTCAAATTCCGGCCGACAACCTGACGCAATTGCCCATTGCCAATTCCGACCAAGTTCGGGTAGGTGACTTTGTGGTGGCCATCGGCAGCCCCTTCGGCCTAAGCCAAACCGTCACTTCCGGCATTGTCAGCGCATTGGGCCGTTCTGGTCTTGGCATAGAAGGCTATGAAGACTTTATTCAAACCGATGCGTCAATTAACCCTGGCAATTCCGGCGGCGCGTTGGTCAATCTGCGCGGCGAACTGGTTGGCATGAACACCGCCATCTTGGCACCGTCAGGCGGAAACGTGGGCATCGGCTTTGCTATCCCTTCAAAAATGGCGATGTCAATCAAGGACTCCTTAGTCAAACACGGCGAAGTTCGTCGCGGCTTATTAGGCGTCACCACGCAAGATTTAACGCCTGATCTTATTAGCGCATTCAATCTAAGCAACAAAAATGGTGCTGCAATCAGCCGAATTGAAAATGATTCCCCAGCAGCTAAAGCAGGGCTGGAAGCAGGCGACATCATCATTGCCATCAATGGCAAGGATATCAAAGGCAGCCAGGAAATCCGCAATATCATCGGCTTGTTACAAATTGGCGACAAGGTGGATATCGACTATTTTCGCGGCAATGACAAAAAACATGCGACCGCCATCATCGGCAAACCGGCGCGACCGCAATTGACCGGTGAAAAATTGCATCCCTTATTAAAAGGCACGTTGCTAAGTGCAACTCAAAAAGATCAAGTTGAAGGCGTCTTGCTTGAAAAAATTGACACCTCCTCAGCCGCCTCGCGCTCAGGACTAAAACCCGGCGACATCATCATCTCGGCCAATCGTTACCGTGTTCACAATCTTGACGAGCTACAACAAGTTGTCGACCCCAATAGTGCACTACTGATCAATATTCAGCGGGGTCAGGAAGGTTTCTTTCTTGTGTTACAGTAGATCAATCAATTAATCCGACGCCTGTGCTGAATTGCAATTTAGCACAGGCCCTAACAACACACAATTAACAACCGTGACTACTGAAAAGCCATTCATTCCATTAAATATCGCCATTTTGGTCGTATCTGATAGCCGCACTGATACGGATGACGTATCCGGCAACACCTTGATAGAACGCGCCACCACTGCCGGCCATCAAGTCATTGAAAAAAAAATTGTCCCTGACAACATCTATCAAATCAGAGCTGCGGCTTCCAACTGGATTGCTGACGAACAAATCAACGTAATAATCAGCACTGGCGGCACCGGAGTCACCGGCCGAGACGGTACACCTGAAGCCATCGAGCCGCTGCTAGATAAAGTTTTGGACGGCTTCGGAGAAATTTTCCGCTCTCTGTCCTATCAAGAAATTAAAACCTCAAGCATTCAATCAAGAGCTTTGGCCGGAGTTGCCAATGGCACCTATATCTTCTGCCTGCCAGGCTCCTCCGGTGCATGCCGCACCGGCTGGGATTTATTGATTAAGGATCAGCTTGACCACCGCACCAAGCCTTGCAACCTCGCCCAGCTAATGCCCAGACTTTTGGAAAAATAACATGCAATCTGTGATTTTATTACTAGGCGCTTTAAGTGCGCTGACAGGCGTTGCCTTTGGGGCATTTGGGGCGCACGCATTGAAAACCGTATTGACGCCGGAAATGTTAGCGGTATACCAAACCGGGGTCACCTATCAAATGTGGCATGCCATCGGACTCATAGGTATCGCATTTCTTCAACAGCAAAACCATGAATCGGCATTGCTCAGCTGGGCGGCAAGACTGATGTTTATTGGCATCCTGTTATTCTCCGGCAGCCTCTATTTGCTGGCAATCCTGAATCAGCCTTGGCTGGGTATGTTTACCCCAATCGGCGGCGTCAGCTTTTTAACGGCATGGACACTCGTTGCCATTTTTGCAATCAAAAAACCACACCAAAGCAGGTATGACAGTGCTCGACGCTAATCCACAAACCATTTATCTAAAAGACTACACCGTCCCTGAATATCTAATTCATAACGTCGAATTAAACTTCAATCTGGATGAAGAAAACACCCTGATTACATCAATTCTCACTTTAAGCCGCAATCCTGCCAGTCAGTCAATTAATACGACGTTGACATTAGCGGGTGAAAATCTGCAATTGCTCAGCATCGTACTTAATGACGACACGCCGTTAACCGAAGCTCAATACCTGCAAACCCCGGAATCACTAATCATCAATGATGTGCCGCAGCAACGGCCATTTGTATTGACTATCGAAAATCGCATTAACCCCAAAGCCAACACAGCTCTGGAAGGACTGTATCTTTCCAACGGCATGCTCTGCACCCAGTGCGAAGCCGAAGGCTTCAGAAAAATCACATATTTTCTGGACCGTCCCGATGTAATGACCCGGTTCACGACCACATTGACCGGCGATAAAGACCGTTACCCGGTACTACTATCCAACGGCAATAAAATTGCCCACAGCGACTTGCCTGATAATCGTCACTCGGTGACCTGGGAAGATCCGTTCAACAAGCCTTGTTACTTGTTTGCACTAGTGGCTGGCCAGTTGGAAAGTATTGAAGATCACTTCACCACCCAATCCGGCCGCGATATTACCTTGCAAATCTTTGTCGAAAAACACGACATCGACAAATGCAGCCATGCCATGCAGTCGTTAAAAAATGCCATGCGTTGGGACGAAGAGGTTTATGGTCGTGAATACGATCTGGATTTATACATGATCGTCGCGGTCAGCCACTTCAATATGGGGGCGATGGAAAACAAAGGCCTGAACGTTTTTAACACCAAATTTGTATTAGCACGCCCGGACACTGCAACAGACTTTGATTACGAGCATATCGAAGGCGTTATTGCGCATGAATATTTTCACAACTGGACCGGCAATCGCATCACCTGTAGAGATTGGTTTCAACTCAGCTTAAAAGAAGGCTTTACCGTCTTTCGCGACCAGGAATTTACCGGCGACCGCACTTCCAAAGCCGTCAAGCGCATTGAAGACGTCAACATGCTGCGCACCCGCCAGTTTGCCGAAGATGCAGGCCCGTTGGCACATCCGATCCGGCCGGACTCTTATATCGAAATCAACAACTTTTATACACTTACCGTGTACGAAAAAGGCGCTGAAGTCGTGCGCATGATCCGTACCTTGCTGGGCGAAGCTAATTTTCGTAAAGGCAGTGACCTATATTTTGACCGTCACGATGGTCAAGCAGTTACTTGTGATGACTTTGTTCAAGCAATGACCGATGCTACCGGAACTGATTTAACCCAATTTAAACGTTGGTACACTCAAGCTGGAACGCCGGTAGTGGCTGTAGAACAAACTTACGATGCGGCCAAGCAAACCTTAACTTTAAACTTCAAGCAAAGTTGCCCACCTACCCCAGGCCAAATAGACAAACAACCCTTGCATATCCCGGTAACGACAGGATTACTTAATGCTGACGGAAAACCGCTAACGTGCAAAATTCAAGGCGTTGAACAATCGCATAGTGAAATCGTGCTGCAAGTAACTCAGGCAGAGCAATCGTTTACCTTCGAACAACTTGCCGAACAACCGATCGTTTCTGTGTTACGCGGTTTTTCTGCCCCAGTTAAATTGGAATTTAAACGAAGCTTGGACGAACTGGCATTTTTATTAAGCCATGACAGCGATACCTTCAATCGCTGGGAAGCTGGTCAACAATTGGCAGGGCAAGTCATTGCCGGGTTGATTGACGATGTACAACAGCAACGTCCGTTACAACTCAATCCCTCTTTGATTCAGGCCTTTAAAAAACTCCTCGAGCAATCTTGGGAGGATTTATCCTATTTCTCACTATTATTGAATCTGCCATCAGAAACTTATTTGGCAGAGCAAATGCAAGTGGTCGATGTCGAAGCCATTCATCAAGCCCGGGAATTTGTCAGCAAAACCTTGGCAACTGAGCTGCAAACACAATTTCAAACCTTATATGTTGAAAATCACAAAGATGAATCCGGGCAATTCGACTCAGGTGCCATTGGTCGCAGACGCATTAAAAATACCTGCCTGAATTATTTGAGCACTCTGCAACAGCCGGAGTTACAAAAGCTGTCCGAACAGCAATTTGCCAGTGCCAAAAACATGACCGATCAAATTGCCGCCTTAAGTGTCGCAGTCAATTATCCTCATCCGGCCAAGCAAGACTTGCTCACACAGTTTTATCAGCAATGGCAGGATGAAGCCCTGGTGATCGACAAGTGGTTTACGCTGCAAGCGACCAGTCCACAACCGGATACCTTCGCTACTATCCAAGCGCTGTTACACCATCCAGCGTTCGATTTAAAAAACCCCAACCGGGTCCGTTCCTTGATCGGTGCATTTAGCCAAAGCAATCCACTGCATTTTCATACCGCCAATGGTCAAGGCTATCAATTTCTCGCCGATCAAATCATTGCCCTCAATGCCCTCAACCCGCAAGTGGCAGCTCGAATGACCGGCGCGCTAACAACCTGGCGACGCTATGATAAAGCCCGGCAAGATCTGATTAAATCGCAACTGGAGAGAATTATCAGCACCCCGGATATTTCCAGGGATGTGTATGAAGTCGCCAGCAAAAGCCTGGTCTAACGACTCACTAAATTGATAAATAACAATTATGGATATGAATAATTTTTTAACTTTTCAGATACATGGCGGAGCCGATCACGGTGGAGTTGCCGAATGGGTAGCAACCCTGCTGGCCTTCATTGAAGGTTTGGTGGGTAAAAGCGGACCCGATATTTTTGGCATTTTGATGCCCGGCATTGCCAGCCTGGACAACATTCACCCATTGTTTGTCCACTTCCCTATCGCGTTGTTTTCAATGTTTTTCCTTGTTGATTTATTAGGAAAATTAGCCAAACAAGGTCAATGGCGAAGTGTTGCCAGCTGGTTTTTATATTTAGGTACCGTCTCTGCGCTATTGACTGTTGCTGCGGGCTTGAGCGCGGCCGACAGCGTTGCGCATGGCGGCAATGTGCACGACATTATGGAAAGACATGAACACTTGGGTTTATCCATATTAGGCCTAGCAACACTGCTATCCTTCTGGCGCATCAAATCGTCAGGCGGTGGCAACATCTTGTTTACCTTGCTATCAGCCTTGCTTGTTGTTCTGGTAGCACTCGGCGCTGATTTGGGCGGACTCATGGTTTACAAGTACGGTGTCGCCGTCCAAGCTGCACCAGTGCCGACAGACGATCATTCGCATAATGGCGACACGGCTCATAGCCACGATCATGATCATGGGCACAGCCATGATGAGCCTCACACGCATGACAGCCCTCCGACTGAATCGCATGAAAATAATCAAGTTCAAGTCCCAGCAGAGGCAACGAGTAAAGACGGGGCAAACAAAGCACCTCAAACGATTCAACAACAGGAAATTGTGCATACCCATGCGGATGGCCACCAGCATGTACATAAATCCGTTACCCCGGCACCATCTGGTAAATAGGGCATCAACTTTATTGCCACTCGATTTTAGTTTTTTTAGTTTTTGACACTGACTTCAAAGCGTCGTTCGCATGCATTTGTGATATCCTATTCGGCTAGTTTTTGTTCAACTTCCGACGTCTGATCATGCGAACTCGAGTTAAAATCTGCGGATTTACACAAGCCGAAGATGCTGTTTTTGCAGCTCGACTAGGTGTCGATGCAATTGGCTTGGTATTTTATGCACCAAGCCCAAGAAATGTGGACATCAAACAGGCTGTTAACATCGTCAATTCACTGCCCGCTTTTACGACGGTAGTTGCCTTATTTGTAGATGAGCAAGAATCACGAATTCGAGAAATTTTAAGTCTAGTACCGATTGACTGCATCCAATTTCATGGCGATGAGTCACCGCAAGCTTGCAGACTTTATGGAAAGCGGTATATCAAGGCAGTCAGGATGCGCGAGGATACCGATGTATTGGCGCTGGCCGAACAGTATCATGACGCTGCCGGCTTATTACTGGACGCTTACCACCCTGATGAAAAAGGGGGCACAGGTTGCAAATTTGACTGGGAGTTGATCCCAAATGAATGTTCTCTACCGATCATTCTGGCCGGCGGACTCGACCGCCAGAACATCAAGCAGGCTATTGATAAAACCAGACCTTATGCGGTCGATGTCAGCAGCGGCGTTGAGTCAACAAAAGGAATTAAAGATCACGACGCAATGACTGCATTTATAAAAACAATAAACGAGGGTGACGGAAAGTAATATGACAGAAAAATATAATATGCCCGATGCGCGGGGTCACTTTGGTCCTTATGGCGGAATTTTCGTCGCAGAAACGTTAATGCCCCCCATTCAAGAATTGAATGCTGCCTATCAGCGCTATATCGATGACCCTGAATTTATCGCCGAACTGGATGCCGACTTAAAATATTACGTTGGCCGTCCATCGCCTTTGTACCACGCTGAACGCTGGTCTCGGGAACTTGGCGGCGCGCAAATTTATTTAAAGCGCGAAGATCTTAATCATACCGGCGCGCACAAGATCAATAACACCATTGGTCAAGCCTTATTGGCTAAGCGCATGGGCAAAACCCGAATTATTGCTGAAACCGGCGCAGGACAACATGGGGTTGCCACGGCAACTATTGCTGCCAGATTAGGCCTGGAATGCGTTATCTACATGGGCGCCGTCGACGTGGTTCGGCAATCGCTTAATGTCTACCGCATGAAACTGCTGGGCGCTACCGTTGTTGCCGTCGAATCAGGTTCCAAAACCTTGAAAGACGCGCTCAATGAAGCGTTAAGAGATTGGGTAACCAATGTCGATAACACTTTTTATATTATCGGCACCGTGGCGGGCCCGCATCCTTATCCAGCAATGGTTAGAGACTTCCAAGCCATTATCGGCCGCGAAGCCAAGCAGCAATGCCTTGAGCAAGCCGGACGTTTGCCGGATGCTTTGGTCGCTTGCGTAGGTGGCGGCTCTAATGCCATTGGCTTGTTCTACCCGTTCATAGATGATATTTCAGTCGCAATGATTGGCGTTGAAGCCGCAGGCGATGGCGTTGAAACCGGTCGCCATTCGGCACCGCTGTGCGCAGGTCGTCCAGGCGTCCTGCATGGCAACCGGACGTATCTGATGGAAGATGACGACGGTGAAATTATCGAAACACACTCTATTTCAGCTGGCCTGGATTATCCGGGCGTTGGTCCTGAGCATGCGTGGTTAAAAGACACAGGCAGGGCTCAATACGTCAACATTACCGATACTGAAGCACTTGAAGGTTTCTACGCATTAACTCGTTTGGAAGGCATCATCCCGGCATTGGAATCAAGCCATGCGATGGCATATACGATGAAGCTCGCCCCAACGATGAGCAAAGATAAAATCATCATCGTCAACCTCTCCGGTCGTGGCGATAAAGACATGCAAACTATGGCGCAACGCGAGGGCATCGTTCTATGAGTCGATTAGCTGGTAAATTTGCTGAACTCGCCAAAACTGGCCGTAAAGCACTCATTCCTTTTCTTACTGCAGGTGATCCCAACCCTGATTTTACCTTGCCTACTATGCATGCGATGGTGGCAGCAGGGGCGGACATTATCGAATTAGGCGTACCATTTTCGGATCCGATGGCTGACGGCCCGGTCATTCAGCGCGCGAGCGAGCGGGCACTTTCTCACAAGATGAGCTTGAGAAAAGTGTTGGCACTGGTTGCCGAGTTTAGAAAAACAGATCAAGCAACACCGGTCGTATTGATGGGCTATGTCAACCCGATTGAAGCATTCGGCTACGAAAATTTTGCCAATGCGGCTCAAGAAGCTGATGTTGATGGGGTATTAACCGTCGATCTTCCACCTG
>JABFRC010000223.1 GCA_013141375.1 Methylococcaceae bacterium | reverse complement strand
ATAAAAAGGAATTCCTGACTTTTTATAGTCTGGGGTCATGTGTGTGCCGTCGTATATTTGCGATAAATCGCCTAAATCCTTCTCTTCCCACTCTGGAGACTCCCGCCCGTCATCGTCTTTAAAACGCAGTTGTTGGCTAAAAATCTGCTGCATCACGCCTTTTTTATAACGCACTAACAAATCGGCTTTTTGGGTGAGTTGGGCTATTTTTTTATCAACCGCCGTGAGAAAGTTGGCGATTTTGGTTTGTTCGGGGAGGGATGGAACAAAAATTTCTACTTTTGAAAAAGTAGTTTTATTAATAATAGGAACTGCTTGTTCACCAGCAAGCATACTTATCTTTTTTGCGTCATTTTCTAAGCGCGAAAAAATAAAGTCTTTCGAAAAACTGGCATTAGGTACTACAGCGTTTATTTGTTGATTGGTTATACAGTCCTTCTTATTTTGTCCGACTTTTCCAATTGTTGAACCGATGCAAACAAATAAAATACTGCCAGCTTTTACTAATCGCCCTTGATTGAATCCCGAATCAGTCAATGAAATTCGGGTTTTAGATACATATCGGTTAGAAGAAATATCTGCTGGCGAAACAAATAACCTATCACCATTATAAAAGTCAGCATTAACAGTACTTGGAGTGTTGCCGGTGATAACTGAGCCAATATCCTCAACTTTTATAACTTCCCACTCCCCATTAAACTCTTTAAACCGCAACCGTGGCACATTCATGCACTTTCACCGTGTATCGCAAAAGGCGGCTTAATGCCCAATTCCAAACAAAATGCCGCAATTGTTTCATCGGTTGTTTTACTTGCTTGTTCTAGTTCGGCTAGTTGCGCGGCAATCGCGTTTAAATCAATCGCGTCTTCGGCTTCAAAGGTATCGACATAGCGGGGAATGTTCAGGTTGTAATCGTTGGCTTTAATGTCGGTTAACGTCGCGACATGGCTGTATTTGGGTTCATTGCTGCGCGTGGCGTAAGCGGTCACAATTTTGTCGATATGTTCAGGGCGAAGTACGTTTGTGGTTTTCACCTTCTCATAGTGCTGGCTGGCATCGATAAACAAAATATCATCGGGATTTTTCCGGCATTTTTTAAACACCAGTACGCACGTCGGAATACTGGTGCCGTAAAAAATATTGGCCGGCAAGCCAATCACGGCATCCAGGCAGTTGAGTTGTTCAATCAGGTATTGGCGAATATGGCCTTCCGCTGCACCACGAAACAACACGCCATGCGGCAAGATAACGGCCATAACGCCATCATCTGCCAACTGGTAAACCATGTGCTGCACAAAAGCCATGTCGGCTTTGGTGGCCGGGGCCAGTTTGCCATAAACACTGAAGCGGTCATCGCTCATCATCAATGGGCTGGGGTGCCAATGGGTTGAAAACGGTACATTGGCAACAATGGCATCAAAGCGTAAATGCAGGTGCTGCGGATGTTCCAGGGTGTTTTCTTGGCGAATATCAAAATCGGCATAATGCACATCGTGCAGAATCATGTTCATCCGCGCCAGGTTGTAAGTGGTGCGGTTGAGTTCCTGCCCGTAAATCTTGATTTTGTAGTCGTGTGCGACTTCTTTTTTAACCCGCAGCAATAATGAACCGCTGCCACAGGTTGCGTCATACACATTTTTGGGCTTCTTATTCTGGCTGGTGACCAGTTTGGCTAACAAAATAGATGCCTGTGGCGGGGTATAAAACTCACCGGCTTTTTTACCGGCACCGCTGGCAAATTCACCTATCAGGTATTCGTAAGCATCGCCCAGCACATCGGCATTGGAATCGCTTAAATTGAAATCGATTTGGTCAAGGTGAATCAATACCTTGGTGACCAATTCATTTTTGGCTTTTTCGGTATTGCCCAGCTTTGACGAGGTTAAGTCCAGGTCTTCAAACAGGTTGTTAAAGTCGTCGGCACTGTCGGTGCCCAATGTACTTTGCTCGATGTTTTTTAAGATGCGCGTCAGGTCGGGCAGGATGAAATTATGGCCTTCGCCTTGAGAATGAGTATCTGCCTGATTGTTGCCTTTTAAGGCAATGGCGTGAAACAGTTCTGAGGGTTTTAAAAAGTAGCCTAATTCTTTAACGGTGGCATCTTTTACCGCATTGATAATTTCAGCGCCTTCCGCATCGTTTTCATTCAGCTCGGCGAATTTAACGCCATCTTCCTCAAGCAAGGTATCGGCATAACGCTGGATTTTTTCTGACAGGTATTTGTAAAAGATAAAACCAAGAATGTAATCTCTAAATTCATCGGCATTCATCTTGCCGCGTAAGGTGTTGGCGATATTCCAAAGCTGTTGTTGTAACTGACGGCGCTGCTCTTCTGACATTTTTGTCCCTAGTTTTTAAAGTCCGGTGTTTGCGGGGGCAATTGTAATTCAATGACGGAATAGATTTCGAGGTTTGTTGCGTTCGTTTTTTAGTTCTATAAGAAGCGTTACCAGACCGAGTAAAGTGGGCCGGCATTTTCGGTTACCAAATCTTCGTATTACTTCGATTATTCGGGCCTCATCTCTTGATTATCATGCTTTGTGAATCTGCCCCCTTCAGCTAACAGTTTGTTTGGCGTATTGCGTTGTTTAGAGGTTGACTACACTGCGTACACCTTTGCGCACACCTAAGGCTGTAATGACTTCCAGTATATCGTCGGCAATTGGCTTTTAAATAAAGATAGCTGACGCTATGTATTTGGGTTATCTATTTGGTTTTACTGCTATTAGAGATTTACACGATGGTGTCGGCATCATGTAAATCTCTGTTAAGTTCAATGCATGTTGATTTTGAGTGGATAGGTTTGTCAGTGTAAGAATCTCAATTAATGAACAGAAAAACACTGTCCTTCATGATGAAGCT
>JABFRC010000252.1 GCA_013141375.1 Methylococcaceae bacterium | reverse complement strand
ATCGGTACCAATGACGACACGATCCGGTTTCATGAAGTCGTCCAGTGCCGCGCCTTCCTTAAGAAACTCAGGGTTGGATACCACATCAAACTCCAAGGTTTTACCACGCTTGGCCAGGACATCTTCGATGACTTTTTTGACTCTGTCAGCGGTGCCAACGGGAACGGTCGATTTATCAATCACTACCCGATAATCTTCCATGTGCTCGGCAATACTTTTGGCGACGGCCAGCACATATTGCAAGTCGGCCGAGCCGTCTTCGTCAGGTGGTGTGCCAACCGCAATAAATTGAAACAAACCAAAATCGACCGCTTCCTTGACATTGGTAGTAAAACTAAGCCGACCTGCGGCCTGATTTTCTTTAACCATGGCTTCAAGACCTGGCTCATATATGGGGATGATGCCCTGTTTTAATTTATTGATTTTGCCTTCATCAATGTCCATACAAACAACATTATTACCGACTTCGGCAAGACACGCGCCTGTGACAAGCCCGACATAACCGCTTCCAAATACTGTGATTTTCATAATTCTCGCTAGGGATTGGTTGTTAACAGTTGAAAATAAAACTACTTATGCGCTGGTTGATTCGAACATAGCGTATACGATTCCGAGATGATGCAGATTTACTTAGTATCGCTAGCCTATCATAATGACTCCGATATTTTAATGTTAGCCACAGAGAATGCACAAAAATACCAGTCCTGACTCATCGTCATTTACCGGTTTTCCTGAAGCGGGACAGCGTTTGCTGGATCAGGCGCTGTTGTGCGTGGCTAAAATCCCAGATGATCCTGATTATCAGCGGCCCAAAGGGGTACAAGTCGCAGCCATTTTACGTGATTTTAATGTTGATACGAACACGCTGGTTGCGGCCATCCTCAGCGATCCCCGTTTAACCAAGCTCGTTCCCATTCCAGACATTAAAGAGCAGTTTGGCGAAACAATTGCCACCTTGGTCAAGGATGTCAATTGGTTGAATACCGTAACGGTGTACACACCAGATATGGCCAGTCAGCCCAACCAGTCAGAAACTTTACGGCGAATGCTGCTGTCGATGACTCAAGATGTGCGAGCGGTATTGATCAAGTTGGCTTACCGGATCCAGCGCTTGCATGGGCTGTCAAAGGAATCGCCTGAAGTCCGCCACTTTATCGCCCAGGAAACGCTGGATATTTACGCGCCGATTGCCAATCGCCTGGGAGTTCATCAGCTCAAATGGGAATTGGAGGACATGGCGTTCCGCTATATGGAGCCGAAAGCTTATCGTGAGATTGCTCATGGCCTATCGAACAAGCGCAAACACCGGGTAGACTGCATTCGCAATTTTATTGAGGAAATGCAGCAAAAGCTTGCCGATGAAGGCATCCCGTGTGAATGTTATGGTCGCCCCAAACACATCTACAGCATCTGGAAAAAAATGCAGCGCAAGCAGCTGCCGCTTGATGAACTTTACGACTTATTAGCAGTACGAGTGATTGTCGACAATCTGACCCAGTGCTATGCCGCGTTAGGGTTAGTTCACAGTGGCTGGCAAACCATCCCCAAAGAGTTTGACGATTACATCGCCAACCCAAAAGAAAATGGCTATCAATCGCTGCATACTGTCATATTGGATGCACAAGGCAACCGTATCGAGGTACAGATTCGTACCCGCGAAATGCACGATTTTGCTGAATTAGGTGTGGCTGCCCACTGGGCTTATAAAGAAGGCGGCAAGCAAAATGCAGCCATGGAAAAAAGTGTCGCCACTTTACGTCGATTGCTGGAAGACAAAGCCTCCGACGAAGCCTTCAGCGAAAATTTTCGCAGTGAACTTTTTAATGACCGGGTGTATGTGCTGACACCCGCAGGAAAATTAATAGATTTGGTTAAAGGCGCCACGCCGCTGGATTTTGCTTATGCGGTGCATACCGAAATTGGCCATCGCTGTCGCGGTGCGAAAATCAATGGTCGCATCGTACCGTTGACCACTGTTTTAAAGTCCGGCGAACAGGTTGAAATTCTGACGGCGAAGGAAGGCGCACCCAACCGCCACTGGATTGACGCGCATTTAGGCTACTTAAAGACTGCGAGTGCGATTGGTAAAGTCAAAAGCTGGTTCAAAAATCAACAGCAGACCCAAAACATTGCCGCGGGCAAAGCCATTTTAGAAAAAGAATCCCAGCGTCTTGGCATTAAAGCCGTGGATGTCAACGAACTGGCAAGACATTTCAAACAGGCCGATGTCGATAAGCTTTTTGAGGCGATTGGCCGCAGTGATATTAACAGTCGTCAACTAGCCACTTTTTTTAAAATTCCGGAACTGGAAACTTCATCGTTATTAACCCGGCAACAAAAAACCGTCACCAAATCGCTTGTGACGGTCAATGGGATGGATAATGTGATGACGTCCTTTGCACAGTGCTGCAATCCGGTTCAGGGTGATGACATTATCGGTTATATTTCGCATCTTAAAGGCATTACGGTTCATCGCAAATCGTGCCCGAATATGGCCCAACTGGAGCCGCAAAAGCGTGATCGACTCATTAGTGTCAGCTGGGGCATGCAAAAGGCCAGCCATGCGGTGCCGATTGTTATTAAGGCATTCAACGCACAAAACCTGCTGGTCGATGTCAGCCAGGTGCTGGCACAGGCTAAAATCCACATTAGCAACGCCGCTTTGCATAGTCATCCCGATTTTTCGGCAGACCTTGATTTAACCATTCAAGTTGAAAATACCGATCAACTGAGTCAAGTACTGAACAAGCTCAGCCAGCTCACCAATATCGTTGATGTCAAACGTAAAACTTAAAAACAGTGACTACACAACCTATGTCTGAACCCATAAAAAAACGTCTGGTGTTACTAGACGGCTCTTCCTT
>JABFRC010000028.1 GCA_013141375.1 Methylococcaceae bacterium | reverse complement strand
CATGTTGCCAGCATGGGTTTTCGCGGTGAGGCTTTGCCCAGCATCAGTTCTGTTTCCAGATTGACATTGATTTCTCGTGTTGTCGAAGCCGATTGTGCCTGGCGTGTATCCACGGATGGCACTGAGCAAGATTTTGACCTGCAACCCGACCCCCATCCCCAAGGCACGACGGTTGACGTACGCGACTTGTTCTATAACACGCCCGCACGGCGCAAATTCCTTAAAACGGAAAAAACCGAATTTGCCCATATTGAGGGCTTGATCCAAAAGATGGCATTAAGCCGTTTTGATATTGGCTTTTCCTTGTCGCATAACCAAAAAGAAATTTTCCACCTCCCACTGGCTACAACAGAAACTGAACAGCAACAACGAATAGCCGGAATTTGTGGCTCAGTTTTTTTAGAAAATTCTATAACAATAGATGTCGCCTCGTCCGGCTTGCAACTAACGGGTTGGGTAGGCTTGCCGACTTTCTCGCGTAGCCAACAAGACATGCAATTTTTCTATGTGAACGGCAGGTTGGTACGGGATAAACTGATTGCCCACGCAGTCAGGCAGGCATTCCAGGATGTCTTGTTTAATGGGCGGCATCCGGTGTTTGTGCTGTACCTAACTCTTGACCCCGGTCTTGTCGATGTCAACGCCCATCCCGCGAAACTGGAAGTCAGGTTTAGGGAAGGGCGGTTGGTGCACGATTTCCTGTTTTCGGCGCTGCACCGGGCATTGGCGGAGGTAAGGCCTAATATGCCTTCGGCAAATCCGGTGATCCGGCAGAAAGATGTTGTCCATGCGGATGTGGGCGAAAGTTGTGCCGACAATAGGTCGGTTAATAGATCGGCTTACCCAACTTATCCGCCCGCACAATCTGCATTGCCTTACCAAGTTGAGGAAACCATCCAGGCTTATGCCAGACTGTATACTGGTGTAGGCACAGGTACTGTACCAAAACAAGAACCAGCAATGCAGCAGGGCTTTCCTCCCTTGGGTTATGCCATTGCCCATTTGCACAATATTTATATTCTAGCCGAAACCCGCAACGGCATTATCTTGGTCGATGCCCATGCCGCCCACGAACGGGTTTTGTATGAAAAGATGAAAGCACAAGTGCAACAAGGCACAGTCCCCAGCCAACCTTTGCTGTTGCCTATCAAGATCAATGTCAGCCCAGCAGAAGCCGACCTTGCCGAACAAGCGTCTGATTTGTTTATGGACTTGGGCTTTGAGATAAACCGTGCCGGGCCTGAAACGATAGTCGTCCGAGCTGTACCTGCGCTGATGAACAACTCGGATATGGAAACCTTGACCCGTGATGTCCTGGCAGACCTTGCCCAGCACGGCTTAAGCCACCGGATGCAAGACCACGGCAAGCATATCCTGGGGACAATCGCTTGCCACAGCGCAGTACGGGCGCACCGACGGCTGACTATTGACGAAATGAATGCCTTGCTGAGGGACATGGAGCGCACCGAAAATAGCGGCGTATGCAATCACGGCAGGCCAACCTGGGTGGAAATGTCAACCAGCGATTTGGACAAGTTTTTTCTGCGTGGACAATAAGAAAAATAGCTGGGTAGGGTGCATTCCATGCACCATAAAACGACAAATCGTGTAACTCGGATTTGGTAATGTTGTTTCAAGGATCGATGATCTTGGTGCGTAAAACGTACCCTGTAGGGCGCTCGTGACCTTCAGGTTATAAATGGTGAGATTCGATCCATGAGCGGAATCAACTTGTTCGGAGTTTCCTTAACAAAGTGCTGGCGTATATTTACGGACGAATATGAACAGTGTCCTTACAGCCGATGGCCGGGATATACCTTGGCGACGTTTCTTCAGAAACTCTAATACGTCCTCATTGTCATACTACGTAACTACGTAACTACGTAACTACGTAACTACGTAACTACGTAACTACGTAACTACGTAAGGGCATTAATATTTCTACGGGGGTAGTTATGTGGCATATCAAATCAAAAAAAAATTCATTGATATTATGTATTTGCGTATTTTTCTGGCTATTGTCTCCCGCACTAACCCAGGCGGGTGCCGTAAATACGTGGGGCGGAGAATCCGGGAAGATAGATTCAGGAAAGGCTGCCGAACAAAGGGCAGCGGAAGCGAAAAGGAAGGCGAAGAAACAAAAGGCGGCTGAGGAAAAAAAGGCCGCCGAAGCTCAAAAGGGAAGGCCGGTTGCAAAATAATTGGTGTGAAGGCCGTGCTGATAGTGAATTATCTGATGGGGATTTTGCTTAATACAGCCCTGTGGGAACGATAAGGAATGTAGCCCATTGCCTTACGATCTTGATCAAAATGGTGGTCAAACCAAAAGCTGGCCTACAATTAAGGCGGAGCTTCAGTGCTTGTCTAGCCTGGATTGCAAGGTTTTGACCGATCCGCGTGAAGGGACATGTCACTCCGTCACTCACGTTTTGCCGATGGGACATTGTTGGGCTAGGTGAAGCCCTGCGAACGGGACAACATGTCCCGTCCGGCTTGGTAATGCCACTTGTCAAACCGTGGCCGAAATATCCGGCCACGGCCTAGTCAAGTCAAGTCAAGTCAAGTCAAGTCAAGTCAAGTCAAGTCAAGTCAAGTCAAGTCAAGTCAAGTCAAGTCAAGTCAAGTCAAACAGGATAACTATGTCGGTTTATTGATCCTGAAATAAGCCACCGGCGACCCAATCAAACTGATCTAGAGCAGCACGTTGAAGTCCGCCGCTGACGCTGCTGTAAATACCTGTAGCTATATTTTTCGCACCACCGCTAACTGTGCTCAAATCACCTTGCGCGTTGTTATAGCCGCCGCCGTTGACGCTACTATTTGCTCCTGTCGTGGTATTGAAGTCACCGCCACTGATATTGCTGTTTAGTCCGA
>JABFRC010000207.1 GCA_013141375.1 Methylococcaceae bacterium | reverse complement strand
TACCCAGGCTGTACTTGATGGGGATTTGGATCAGTTTATCGAAGCCAGCTTGAAGAGCGGGTTGTAAACAAAATAAGAGAGCTAAGAAACAATCATGTCAGAACAACAAATCGACGAACAAGAACAAATCAAACAACGCCGCAGCAAATTAAATGAGTTGCGTGAGAACGGCGGCATTGCGTTTCCTACCGATTTTCGCCGCAATGTGGTTGCCGGTGAATTACTGGCTGAATACGGCGAAAAAACCAAAGAAGAGCTGGAAGGCGAAGCAATCCGCGTAAAGCTGGCAGGCAGAATGATGACGCGCCGGGTGATGGGCAAAGCCAGTTTTGCGCATATTCAGGATATGTCCGGCAAAATTCAGCTGTATGTCACTCGGGATGCCTTGCCTGAAAACTTCTATAACGAGCAATTCAAGAAGTGGGATATTGGCGACATCATCGGTGCGGAAGGTGTGCTGTTTATCACCCAGACCGGCGAATTGAGCGTTAAGGTCGATGATATTCGCTTGCTGACCAAAGCTTTGCGGCCATTGCCGGAAAAATTCCACGGCATTGCCGATCAGGAAATCAAATACCGTCAGCGTTATCTGGATTTGATTATGAGCGAGCAATCGCGCAATACCTTTTTGATTCGCTCAAAGATTGTTGCCTATATTCGCCAGTTTCTGATTGAGCGTAAGTTTCTGGAAGTGGAAACCCCGATGATGCAGGTCATTCCTGGCGGCGCTACGGCACGCCCGTTCACCACCCATCACAATGCCCTGGACATGGATATGTTCCTGCGTATTGCGCCCGAACTGTATTTGAAGCGGCTGGTTGTGGGTGGATTTGAACGTGTGTTTGAAATCAACCGCAACTTTCGGAACGAAGGTTTATCTACCCGTCACAATCCTGAATTCACCATGCTGGAGTTTTACCAAGCCTATGCCGAATATGGCGAGTTAATGGATTTAACTGAGGCCATGCTGCGCGGTATAGCAGAAGAAGTGCTGGGCCAAACGGTCATTACCTACCAAGGCGAACAATACGATTTCGGCAAGCCGTTTGACCGCATGACAGTAGTTGAGTCGATTCTGCACTTTAACCCGAACTTAACGCTGGAAAATCTTTCCTCGCGTGAAGCAGCCGCTGAAGTGGCTAAAAACCTGCATATTCCGGTTAAAGACGGCTACGGTCTCGGCAAAATTCAGATTGAGATATTTGAAAAAACCGTCGAAAGCCGCTTGATGAATCCCACTTTTATTACCGCCTATCCGGTTGAAGTCTCTCCGTTGGCACGACGCAATGACGATGACCCGCATGTGACGGATCGCTTCGAATTCTTTGTCGGCGGCCGGGAAATTGCCAATGGCTTTACCGAGCTTAACGACGCGGAAGATCAAGCTGCGCGCTTTCAAAAACAAGTGGAAGAAAAAGAAGCCGGTGACGATGAAGCGATGCATTTTGATGCCGACTATATCACCGCGCTGGAGCATGGTATGCCGCCTACTGCGGGTGAAGGTATCGGCATTGATCGACTGGTCATGCTGTTTACCGACGCGCCGTCAATCCGCGATGTATTATTGTTTCCACACATGCGGCCTAAAGCATAAGCTAGCTTTTTCATCAGAACCGGGAGGATCTTCGTATGTCATCTTTAGCGCATCGCCTCGCAACTTATGAAGATCTGTTTGATTTGCCCGACAATCTGATCGGCGAAATTCTTTATGGGCAATTGATCACTCAGCCCAGGCCAGCACCAAGACACTCACTGGCTTCGTCTGTTATCGGTGGCGAATTTGTCAGTCCTTATCAACGTGGGCGTGGTGGGCCGGGCGGTTGGTGGATATTGGATGAACCTGAGTTGCATCTTGGCCAACATATCCTGGTGCCGGATTTAGCGGGTTGGCGCCGTGAACGTCTGCCGCAGCTTCCTGAACTGGCTTATTTTACTGTGGCGCCCGATTGGGTCTGTGAAGTATTGTCGCCGGGGACTGCGCGTACCGATCGTGCGATAAAAATGCCTATTTATGCCGAGCAGGGTGTCCGCTGGCTATGGCTCGTGGATCCGGATTGCAGGACGCTTGAGGTCTATACCTTGCACGAAGGCCACTGGCTGCTGGAGCATACCTGGCAAGAAGACGAAATGGTGCAGGCGCCGCCCTTTAATGAAGTTACGCTCGCATTAGGTGACTTATGGGTGCCGCAGCCTGATTCTAAAAATGATCCTTCAAGCGTCTGACTTCGGCAAATACCGCTGCCGGCGTCTTGCCTTCACGGTTAATTTGTCGTTGTAACGCCAGACTGTCTTCCCTCAAAAACGGATTAGTGTCCAATTCTTGTTGTAATGTTGAAGGCACTGTCGGTTGATTTCTTGAACGCAATTCTCTTACTTCATTCACCCGTTGTTGCAAGGCCTGATTCTCTGGCTCCATTGTCAATGCGAATCGGCCATTGGCCTGTGTATATTCATGCGCGCAATAAATGCGAGTATTACCGGGCAGGGCTTTGATTTTTTGCAATGATTGCCACATCTGTTCGGCACTACCTTCAAATAGTCGTCCGCAGCCCATGCCAAACAAGGTATCACCGCAAAACAACGCGCCAGCTTCGGCAAAATAAAAAGCGATATGTCCGCTGGTGTGACCGGGTGTTGTTAACACTGAGGCAGCGTAGTAACCGATAGCGATAACATCGCCCTCATCCACACCCTGATCAAAACCGGGAATACGATGTTTGTCTGTATTTGCCGCGATTACCTTACAGCCGGTTTTAGCTTTTAATTCAAGATTGCCGCCAACATGATCCGCATGATGATGGGTATTGAGTATCCAGTTCAATTGCCAATTTTGCCGTTTTAATTCATCAAGCACTGGCTCACTCAGTGCAGGATCGACCACGGCCGTGCTATCACTCTTCGTATC
>JABFRC010000160.1 GCA_013141375.1 Methylococcaceae bacterium | reverse complement strand
CGGTATCACTGATCAGATTAACGCTGACTTTGCCTGGGTTGTTCAGCGTATTGAATAAATCGGTGCGAACTTTCTCGACATTGGCAATGCCCGCCACGCTGAACACACCGGCTTTTTCGCGCACGCCCAGCAATACAACGCCGCAGTGCATGTTGGCCATCGCCGAATAAGTCGACCAGAAATCCTTCGGTATTTCACCTTTGCCGTCCTGACCTTGTGCCAGTTTGCACTCCAAGTCGACCGATTCAGCGAGGCTCGATAAGTCATCCAACGTTTGTAGATCAAATATCACTGGGTTTCCTTAATCAATATTTCGGCTTCCGGCAGGCGGAGTTGGCCGGAGATTAGGCGGGGGAGCAGGGTGTCGCGGAGGTTGGCGAGGGTTTGGGCTTCACAGTTATTTTGGTGAATCTTTTCAAAAACAGGAGAAATTATTTCTGAAAATACTGCCATGACAGAATCCGGAGGAATGAGTAGCGAAATTTCTCTTAGTGCTTTAAGCGACAGATATTTTTGGGTTGTTCCCGCTAATCTGGCTTCCAAGTATTGCTGCATTTTGCTTGAGCTCAGCAATAGGTATAAGTAATGACTCAAAAACGGTGTAGCTGATGTTTTGAACAACCCAATATTTTTAATTGCAAATTCCGTCTGTTCATCCAGAACAATCACAGGAATACCTACTGTTCCGATCATAGTGATTAGTACATCAAATCTATGTACCTTGCTTCTCTTAGAAATGTTTTCATAATCTTGGTCCGCTATTAGATAAGTATCATCAAAACAAATCTTTCCTCCGGTTATATGTCGAGACGTAATCAATGGATAACCCGAAAATGCAGGTTTCGGAGACTCGTGGGTTCCATCACGGACATCTATGACTTTTTGGCAATTGGAAACCATCCATCCTCTTGGAAGCAATCCCAATTCCGATTCCTCAAAACTATCGGGAAACAGCGCGGCGGTGGCTTCGTCCATACCTTCTGGTTCGCGGCCTTGTTGTTTGGCGTGGACGGGGTCGAAATCGACAAACCACGATTTGAACAGCGCCTGGGCGATGGCTTCGAGGGTGGCGTTGGTTTCGCGTAGGAGGGTGATACGGTCGTCAAGTGCACCGACAAAACTACCAATAGACTTCTGTTCAATAGGAAGTGGTACACGAACCTCTATGGCATTCAACGTTGATTGGTTGATTAGCGGTTGTCCAGAACCACTACGCCAGTTGTTGAGGTTAAGATGCTTGAGCAAGTAAAATAGATACGATGGATCATTATCTTCCTTCACCGTCGCTTTAATCGCGTTATCAGTTACCCAACATGCTTGCCGAGAAAAGTGAACAGCACCGCAATAGGTTCCGACACGACCAACAACAATTGAGTTCGACGGAGAGTTTGACTCGTTCGCTTTACCAATAAGGCCATTTGCGCCAAAGACTGCAAATTTAGCGTTATCAAATCTCTCAGGACACGACTTACCATTGGCGAAGGTGATTAACTGGCCCAAGTTCGTTTTTTGGAATTCAGCCCCGTAGGTCGGGTTAGCGCAGCGTAACCCGACATTTTCGGTCACTGATGCATCGGGGGCTTGTCGGGTTACGCTCGCGCTAACCCGACCTACATTGCCATTATGTTTATTCATGTCCAATGCCTTCAAAATTGATGATGTTTTGACCCCAATCGGGCGGAAAAATACCGGCTTCGACATAACGCTGGAAACTGGAATAGGGCCATTCTATGGGCGATGATGCCAATCCATGTTTGACCGGGTTGTAATGTATGTATTCGACGTGACGTTCGAAATCGCTTTCGTCACGAAGCAAATGCTCCCAATAACGGTGTTGCCAAATGGCTTGTTCACCTCGGGATTGGCGGGATGCGTTTGGCCTGCCGTGTAACGCCGGGTCGCAATGCTTGGTAAACCAGGTTTTGATTAACCGCCAACGGGTGGCGAAATCGGCATCGCCGGGCGGTAATGTCCAAATGCAATGCAAATGATCGGGCATAACCGCCATTGCATCGATTTCGAATGGACGCGATTTGCGGACGCTACGAAAGGCGTTGCGCAGAACTTCGACTGCTTCGGCGTTGGCAAAAATAGGCTTTCTTCCTTGCGTCACTAAAGTGAAGAAGAAGGAGCCACCGGGGGTGAATGCGCGTCTGTATTGCATATTTGAGTGTTGGGTTACGCTGCGCTAACCCGACCTACCGGGTGACTGTCAAAACTCATAAAACTCGCGTTCCAGATCGTCCTTGCAGCGGGCCATGATCAGCAGATTTTTTGCCCAGCTGATTTCTCCTATCAGTGATTGGAGAATTGGCTTGTCCTTGTATTCGCCGTAAAACTGGCGCATCGCCCACAAGTTCTGGACGGAAAACCCGTTGCGCCCCGGAAACTCTGCTTGCAAGTCGGCAGCCAGATTTTCGACAACCGACTTGCCCCAGCCTTGTTCAGACTGACGGCGGCTGATGTTTTCGCCCAACCACCAGTACAGAGCCAGCAGTTCCTTGTTGACTGCCCGGTGAGCCTGATGTTGGCACTGGCGGATTTGCTTTTTGATGTCAACGAGAAAGTCGCCATAACCCGCTGGCCTTGCTGGAATCACAGGACGATCAGAACTCATAACCCAGCCCTCCTAACTTCTGCCGGATCAACTGATCCAGTTCCGCGCCTTTGGCCATCTGCTCGCCCAGTTTCTCGGTGAGGGTTTGCATTTTGTCGGCAAAGGCTTCGTCGTCATCTTCAACCGCTTCTGCACCGACATAGCGCCCAGGGGTCAGGACGTGGCCATGTTCGGCGATTTCTGCCAGGGTGACGCTGCGGCAGAAGCCTGGGATGTCTTGGTAAGCGTTTTCCCCCTCACCCCGGCCCTCTCCCGCGAGGGGAGAGGGAGAATTCCGCCATGCTTCAAC
>JABFRC010000084.1 GCA_013141375.1 Methylococcaceae bacterium | reverse complement strand
GTTTTATTAAATAAAAAAAATAAATTATGCTTTTATCCAATGGCGAAGAGCCGCAAAAAAATCGCAGCATTTATTGCCTCCCAGTGCTTTGATATTGTTTGATAAATTATGTATGTAAGGCTTAAATGAAGGATCGTTAACGTCTCTCCTCCCAACACGGATGTCTTTATAGCGGGCTAGATGCCCGCTTTTTTTACCAAAAATTTACGTTGACGGTGTTTTTTCGTTAGTCCTGCAATAGGCGGACTGATGATGCTATGCACTTCATAATACCAAACACAATGCGTCTGCATTTAGGAGAACCTTGCAATGCCATTACAACATTTGGTGGAATACTTTAATGATAGATTTGAGCAGGAGCATCGCTCGAGTGTTAGGCCGTTTATTTTAGAAAACGGGAGTGTGAGTGGTTTATTCGGGCCGCTGCGGATCAATAGCAATTTTGCTCCGATTAGAAAAACCCAACACACCAATAAAACTGTCGGCTATTTTGCCAAGCTTAATGTATCGACTTGTGAAGCCGAGCATTTGTATGCCACCGACATTGAAACCTTGTTGAGTGAAACGCCACAACCAGGTGTCGAGTTTGATTCGATTGTCAATTTCGATCGATTGTCCAGAACGGTACACATGCTGAACTTTTTGCCGTTGACGCATCTTGAAGACAATTTGTTTTTGACGGTAGATCCGCGGCATATATTAAGTATCAAGCATGATCATGGCGCGTATTTTGGTGAAGTGATCGAGCAGTGCGGATTGTCGACCCAAAACGTGGTGATCGTGTTGGCGGCTAATAGCCAGTACGCACGCTATCATCAAGAGTTAATCAACGGGCTCAAAAATTATCGGCGCAGGGGGTATAAGCTGGCTTTGAGGTTTGATTATTTAGTCAAAGAGCAAACCTTTGAGTTTATTCAAAAGTTGTCGCCTGATTATGTTGGTCTATCGGTACGAAGCCTGAATAGTGTGTGTGATAGCACAATACCGGCCAGACTCAGGAAGTTGACTTCATTGGTGAGATCAACCGGCGGGCAGAGTATTTTGCTGGACGTTGATCAGAAGCGCTCCGAGTTTTTGGCCATTAATGCGGGCTTTGATTTAACTCAGGGGACTCATTATGAGCATCAACCGGTGGCTTGGGTAAGCGCAGATCGTCAGGCCAATGCGATAAGGCAGTATTAAAGTAGTGGTAAAAATGTACCGACGGCCAAAATTAAGCTAAGGCCGCCGGGAGACAGATGGTTGTCAGGCTAAATAATCGCGTTACCGTTCTTGATTTGTCTGACAGTGCTAACTAGGTGGTCAATCTCTGCATGGGTGTTGTAAAACGCCAAAGACGGACGCACTGTACTTTCCAAGCCAAAACGACGCAAGATGGGCTGGGCGCAATGATGGCCGGTGCGTACGGCGATACCGACTTTATTCAAGGCGACACCGATATCTTGGTTGCTATGTCCGGCAAGGACAAATGACAGTACACTGGTTTTATCAGGTGCGGTACCAATCAGACGCAAGCCAGAAATACTGTTAAGTTTTTCCATTGCATACACCAACAAATCATGCTCATACCGAGCAATATTGTCGATACCAAGGCGTTCAACATATTCCAACGCGGCACCTAAACCAACCGCATCTGCGATGTTGCCTGTTCCGGCTTCAAAGCGTGCGGGAGCAGGTTGGTAAATGGTTTTTTCAAAGGTCACGTCTGCAATCATATTGCCGCCGCCTTGCCAGGGTGGCATATATTCAAGCAGCTCAGGCTTGCCATAGACCGCGCCAATGCCCGTTGGACCGAAGATTTTGTGGCCTGAGAAAACAAACCAGTCACAGTTAAGCGTTTGCACGTCCGCTCTCAAATGAGATACCGATTGCGCGCCATCCAGCAATACTTTGGCGCCTACACGATGGGCCATTTCAATCATTTGCTGGGCTGGAGTAACCGTCCCCAATGCATTAGATACTTGAGTAAAAGACACCAGCTTGGTTTTAGACGTCAACAGTTTTTGATATTCATCCAACAATACTTGGCCATCATTATCGACCGGTGCGACCCGAAGTACCGCGCCTGTCTCTGAACATAACTGTTGCCAAGGCACGATGTTGGCATGATGCTCCAGCCAAGTAATAACAATCTCATCGCCTTCACTGATGTTTTGCTTTCCCCAGGATTTTGCAACCAGATTGATAGCTTCTGTCGTTCCACGTACAAACACGATTTCATCTGATGAAGATGCATTTAAAAATCGTGCAACCGTGCTACGGGCTTTTTCGTAAGCATCGGTCGATCTTGCGGCCAGTTCATGAGCCGCGCGGTGGATATTGGAATTTTCGTGTTCATAAAAGTACGAGATACGATCAATTACCACCTGGGGTTTTTGGGTGGTTGCTGCATTATCAAACCAAACTAATTGATGGCCGTTAACGCGCTCATTCAAAATTGGAAAGTCGCGACGAACTGAAGCCACATCAAAGGCTGGATGCGCAAAATCTATAGCGTTGGGTTGATTTGACTTACCCTGATTTAAAAATGTGCTTTCTTCAAGGAAGTAAAATGAATTGGCAGCAGGTGCATCGATTTTAGTGGCCGGAGCAAAGTCATGGCTTTTCGTCGACGGTGCAAGCGTGCGTTGGTTTAACAGCTTTTTTAATTCAACTTCGCCTGGTGATTCAAAGCCATGCGTGTCGATGCCGGTAAATAACGGGGTATCCGCCTTTTTGGGACCAAACGCAGTCAATGCATCGTCAGGATGTGAGGTCGCATATTTGCTGCTCGGATAACTGCCTGCTGATGCTGATCGCGGGGCAAAGAGCTTTTGCAATTCTGCTTCACCAGGTAAGCCATAATGATTGGGCGAAGTGCCCGGTATCAGGCTTTTATCTACAACTGACACTTGCTCGTTGAACAC
>JABFRC010000365.1 GCA_013141375.1 Methylococcaceae bacterium | reverse complement strand
TATAACTCTCAATATCTATTTGAAAAATAATGATTTTATAAGGATTTCTCCTGATATTCCTATTAATTCAGTAAAGAAAACTAATTCATTTTTTAATTTAAAATTGGCTTTTTCGCCAGATAATTGTCCTAAAAAAGTGTCATGTTTTTTTACATTTTTGTTTTGCCAATATTTACATTAAATAGTTAAGCCCATTTCAATACTTATTTCAGAGCAAAAGTCAGAAAAATCCTTTTTTTTCATCCAACTCTATGAAAAATAATGGTAAGTTGACAATTCCCGAGACTTTTACTCGGATCTTTTGCTTGATTCCTCTTGTGTCCAAAAAATAAACAAAAGTTGATCTATGTCAACTTTATTTTGCTTATTTTCAAATTTGCCCTTTCTCCAAATACTCCTCGTAGTGTCAGTTTTTTTTACACATTTGCTCGCATAAGTAAAATCAAACCTCAAGTCACAGCTTAAGTGGCTGTATATAAAAGGAAATTAATTTGGCATTACAAGTGCTTATGTGAATTTGTAGGACTTCGCGAACAAACCGCGTAGGTAAGTTAACAAGACACCAGGTAGGGTAGATCAGGCTTACATGTCTACCCATTTTTCAGGAGATTCACAATGAACCACAAAATATCGACGCCCAACGAACAAACGATTTCATTGGGAAAAGGGAACACATTTAATCAACGGAGGTCGTAATGTATACAAATATAATCCACACAACGCTTCGATTTGCCTTCAATGGATTGTCTTCATTGATACTGATTTTTGGGCTTTCTTTTGGCAGTGCGCTGGCGACAGAGGCTGACAGTAAGATTGACTGGACTTTAGGGGTATTGAGTGTCAAGAATCCCGGCATCAAAAGCACATTGGCAGAAGGTACGCTGGTGACCAATTATGTACTTGAAACCACTGCCAGTAGTGACGACCCGTTTTTTATACCCCAAGGCAAGTTTCAGTTGACGCTGTCTATTTTTTCGCCGACGGTTGATCTTGGCGTTCAAAAAAAGGGCTTTTGGTATGTGACCGGCAAATGGGAATTACTCGACAATGGCGCTGAATCCAGGACAACAGGACGCAATAAACCGGGCAGATTGTCAGGGACGGTCAACACGGAATTAACCTTCAATCCTGTCACCAACCTCACTCATCCTTGGGATGCCGTCACACAGGTGCCGTTCTCAACATTTATTGCAGTGGGTGAAAAGGGCAATGGCCAAAAGCTCCATGGCGACGGTTCGCTCTCCTTGGGCGCAAGCCCGGCAGGGAATCTGTCTCTCCAAATCAAACTCTTGCCCAAAATTAATTAGGAGGGCAACATTATGAAACCTATAAATCTATTGCAAGCGCTAGGAGCGTTTGTAAACCGACGCGGCGATGCCTTGCTGCCAGTCATTTTGCTGTTTGCTGCGCTCATCTCAGGACAGGCTTATGCTGACGTTCCGCTACGGACATTGCCAGGTGGTTCAGTACCGAACCCTGGCACTCAACAACAGGAACTCGCCAATATAACGGCACCTGCCGAATGGAACGTTTTTGAGTTCGTCGTCACTTGTGGCGCATGCCACGCTGGTACGCAGGATCAACACGTCGGCCATTTCGGCAACTGGGCTGGCGGCAACATGGCCAGTGCTGCGCGTGATCCGATTTTCCGCGCTGCACAGATCAGCGCCAACAATACTGTTAAAGCAGTTACTGGCGATGATGGTGCCGGTAATGTCTGTATGCGCTGCCACAGTCCCAACGGCTGGTTATCAGGTCGTTTCGACCCCACCATGGGCGGTAAAGCTGATGCATCCAACATGATTCAAAGCATCCTGCTATCCACTGATAGTGAAGGCATAAGCTGTGAAACTTGTCACCGTGCTGTGGGTTCTGTCACTAACAAACGCCAAGATTTGGATCCTAACGACAATGCATGGGATCTTCTTCTCGGATTGTTTGACTGGGAACATGCTGGAGATGCGCCTGTCGACCAGGTGGGTACCCAAACGATTGCCGAAGGCGGGCCACTGGGTGACACCACATTGCAATTTCTGGATGGCATGACTTATATTGGCAAATACTCTGGCATGACCGATGTGTATTTCAGCGATCTTCCGATCACCGGTACCCCCTACACCGGCCAAATCTATGCGGTCTATCCAGATACCTGGGAAGCTGATGGCAATCCAACAAACCCGGTTCCTGCAGGCCAGCCAGAATTCAACGCTGCGGGTCAAAAATTAGCCTACAACCTTGATGGTACGCTGCCGCCATTGTTCGAATTACCGATAAGCACGCCAACCAGTAGTACAAGCGGTAGTCCGGTCTTTGCTTCTCAGGCGTTCTCGATCGAGCATCCCACGGTGGGTGGCAACGGTCGCGGCGGTAAATTCCCGTTTGTCAACAATGGTGTTACCCGCAATGACCTGTTACCTGGCTTGCCGGCTGGAGCAGGTGGTTCGGCGAGTCCGAACGAGTTCATCCGTACTTCCGAGTTCTGTGGCTCATGTCACGACCTGACCGTGCCTGTGCTCAATCATGGCATGCCAGAACAACGAACTTACAGCGAATGGAAGTTCAGCGACTATGCCAAATCCACTCACGCTATCACAGACCCACTTGGCAAGCGAAGTGGCACCGGTGCAGAGCGTTGTCAGGATTGTCACATGCCCACACTGAAGCATGAATACACCGATCTGGATTCAGGTAGTTATAACGCCGACCCTTTCCTGGTCGGTGGCTTCCCTTATGGCAAAAATCGGGCAGCACAAGGTGGTACGGCCATCCACAAGTTGACCGGTTCCAACCGTGACTTACCTGAAATGATGAAGGCGTTGTATCCGGAAGTCGATCTGGAAGTAATTGGTGCGCCGACAGGCAAAGACCCGCGGGTATTTCCTGGCATGTTGTCAGACCGTGGGCCAATGTGGGATCGCGCCAAGCAAAACACCGAAATCACCTTGCGTGATGGGGTAGGTGTGCAAATCAGCCAAGCGCCAACTGAAACGATACCTCCATCGGAATCCATTCCGGGGTCCAACAACTTTGATATACCAGGTTCCGGTATTTACGAATTAAAAGTCAAAGTTATAAACAAGTCAGGTCACCGTATTCCTTCTGGATATCCTGATGGACGTCGTTTTTGGTTGTCGGTAGAGGCAAAGGATGCTAATGGCACTCCGGTTTATACTTCCGGTGTCTATGACGCTGCGAATGCCGAATTGAAAACCACCAGCACAGAAGCTTTCAAGCGTTCACTGAGTAACCTGATTGATGCGACGGTGCCTGCCAACAACGCAGTTCAGGTTTACGAACGAGTAACAGGTACTTGTACAGATAGTGCAGGCGCAGCGATCTTCCCTGATCCAACTGCAGGTACACCCACTGCCTGTTCACCATCGCCTTCTGTCCTTAACAACTTCATTCTGTTTGACAATCGCATTCCGCCCAAGGGCTTTGATGCAGTTAAGGCACGTCTTGCTGGGGTGAAGTTCTGGAACTACGGTGCGGGCAATGTACCTGAAGAAGATGCTGCACGTTACACTCCAGCACAACTGGAAGGTGGCTATGATGAAGTGACCTATCGGTTCACTGCGCCTACGGGTTCACTATTGACGGCTTCTGCCGAAGTGCAATGGCAAACCCACAGTCGTGAATTTATGGAACATTTGCGTACTGCAGATACTTCCACGGTTCGCCCTGAGGGCCCGCCAAATCCACTTGACCCTAACTACCCGAACGTACCCAACTACCTGAGCAACGCTATTAACGGCTCGCCATTGTCTTCTTATAAAGCATTGGATAACTCGCCATTAAACGACAACTGGGGCGGTGTGGCTTATGCCTCCTGGTTGGCTACAGGCAAAGGTGCGCCGTTTGTGGTTGCCCGGGATGATTCAGCTGTCAGCGCTGCACCTGATGCATCCACACTGACTGTGAGCGAGCTACAACCATCAGATCCTGGCTATATTGATCCGGTGACTTTGGCACCCAACGTATTTGCAGCCAAGTTCTCCTGGACACCGGTGGCAAATGCTGACGGTTATACCATCTGGATTCGATACGGTAAGGACACAACCGGTGCAACTGCGGATTGGGATCGTCTGGTGACTGTAGGCAAGGATGTGACTTCTCACATTGAAAACGTGCTGGGTGATGCTTCCGTGAATTCACCGGGTAAAACCTATGGTTTCAAGGTGGTGGCATTCAATGGCAAGGGAGACACTCCTTCTGCTGTGGTCGACCATGTTGTTGCAACTGCGTTGCCAGCAGCACCAACCGGCCTGACTGCCAGCAGAACTGCGCCTGGCTCTACCGGCAATCAGATCACGCTGAACTGGAACGATAACGCCAACAACGAAGCCGGTTTTGAAATCTGGCGCTATGGCCCGATCAGTGTTGGCGGTGTGCCAAAGGTCTACAATGGCCTGCCTCCCCTGACTGTGATTGGTCCTGCAGCTGGTGGCGGTATAGGTACCGCAACCGGTGGCCCGGCAGTTGTTGGTCAAGCAATTACGGGTGCCAACAGTTACATCGATAGCGATGCCACCTTGTTGACGGATGCCTGTTACAACTATCAGGTGCGGGCAGTATCGGCCAACGTTGATGTATCTACCTGGACGGTGGCGCCTTCTGCCGGTTGCACACTTGCTGCACCAGCAACAGTGAATCTCAGCGCTTTGCCCACTAGCGGCACACGAGTTGAGTTGACCTGGACCAGTAATGCAGCGACAGCAACCAGCTTTGCTGTTAAAAGAGATGGTGTGACTATCGGTACTGTAGCCAAAACAGCGGCAACATCCTATGCCTTCGCAGACACCCTGGCTGTTCCTGGCACAACTTACGCCTACACGGTGGAAGCAACGGGCACCAACCCATTGGTAGTAGGTTCGGCAACAGTGACAACACCGGCCGTGCCATCCGTACCCACTGGGGCGAATGCGATGGTCAATGGTGTTCAGGTCACATTGAGCTGGATAGACACGTCCAACAATGAAGATGGCTTCGTGGTGGAACGTGCACCGGTTGTAAACGGTGTCGTTGGTGCATTCCAGCAAGTACCCGGAGTAGGTGCTTTCCTTGCACCTAACACGTCGACTTTCCTGGATACCAGCCCATTGGAAGCCCAGACCGCGGTCTATCGCGTCAAGGCTATCAATCTGGTGACAGGAGATTCAGGCTATGCCAGCAGCAATCAGGTGACTTTGGGTCTGTTTGCACCTGCCAACCTCGTGGCCACTATCAACGCGGGTTTGCCAACACCAACTAACATCAATGTGACGGTAAACTGGCTGGATGTTTCTCAAAAGGAAACCTCTTACCTAGTTGAACGGAAAATTGGTGTTAATGGTGCCTGGACAACCATCGCACCTGCGTTGCCAGCCAACAGCCAGCAATTGGCAAATGCATTTCCGGTCAATCCAACGGCATTCAATGTGCAATTCCGAGTGACTGCCGTTTTCGGTGTATTGACTTCACAGCCGGTACTGACCACTGTTGCAGTACCCGCGCGTCCTGTGACTGGGCCGATTCCAACCGTGAATGGCGCCACAGCAACCTCGCTGAACGTGAACTTCACGCTGCCAGCCGGTTCTGTGGGTTACCAACTGCAACGTCGAGTTGGCAATAACGGTTGGACCAACCTTGGAGCGACTTTAGGCACGGGTGCGGTGACAGTAATCGACACTGGTTTGACCAGCGGAACAAGCTACCAGTACCAATTAAAGGTAGCCAATCCGGGTGGTTGGTCGGCTAACTGGTCAGCCTCGGGAACCGGCACAACGTTGTTTCCACCGCCGGTGGCTGTCAATAACACGGCTACAGGCACAGCCAATGCAGCTGCAACCCAAAACATCAGTGTAGGTAATGTGCTAACCAACGACCTACCAGCAGGTGCGGCTGGGCGCACAGTTACCGGGTTGAGCGCTGTGATACACACCACCGGTGGGGGAGCCAATCCTGCTACCGCCAGTGTTAGTTGCACGGCGGCTGGCAATTGTACCGTCGCCCTGACTTCGCCGGGTACAAACAACACCGGCGCTCTTCGTCAGACGTCCAAGCGCGGCACCTACACGTTCACTTATATAGTGAGCTACGGTGGTCAGACTTCGGCACCTGCAACGGTCACCCTCACGGTGAACTAAGCCAGGAAAGGCAATCAACCCGTTGGACGCGGATATTCCCGCGTCCAATAGGGTCTATACTTCGACCGCCGACTCCGCAAGGTGCGGCGGTTTTTTTATTCAGGAGTCATTATGAAATTCAAACTTCTTACCCTGCCGCTGGTACTACTAACAATCAGCACTCTGGCGCAGGCCGAGCCTCTCAATGTTAAACCCGGCCTCTGGGAAACCACGACCACTATCGAAAAAAGATCGGCCAAACCACCCAACAATCTGGACAAACTGACCCCGGAACAGCGCGAAAAAGTGGAACAGCAACTCGCTGCACGGGTAAAAAAAGAAACCCATACCGTCAAATCCTGTCTGAAGGAAGAACAAATTAATAGTGGAGAAGCGTTTGCCGGCGGGACTCACAACGGCGCCTGCACTCATACATTTGCAACACAAACGGCAAACGAACAGATTGCCAGCCTGGATTGTAAAGGTGCCAATCCGATGTCCGGTAAAGTTGAAATGCATAGTGAGGACCCCGAACAGATGACTGGGACAATTACCATGACCTATGGCCCCAATGACAAGCTGCAACTGCTGACAACCAGCGAAATAACCGCCAAATGGCTGGGTAGCGACTGTGGCAAGGTTGATAATGTTGCGCCTTCGAATCCACATGGAAAAAAGGCCGATTAAAACCTTCCGCAAATAGCAAGGTATAAGTGAGCGAATAGTTAGGTATCTCGTTCATGACTTAAGAACAGAAGTGAAATCGATGAGCCGCATAACCAGCGGGGAAAGCGCTGCACTTCAGGATAGCCAAACATTGGTTTTTTTACCGGTTACGGAATAGATTGTCGATTTGTAAGATGGCAACTGTAGGCAAGTTATACCCATCCCAATAAGTGACTCTTTGAAACCCAAACCAACCTATCATTATTGGAGAAGGGATAGCTTGAGAACTTATTGGAATGGGTATTGACGCTTGCTATCAATAAATTCAGCTATTTTGTCGGCAAGCTTATTGACACCTCGTCCGGTGACTTTTTCATGATTGCCTTTTAGTTCGATATCAAAGCGTGCGACCAGGGTTTGTGTTTTTACCTGAATCACATGCACCATCAAATAGGAAAACAGAAAACTGGGTTTGCTGTGTCTGCCGACGATAACCCAATCGGCATCATGCTGCTCACCCAGTTTGGCGGCCAGATCATCAAAACGAAACAAATAGCCTACGCTGGAATTGGCGTTGGCTTGGTCTTGAGCATTGATATGGACAATATCGTAGTCGCCCTTCTTAACCAGCGCCTGTTCCAGTAATGGACGGATGGACGCAGTGCGTTGCTGCTCCTGAGCCGTATTAGGCAGCGAAGTCAGATCGATCAGTTCGAAATCCAAAACAGCGATATGTTGTGCAGCATGTACGTTGTGACAGGCCAGCAAAACCAGCAACAGCAAAATGCGGAAGTTCAATAGATTCATGACATTATCCTCGTTAAGAAAATTAACTTCCTATTGCTGAGCTTGTTGCCCGTAAAGCTCTACAAACTCCTGCCAACCAAGCTTGGCGATAACATTCAATTCGTCGTCGAGAATCTCGTAAAACACACTGTCGCCACTGCGGATGCTGAACAACACGATGACATCCTCATCGCCACCGCCTTCGCGATGCGGCTCATCATTGGGCTGGCTGGTGGTGTAACTGCCAACTGCCCGAATTTCCTTGAGCGTACCGTCGATATGATAAAGACGGTGCTCACCCTGAATCACAAAGGTTGTATTCAAGGCTTTATGCCTGTGCAAAACGATCTGTTGGTGGGCGGCGAATTTGAATAACACATCAACAACATGTCGGTCTGAATCAATATCCAGAATGGAATACTGTAAATGCTCAAAACCTGCCAAGGTTTGCCAGAGAATGTTGGCGTCATCAAAAAGGGGCTTAGGCATGGGGATGTCCTCGTTATTAGGAATAGTTAATAAATAATGTGTCGTAAACGACGTCAATTGAAACGGGGTCTCGCCCCCGAAGGCGAGATACTTTCTTTTGCTCGGCCAAAAGAAAGTATCCAAAGAAAAAGCCGCCCGGACACCGCTTATTTCCTGCGCGCTGCCGCTACCATCGGGGGTTGCCAAATGGGGCTCCTGCCCCATTGTCAACGCACGGCATCCATGCCGTGCCCCTATCGGGCTATTCCCGATGCCAACATCAGTGCTCGGCGCGGTATACGGGAATTAAGGTTTCGCTGCGTGTAACACCAACTAATAAACAACACTTGACCAATAATCAGGTGACTACAGCTTATGCACTTCGCAAGTTCCGGTAAGCCGAAAATTACCCGCTGAATTCGGGCAATTTGCCCGCCGTGCAGCATGGTGCTTTGTCATTAAGCGATTGACTCATAAAATGCATGCTTTCCGCGCCACACTCAGACAGGCAGATCATGAATCTTCAACGGCATTTACTGTCTCGCATCACCTTGGCTGCCCTGCTCTGCTTGCTGGTGATTGCCTCGTATTCGCTGCACCAAAGTCACCGGCAAGCCGAGCAGAACACACAGCAGATCGCCGAATCTTTGGGCAAACAGCTGGAATCGCAACTCTTGCTGATCAATGCGGGCATAGGCCAGGGCAATGCCTTTCCGGACTTTGAGTTCTGGAAACAATCCGGCAGTCACCCTGGCATTTGTTTAGCTTATGCCTCCATCGACAGCACAATGTCGCGGAATCTTTGCAACGGCAACAAGCCCTCCATCGCCGATTGGCCCGACGATTTTGAAGCCGCTTATTTGCGGATTTTCAATCCCGGTTTGCAAGCGATACATCCGATAGTCATAAATGGACGGCGCTACGGCACACTCACCGTCAGCCCCAGTGCAGAACTGGAAATAGCCGACGCATGGAATAAAACCCTTAGCCTGATGCAACTGACCGGCTCTACCGTATTAGCGGTTTGCCTGCTGGTTTACCTCAGCACCCGTCGCGCTTTGCGACCGGCCCAAGTCATCGTCACCGGCTTGGAAGCGATGGAATCCGGAGATCTCGATTGCCGACTGCCTGCATTTGAACTGAATGAATGGCAGCGAATTGCCACCGCAATCAATCAACTGGCTGACAGCCAACAACAGTTACTGGAAGAGCGCCAAAAGCTAGTAGTGAAATTAATCAATCTTCAGGAAGAGGAACGACGCTATCTAGCCGGCGAGTTACATGATGAATTCGGCCAATGTCTGGCTGCCATCAACGCCGTTGCCGCAACTATCAAGCAAACGGCCGCGCAACAATGTCCGGAACTGATGGATAACGCTGATCACATCAGTCGCATTACCGCGCATATGTTAAATAGCGTGCGTCAGATGCTGGGGCGTTTGCGTCCGGCAGAGTTTGATGAACTTGGTCTGTCAGCCAGCCTAAATAGTCTGGTGGCGGGCTGGAATGCTCTTGGCAACGGCAAAATTCGCTATCAACTAAACATCGTCGGCGACAGCAGCGCAGTGCAGGATCTACAGGCGATGACGCTGTTTAGAATTACTCAGGAAGGTCTGACCAATATCGCCAAACATGCGGCGGCAAGCAATGTAAGTGTGAATCTGATTATTAACTCGGTAACTGCACGTTTGACAATCCAGGACGATGGCATTGCCAGACACTTACCCTTTTCCGATGCTACCGGCATTGGCTTATTGGGCATCCGCGAGCGAATCACCGCACTCAAGGGCCAATTCCGCCTGAGCATTGCCGTGCCGCATGGATTAATTCTTGAAGTTGAACTGCCCGTCTCTACCATTTTTTGAACAGTCATGAGCGTGATAAGACACATCAATATTTTACTGGTCGACGATCACGCCATTGTTCGTGAAGGCTACCGCGCCTTATTGGCCAGACAGCCAGGCTTAGCCGTGGTTGCCGAAGCCGGCGACGGCGCTCAGGCTTATCAGCTGTTCAAACAATACCAGCCGGATGTGGTGATTACCGATATTTCGCTTCCCGGCAGTAGTGGTTTGGAATTGATCGCTCGAATCAAACAACGCAGTGCTGACGCCCGAATCCTGGTCTTCAGCATGCATCAAAACCCCGGCTTTGCTGCGCAAGCGATACGCGCCGGAGCGCTGGGTTATGTCACTAAAAGCAGTCCGCCCGAAGATTTGTTGCGGGCAATTCAAGAAGTTTATGCCCGCCGCTACACCCTCAGTGCCGATATCGCTCAAGCCTTGGCGCTGGAAAAGCTGGGCAGCAATCGCATTGCGCTGGAGACATTAACGGTAAGGGAATTTGAGATTTTGCGCCTGCTGGTCGATGGCATCAGTAACGATGATATTGCCAACATTCTCAACATCAGCCCGAAAACCGTTTGCAACTGCCACTATCTGATCAAGCGCAAACTAGGCGTTAACACCGACATCGAGCTGACACGACTGGCGATCAAACTGAATGTACTGGATCTTTTGGAGCTCAGCGGTCATGCCGACTTCGGATCGACCGGTTGAGTAATTTTTTGGGAACCTAATCCTTTTAACGAGTTCATTTGCTTCTGCGCCCTTCGATATCTGTTTTTTATGCCGTCTGGCTGTAACCTTTTTTCGACTCGTCGGTATAAAACTTAAACGTAAATAGTCAACTGGACATTAAACCCATTCTAAATCGTATCAAAAATGGAGATCGCTCGGCCTTTGCGGGGGTAGTTCAGCAATTCCAGCAGCCGCTGTTCGGCTATCTGGGACGCATGGGACTTACGCAGAGTGTGTCCGAAGAAATCGCCCAGGAGACTTTTTTACGCGCGTGGACAAAGCTTAACGATTACGATCCGGCACGCGCCGAATTTTCCACCTGGTTGTTTACTATTGCCCGCAACCTTGCTTTGCACGAGCTCGACCGGGCATCCAACAAACGCGAAGTAACAAGCGATGAGGCTTTGCCGGAGTTTGCTAGTCAGGACAAACAACCTGCCGAAGTTTTTAGCCAACACCAGCAGCGGAAACGCCTGTTTAATGCGCTGCATAACTTACCCGTGGCAGACCGCAGCGCACTGGCCTTAGCGTATTTTCAAGAACTAGACCTGGCAGCCATTGCGCGGGTTGAAGGCTGTAGCGTCGGCGCAATCAAAGTCCGGTTACACCGCGCCAAACAGCGGTTGCGTCAATTATTGGAGGAACATTATGAATAAAGAATTGGATGCCTTGCTGGCATCAGGCCTGGTACAAGTGCCTGAAGATTTCAGTGAACGCGTGATGCGGAAAATTAATCGATTGCCAATACCTGCGCCTAAACAAATCTGGCGGGACAAACTGCAATGGCTGGTGCTCACCGGCACTGCTGCGTTGGGAATTGTTGAGCTGTTTTCGTTCGTTTTCGGTATTTGGACAGCTACCGCCGCTTATTAAAATTATTTAGGAGTTATCTATGCCCCCCCTAAACCATCCCCGTAAACCCTGGCTGGCATTGGCGATGTCCTTTGTGCTGCCGGGTTTCGGCCAGCTTTATAACGGCGAAGCCAATAAAGCGATCTGGTTGTTTATCGCATTCGCCGTGCTCAGTATTCCGGGCTTGGTGTTCATTGCGCTGTATTTGTCGGGCGGCTGGATGTTGCCTGCGTTAGTGATCAGTTTGATGTTGACCTTATCAATATGGCTCTTCGGCATGATAGACGCATGGCGGTCGGCGCGCGAACAACTGGATTATGTACCGCTCATCTGGCAGATTAGCGGGGTTTACGCCCTGGTCTTGTTAGGAGGATGGCTGGCGCAAGTGTTCCTGGTTGATTACGCCAGGGCACATCAGGTTCAGTCTTTCTATATTCCTTCCAGCAGCATGGAGCCGGACATCTTGAAAGGCGATGTGTTGTTTGCCGACATGAGCTACAACTGCCCCGGTTGTAAGACAGCAGTCAAACGCGGTGACGTCGCTATTTTTGTCTACCCCAATGACCGCACCAGTAACTACATCAAACGTGTTATCGCTTTGCCTGGGGATCGTATTCGTATTGCCGGGCATGCCGTCTCGATTAACGATAAGCCTTTAACGTTAATCGAAGAATCAGGCGAATCGGGCATCAGGGTCACCGAAACCATCGACGGCAGGCAATGGCAGGTACAGTGGACTGCTACAGATATGCAAACGCCGGACCTCGAGTTGACCGTTCCACCGGGTCAGGCTTTTGTCTTGGGTGACAACCGCAGCACCAGTAACGATTCACGTAAATTCGGCACCGTGCCGCTGCCCGATGTTGTCGGCAAAGCCCGGCAAATATGGTTTTCCAAGCAGCCGCAAGCAGGCATACGTTGGGCTCGGCTTGGCAAAATTGTTGATTAAGTCGGACAAGCGGACGGTATAAATGAAATCCTTTCTTATGTCGCGCAACAGCAATTGAACGCGCTACTGTTACGCTATCGCCTGCATTGGTACACAATTGCTACCGCACGCTTGTTGCTGCGGCGCTGGCAAGCCGTTCTTTTGGTAATTTCGCTGCTGCAACCGCTCGGCGGGCCCGGTCCATTGGCAGACATTGCTGTTTTACCGTTTTCCGTACTGCTTGCTTCGGAGCATGGTTTTTGGTGGCGGTTTATTTATATCGTGATGCTGCAAATACTCTGGGCGGTTTGGGCGATGATGCAACGCGAGCAAATCGGCGGCGGTGCGTTTATGCACTATGCGCAATCGCTGCCGTTGCCGCTTGCTGTTCATCGCCGCACCAACCTGATCGTGCTACTGCTTGCCGATAGTCCGTTATTGTTGATGGTAACCGCCACCGGAATTTTCTTTGGCATGCGTGAAGCTGATTCCGCTGTGTTGTCCGCTGATTACCTGTATTTGCTTGCGATGACCTTGTTGTTTCTTACGGCGCAGCTTGGCGCGCTGGATCGCAGCTATGCGCTTTGGGTGATATTGCCGGCAGATTTGTTGCTGGCCGGCGCCCTTGGGAGTTCGGCTGTGCAGCTAAAAATAGTGCTTTTGGTGGCGCTGTGTTTTATCGGTACTGCCGCAGTGTCTGGGCGTATTCCGGTCATGCCGGTCAAGAGGTATACCGCACTGTGGTATGCGCTGGGGGATCGACTGTCGCAAGTCCTTTTGGCGCGCTTGCATCCTGCCTTGCAGATTTCCGTTTGCATGTTATTCCGGCAGCGTTATTCGGAAATGTTGAGTAAAAGCATCAGTTCCGCGTTGATCATAGCGGCGGCGATAGGACTGATGGATGTCTGGCATTACGACGGCAGGGCGCTGCCGTTTACACATATTGCCCTAGCCGGTATTGCACTCAGCGTGAGCGGTTTATATAGGGGCATGCATATGAGCCCCATCTGGCGTCAGCGCCATTCACCTCAGCGCTGCCTCTGCGGATTTGGTGGTGGCGCTGGTTTGATGTCGCTGCCGTGCTGTCATTCGGGCTGTGCTTTGCCACTGCATTGAATGCTGTTCTGTTAAGTCATCATGGAGCATCGCTAAATACAGTGATGATCAGCCTTTCGGCGTTTATGTTGTTATTGTATTTGTTGCGATTTCCACAGGTCCATGCAGAACGCCACAGCGTATTTTTAAGTACGGTGATTGCAGCAGTATGGACGGCGCTGATGTTTTATTTTTTGGTTTAAGGATAAGTCGTGCTGCGTTTTAACAAGCTAAATAAGGCTTTCGGCAACAAACAGGTCTTGCAAAATGTGGGCTGCCATTTTAACCGCGGCATATTTGCCTTGCAGGGGCCGAACGGCATCGGCAAAACGACCTTATTGAGTGTGCTGGCCGGTATCGTTCCAGCGGACGCAGGTGAAATATGGATAGCCGGTCACTCGCTGCATAGTGCGCCATTGGCAGCCAAGTCTTGTCTTGCCTATGTGCCGGACGAATGCCCCATTTATCCCTTCATGACCGGTCGCGAATTGCTGAAATTTGTTGCCCGTGCCAAGCAGTGCGAAGTGGAACAGAGGGTTTGGGAACTCGTCAGCGATTTCGGTTTGTGTGAACACCTGAACACGCCATTTGGCAAGATGTCGCTGGGCACACAAAAGAAAACCATGCTGGCTGCTGCGCAGATCGGAGAACCTGCGGTAATGTTAATGGATGAAACTAGTAACGCCCTGGATCACAGAACCCGACATCTCTTGATCGAGCTGATAAAAGCCAAAAGCGAGCACAATGTCATACTGATCTCGACCCATGATGCGGACTTTGTGAATTCAGTGGAAGCAACTACGATTACCTTCGATCAACTGGCTGAGCGCAACAAAGAGATCGGTTAGTCGACTAACTACGAAAATGCTGGTGGTTATTGCCCAATAAAAAACGACACGTAAATCAATGCAATGGCTGTTTATTAAAATGCCCAGTCACCCAATACAAGCATACGGCTGAAATAAAATAATAACGGAAGGAATGCCGACATCACGGTCAAGCTGATCACGCGATTGTTGATTAACCCAAGACCGACAAATAGTGGAAAA
>JABFRC010000339.1 GCA_013141375.1 Methylococcaceae bacterium | reverse complement strand
GCGGACTGGTGTACCTCATGCAAGGAAATGGCCGTCTTTACCTTTTCCGATCCCAAGGTCAGAGAGGCACTAGCTCCTATGCTATTAGTGCAAGCAGATGTGACTGCCAATTTATTGGAGGACCAGGCCTTACTTAAACAGTTTAATCTTATCGGCCCACCTGCCATTCTTTTCTTTGGTCGTGATCAGCAAGAGCGCACTTCTGCTCGGGTGATTGGCTATATGAATGCTGACCAATTTCTGGTTCAAATTAGGGCGGCTCAATAATTCACTAACCAAACAGCTGAAGATCTCTAGCTTGTCACTCAATGGGTGTAATACAGAGTCATCCGTTATAATCCTTATTGGATTGTGATTAACTCAAATAAGGATAAGCTTCATTTCCATGCTGAATATGCTCCGTTTCTTGTCCGCCCCTCCCGATGTTAACCTTATTTACGTTGATTCTTACAACCCCACATGGGTCACTGTGTCAGTGCTTCTGGCTATCATCTCTTCCTACGCGGCCCTGAAAGCGTCTTCACGCATTGAGCATCAATCTGATACGGCATCAAAACTGACGTGGACATTAATCAGTACGTTCATATTAGGGGTCGGAATCTGGTCAATGCATTTCATCGGCATGCTGGCTTTAAGCTTGCCCTGTAACATCCATTACGATCCGTTCATCACCCTGATGTCGATGCTTCCTAGCCTCCTGGCCAGCGGTGTTTCCTTGGGTGTAGTCTGGCATCATGGCACCAGATCGCTTCCGCCATGGGGTGCTAGCCTCTTGCTTGGCACTGGCATTGGCATCATGCACTATACCGGTATGGCCGCCATGCGACTGGATGGCTTCGTGGGTTATAACCCCTACTTGTTTACTCTGTCGATCATTGTGGCCATCGCTCTGTCCTACTTTGCATTACGAGTCAAAGTTCAAGAGGTCAATCCAAATACACGGCATCATCTGCTCATTGCTGTGATCTTGGGTAGTGCGGTCTCAGGAATGCACTATACGGCAATGTCCGCGGCCTATTTTGTCAGGGGCCCTATCTCTATTGAAATTCCGCCCACTGATTTAACCAGTAATACCTTAGCCATCCTAATTGCCTTAACGACAATTTTTCTTGCATTAACAGGATTGGTTCTGGTGGCTGTTTCAAGTAATAGAGAAGTGACTAAGCAGCTTCGTGACAACGAGCAACGTTTGAAGATTGCAACCGATTCCGGTCAGGTCGGCATTTGGGATTTTGACTTGCAATCCAATGCACTGATCTGGGATGAGACCATGTTTAACTTGTATAGGGCGCGCAAGGAAGATTTTTCTGGGGCTTATGATGCCTGGTTAACACGACTCCATCCAGAAGATATGGCAGCAGCCGAAGCCGCCCTCCAAGACGCGATTGCAGGCCGCCGAGAGTTCGCAACTGAGTTTCGTATCATTGGTCCTGATGGAGAAGTTCACTATATCAAGGGGCATGCTCATGTGATCAGGGACAAAACGGGTAAGCCATTACGCCTCATAGGTACCAATTGGGACAATAGCGCCCATGCCATGATCCAGCAACAGTTAAAATTTGCCCATGCGGCGATTAACAAAAGCAGGAGCTCTTTTTTCTGGATCAACAGTAAAGGTAAGGTCATTGATATCAATGATTGTACCTGCCAAAACCTTGGCTATAACCGTGAGGAATTGATTGGTCAGTACATTTGGTGTTTTGATCAAAATTTCCCTGCTGAATCATGGCCTAAACAATGGGCGGAACAAAAACAAGCAGTAACACGCACCTTTGACTCTTTGCATCGGCACAAAGATGGCAATGTATTTCCAGTAGAGATCACCGCTAACTGCATCGATGTTGATGGCGTGGAGTACTGTTTTTTCTTTACCCACGACATCACCGATCGTAAAGCGGCCGATGCACAAATCAAACAGCTTGCCTTTCATGACCCCCTCACGCAGTTACCCAACCGCCGGTTATTGGAGGAGCGACTCAAACACAGCATTAATGTGGAGCGACGTGAAGGCAAGCAATTGGCCTTGCTGATGCTTGATTTGGATCATTTCAAGGCGGTCAACGACAGTCTTGGTCATCAGGCCGGTGATGAATTATTGCAGCAAGTGGCTGTACGGATAACAGAAAGACTGCGAGAGGTCGACATCGTCGCTCGTTTAGGTGGGGATGAATTTACTATATTACTGGAAGATATTTCCCAACCTGAAGATGCCGCACGGGTCGCCGATGAAATCATAACCTGTTTAACAAAACCCTTTAACCTGAGTCAATGCGACCATATCCAGATTGGCGCCAGCATTGGTATCAGTCTGTATCCACTGCACGGAAGCAATCCAGACATCCTGATGGATCATGCCGATGCTGCTCTGTACCAGGCTAAAGATGCTGGACGCGGCTGTTTTGCTTATTTTTCTGAAGAATTAACACTGGCTGCCCAAGAACGCATCGCCTTGGAAATACGACTACGCCGGGCGATTGAGCAAAATGAATTGCGGGTTTTTTACCAGCCGCAGATGGATATTTTGAGCGGCCGTATCGTCGGTGCCGAAGCCTTGGTACGCTGGCAAGACCCGATCAACGGCTTGCTTTCGCCAATACATTTTATTCCAGTTGCAGAAGAATCGGGATTAATCATGGGTATCGGGGAATGGGTATTACGTGAAACCTGTCGACAAGGTCGGCAATGGATGGATGCTGGCTTACCGCCTATCACCTTGGCGGTGAATGTTTCCCCGCACCAATTTCGGCGTAGCAACCTGAGTCAGTTGGTTGCTACTGTGTTAGCTGAAACTAATTTCCCCGTTCATCTACTGGAATTGGAAATCACTGAAACCGGTTTGATGGAAAATCAAGGTCATGCGTCCGCAATTTTAAATAGCCTGCGGACTCAAGGCTTACGACTTGCCATTGACGACTTCGGTACCGGTTATTCCTCCCTTGCGGCACTGAAGCATTTTCCTCTGGATGTGCTTAAAATTGATAAGAGTTTTATTGACGAGATTCCATTTAATAAAGACGACATGGAAATTGCCGCGACGATTATTTCGATGGGACATACCTTGGGGTTTAAAGTCTTGGCCGAAGGGGTTGAGACAGCCGAGCAACTGGCATTTTTAAGGGAACATGGCTGCGATACTTATCAGGGCTTTATCAAAAGCTGCCCGATACCTGCGGAAGAATTTGTCGAATTAGTACAATATCAATAGTGGGACTTAAGCTTAAGCCTGATGGCGCGAAAATCCTGTTTGAGTCTAATTTTTTAACTGCGACAATTTGTCGCAGTTTTGATAGACAGCAGAATTTATTTCAAATACAATCTTACCCGTTGAGCCAGAGTGCCTTGATTCGAAAGAGTCAGCCTCTCTCAATAGGAGGGGGTAAGCGACCAGTACTAGGGTAATAAAACTATAATAATCGCTAAAAATTAAACTACCATTTTAATGGTAGTCATCCACAATAAAATATAATAAATACCGGATGAGGCCCACTTATAGTGGGCTTTTTTATGCCTGAGTATTTAGCCAGTTATCCAACATGTCGATTGTGCATAGCCAACCGTTTTCAAGTTCAAAGCTATTTTGCCTTGGCCTTTCTTGTCCCTGCCGCTCCAGCCAACGACACAAATTCTTGAAGATAATCGGCTGCTATTTAGCAGAAGGGGGACAGTAGAGATCTAAAGATCTCAAGTGTATCTGTTTACCATACCAATGCCTCCCGTCGTCTTGGTTCGGCATCAACCAAAAATTAATGGAAAGTGAAGACTATTTTTTTCAAAATAGGCTTTGTTTGTCCCATGTCCTACCTATATTCACTTTTTCCTTTTGTTCCGAAGCTGGATTGCGATATGACCTCGCTTCATCCACACTGCCAAATCTAAGAAAACACTCAGTCTTTGCCGGGAGTCTTTATGAAATGTTATTTATTTTACAGTTTGATATTGATCAACCAAGTTACCTTACCTTGTGAGGCGGCGGAATTCTCTCGCGAGCAAGTTATAAGCACTATTGCCAATGCTGGGAAAGTTCAACCAACATTCCACAATAAAGTCCTTTCTGGCCTGGATTTATCAGGGATCGATTTTAAGGGCGCAGATTTATTTTCAGCAAACCTTGACGGATGCAATCTCAGTGAGGCGAAACTAAAGGGAGCCAATCTCAATCGGGCTCAGATCCGTAAAGCCATGTTGAATAGGGCAGATTTATCCGGGGCCAGCTTGTATGCAGTAGCGTTGGATAACTCGGATTTAACAGATGCCGACTTAACTGGAAGTCGAATCATCGGATTATTAAACAACGTCAACCTGACTAACGCCAAAATGAAAGATGCAAATCTTGGCGCTGACATGGCCAATCAAGGCATGGCACCGGCGCGAGTTGAAATGAATAATGCCATACTCAATGGAGTCGATTTAAGCGGCGCTAATCTTATCCATGCCGTCATGCCATATGCGAAACTTCAAAACGCCAACTTATCTAAAGCACACTTTCAGTGGGCGGATTTGTCAGGGGCTAATTTGAATGGGGCCGATATATCCGAAGGAGATTTTCGCAATGCCAATCTGGAGGGGGCGAGTTTCAAAAACGTTAAGGGGGCAGAAACTGCATTAGGGTTAAAAAAAAAGTGACTGCCAGATTAAGTCTGAACTATTACATATAAAAATGCCGCCAAATATGAAGCAAAATTCAATGGTAATGGTTTTGGATTCATCATAAATGGCAGCATGTTTATTTTGACGATCTCCTTAAAGATCGTCCGGGTTATTCTTTGCCGATTTGGTAGATTTCTTTCTCGTTGTCTTCGACGATTTTTCCGCTAGTGGCGTCCACTTCCAACTTAATTTCACCCTTGTCGGCCGTCTTGATGTCGAACTCGTATGAAGCGCTACCATCAGATTCGATTTCGTATTCGACTTCTACAACTTCGCCCGCATGGGCTTTTATAGCGATTTCCTTGGCTTGTTCCAGGCTTATTTTGGTTTTTCCCTTGAATAAAGGATCGTCACCATTTTCTACTTCCTGTTCTTCCTCGGTTATTTTGCCCTTGTTGGCATTGCATTCAAGCTCCCAACTCTTGCCATCCTTGCCTAGAATTTCGAATTCGTAAGTGGGAACGCCACGTTCGTCTTTGAACTCAAGTTTTACAACTTCGCCATCGCGTTTTGCCAAAGCTGCTTTCAAACAGGTTTCCATGCTGACCTTGGTTTTCGGTATTTTAATATCGGCCATAGCTGGTACACATACTGCGAATGCAATGTTCGCGATGAGGATTTTTTGGATATTGTTCATGGAAGTTCTCCTAAAATTACGTGACAAGCAATAGTCCCGCCCGATTGGCGGGAAATTTCATTATATACCCCTGATAGAATTGTGGAGATTTTTGCTGTGCTGGTTTTTAGTTGATTTACCGTTGTGGTTGGAGTCGAAAAACCAGTTTTAGCGTGGCTTCTTGCCCCACGGGTTGTCCATCTTTGAAGGCAGGTTTGAAGCGCCAGCTGTGAATCGCTTCGAGTGCTGCTTGATCGAATATCTGCTTAGGGCTGGCGTCCACGACTCTCGCATCACTAACCGTTCCCGCCGAGGTCACGATAATATTAAGCTGCACCCACCCTTGGATACCTCTAGCCCTTGCTCTGGGCGGATAATCGGGTAATACTCGCGATAATACGATTAGATCATAACTGTTCGATGTTCCACCGCTACTGACTCCACCACCATTACTTCCATTCTTTCCTTCACCAGATCCGTCAGTGGATTTCTGTCTATCGCTGGTTACTGTCGATGCTTTATTTGTATTCCCCTGATCGAGAAGCTCTGTCAGATGTGAATCTGGTGCAGGCTTATTCGATAACGTGTTACTTGCCTCTTCTAAAACTCGCGGCTTTGCTTTAGGTTTCGGCTTCTCGGTTTTTTTCGGTTTGGTTGTTACCGGGGGTGATACCGGCTGCGGCTTTAACAAAGGTAGTGGCTGTGCTTGCGACTGAGTAGAGATAGTCGAAAGCTGCTCCTTAAGTTCCGGTTTGAAGGCAATAGTGGCAACTTCGACAAACTGGGGAAGTTTGACCTCGGCTTGGTGAGCATTGTTAATCGCAGCCAACAGGCAAAGAAACATTACATGAAGAACGATAGAAATTCTTAGGCCCCAGAAGGGATTGTTTGGCTGATTGTCGTGTTGCACTAATGAACTTGGCACTTAAAATTAAATGTTATTATAAATTACAAAGGTAACGACTAATTCCCAAATCATGTCTTGCTTACTCCCAGCCTTTTATAATGTGCTAATAGCACTCATAGTTATTGTGGTTTAAAGATTAACATGAGGAATAGATCCAGACGATCTTCCCGCTGGACTAATCAGCCCGGCATCAACCTGAACGCATTTTTGGACTTGGTCCTTAATATCTTACTGTTCTTTGTGTTTGCGACCGAGCTGGCTGTATTTGACGCGATAGATGTAGCCGTGCCTGTCACAGAATATTCCGATACCTTATCGACGCAAAGGCAAGCTGTAATAATTTTCATCACCAAGGATAATCAATACCTTGTCGATGGCGAGAAAATGCCGATTGCCAGTTTGCCGGGATGGTTGTCGCAGAAAAAGCAAAGCGACAATACATTTAATAGTGTCATTGTCAGAGGCGATCTTAACAGCAGTTTGCAGGCCACAGTTGACGTGTTAGGCGCTTGCAGAATGGCTGGTATTGAAAAGGTCAAAATCGAAACCGAAAAACCTTCAACATAACCTTTCGTTTGATTAAAAAAACTAACCACTATGGAAATGAGTGAAAACTATTTTGACGAGTATGTCCTTCAGGGTGGGATTACCATGTTGGCGTTACTTCCGCTGTCAATTTATACCTTGGGCATTATTTTGCAGAGGTTGCTGGAGTTACGATCAACTCGTGTAATGCCGCATGAACTGATAGAAGAAGCCAAAGGCATCGCCAGTCAGCAGGCTTTCGATTCGTTCCGTGAACGTCTGGCGTCGCTTTCTTCACCGCTAGCAAAGACCATTTTGGCCTATATCGAGGCAGGCGAACGTGGTGAGTCAATTCATCCCGATATAAATCCCACACCTATTGATGATGTCATGGATAAACTTTATCAATCGCTTTCTTCTCTATCCACGGCTTACGTCATCGCACCTTTGCTGGGAGTGCTGGGGACGACCATCGGTATTATGGGTACGTTTGAGCAATTTGCCATCGTTGGCAAAAGAGATATGTCAGCGCTAGTGTCAGCTATCGACAAATCGTTAATAACCACAATGTGGGGGCTGGTTATCGCTGTACCTGCTTACTATTTTTACGCAATTATGCAAAACAAGATTTTTCGATATGAACGAGAGCAGTTTCCGCGACTGTTGAAAGACATCATGAAGAACCTTGCGCCATTCATTAAACTCAATCCGATCAGTTCGTTTGGGCGCGGTGTCACTGAGCAAAATCACAATGCTTCGCTGTCAAAGTATTAATCAGGTTTGTCATACCCAGATTTGGAATTTATAGGTGATGTTATTTCTACCCTTTAAGGGAATTGTCCATAGTCGGCTACCACGAGTAGCAATAAATCCCACGGTTGTGAATTTTGTGAGTGGCCGGTTTTGTACTGGGATCAGTCGATCAGAAAACTGAAATTTCTGCCAGTTGAATGACTGCTTTTGGCCGACTGCCGGAGACCACGAAAGGCTGCTTCGTAGAAGCGAAACCCAAAAAACGATGTTTGGGTATGCGGCCGCTTTGGAGAAACGCGACAGTCAAGTTTGGGTCGCCATGCGACTGTCTTCCTCTCAGATTCATCGCCCGAAAGCCGTCATTGAATTCCGATACCCGTAAGCGGCCATTCGTCACTGAGTACAACCGACCCCAAGGAGACATTCACTTCAATTTTCCGAATATCTGCATACCATCATAAAGCCGACGTTAATTTCCATAAGTGACAACCACCTTTACCGATCAATTCTTTAGATGTTAATACAGCTTTTCACAATCGTGATGATTTGTGAAATAACTTTTGAAAGACCTGCCAGATTACCAGGCAGATGATTACTAGCGCTGCCACCTTTAGTCCTCCAGCAAAAATAGCCATCCAGACCGAGTAAGCCCCCAGTTTTACAAACATAAGGGCGAATATAGCAAATATAATGAATGTCCAGAACATAACGCTTTCCTCTATAGGGTTGATGAAAAATGAGATCAATCTTGCTCCATCGTCCCGACAGGTGATGTCGTTTTCAGTTAGCCACTGCTGTTTATTTTTCATGGTCATTTCGGCTGTCATTTGGAATGTGTAAATTTATAAAAACGACACCACCTGTCATTCTTATATAGGATACTTGCGCTGAATTTAACAAAAGGGAGGGCATGATGTCCGACAGTACACATGACACCTTGGTATATCGACTGGCGCAAATGCTCGTTATGCTCAATCAAGGTGAAAAGTTAGACCCGCGTTCATTAGCCGACGAATTTGGTGTCAACATGCGAACGATTCAACGCGATCTTAATGAACGTTTTGCCTACCTCCCGTTAGTAAAAACTGAAGGTCGATACCATCTGGACCCCACATTCCTTGGCAAACTCAGTACCAAAGACATTGAGCGCTTTGCCGGTTTGGCAGGCATCAGGGGGCTATTTCCCTCCTTGGCCGACGACTTTTTGAGAGATATTTTTGACTCTCGCATACAGGCTGCATTACTTGTCAAAGGACATCATTACGAAAACCTCACCGGCAAAGAAAAGCTATTTCGCGATCTGGAAAAAGCAATTATTGCCCGTCATCATGTGTCCTTTAACTATGCAAAACAGGAAGGCCTTAAGGTATTTTCGTCAATCTCGCCTTATAAGCTGATCAACAATAAAGGCATTTGGTATCTAGCAGCTCAGGACGGAGAAAAGCTTAAAGCGTTTAGTCTCACCAAAATATCAAGGCTGGAAACACTTCAAAACCAATTCACCTGGGATCCCAGAATTGACAGCCAACTTGCCGAAGAAGACGGCATCTGGCTGTCAGATGAAAAACAGGAAATCGTTTTACAAGTTCGCCCTGAAGTCGCCGGTTATTTCAAACGCCGCCGTTTGATTGCAAATCAAGTGATCGAAAAAGAACTGGAAGATGGTGGCTTGATTATTTCTGCAAAAGTTGGGCATCTGGATCAGGTTTTACCTATCGTGCGCTATTGGATTCCAAACCTACGCATCATCAGCCCCGAAGGACTTCAGTTAGAGATGGAAAAAGGTTTGTCAAAGTATTTAGGGCAATCTGATTGATAAGCTGGTTTTTAAATTGTGACCATTTTTGGCATGCATAAATAAAGTACTAGCGGTTATACTCTGCCTCTATTTGTTCAATTAGTAAAAATCAATTTCTTCACTTAACGCCATAAGGAGACAATTTAATGACATTCGCAAATGCTTACCCCATCCACCCCAAAGATGCTCTAATTGAATTAACCCTGCTTAATGCTGAGCACAGCGATGAAAGCTTCGATGATTTGTTGATCGATAGTCTTAAACGCAACATTCCCCCAGAAATAGCAACAAGGCTTTTGGAGCTATGGTCGCAGACGAAGGTTGTAGCTGGCGAAGTGGTTGCAGTTGGCAAAATCATTGTCCGAAAAATTATAGACTTCCTCCTTAACAACCCAAAAATGACAATTGGAATTGCGATAGGTGCAGCGTTATCGGTACTTGTGGCGGGGATACCCTTCATTGGCCCATTACTAGCCCCTCTGGTAGCTGCCTTGTCGATACTTTATGGAGCAGGTGTGGGCTCAATGATTGAAAATGGAGATTTTTCGGGATCAATTGATACAGCAATAATCGAAGTAGCTAAAAAGTTTTTCGAACTTTTGGTTAACATTATCAATGGGGTAAAGGAATACTGGAATTCTAAATCGTAAGTCGGTTAATTCAAGAGGACATCATTTGACGAACATGTCGATAACATTGAGGGGATTTCAATGAAATCAAAGTGGCAAACGATAACGAACCTTGCGAGTGAATTGGGCTCTGCAACTCATCGGACGCTTGAGTCAGCAAATCAAGCTGTTGTGGAAGCCAAAGAATCTCTATTGGCAACAAGTGATGTGATTATCGACCGCGTTGTCGAAATCACCGCAAGCGCAACGGACAGCACCCTAGAGTTTGCAGATGCGGCATCGGCAAATGCAAAGAATCTAGCAGATAACCTTGTCAGTTACGTTTTGCAAACAGAAACCTCCGAGACTGATGCTTCTACAAAAACTCCTAATGATGATGCCGATACCACAAATGCTGCTACAAAGGATATTGAAGATGCAATCAATAAGCTACAAGCAGGCGATCGAGTGGGGCATGCAGGTCAAGCAATCTTGGCGGCAGCGGGTGGTGTGTCGGGTATCACAGCTTCAGGTGCTATTGCTTCAGCTGCCGGTGCTTCAACTTTATTAGGCTCAACATCACTTGCAGGCGTGCTTGGTGGTGTTTTTGTGACAGCCACCCCAGTGGGGTGGGTTGTTGGGGCTGCCATTGCCGGCAGTGCAGCAGCTTATGGGGTTTCCAAGTTAGTGAGATCAGGTGGGCGTCAAGATCGCCTCCGTCAAGAAATATCAAACAGATTATCAAAACGATTGTCAGAGCTGAGATCTAAAGGTATCCAGCAATCAGCGCTAGAGCAACTACAACATAGCATCACCCAAGCTATAGAGAGCGGGCACCTTTCAAATGAACAAGCCGAACGTATGATTGGACTGGTCGAGAATGGTAAGTTGAATCCTGAATTAGCGCTTTCGCGTGTTAAATCATTGCTATGAAGATGCACACAATTCCATTCAAGAGTTCTAGTCCAAAGCCTTCATCAATAAGTGAATTGAACCCAACAGAAAACAAGGTTTTGCCTGTAACAGTCAATTTCAGGTTACTGTCATGAAAATTAATTGGAAACCAATAGCAAGCTTTACCAGGAAGTCTCGTTCCTTAACAGATCCAGAAACCAGGACAGAATCTAATACCAATGAATTACATCTTGCAACAAATGAAGAGGTGAATGCTCCACTAGCAGACAAGCCACCTAAGAACAATGAACAGGCTACCGAATTTATCAGTACACCAACGGTAAGCGCCAAGAAGTTTACTAATTGGATTATCAATACTTCTAAAAAAATTGACAACCATCACCAAGACATAGCAACAAAGGTTGAGGATGTTTCTATGACAACAGGGGTTTTGGCCGGTATAGCTGCTGCAGGAGCCGCTATTGCAGCCCCAACAGGTATCTCAGCAATTGGTGTAGCTGTGGGAATTACCAGTGCGCCTTTGATAGTAACTGCAGCACCAGTTCTGGCAACTATCGCGACAGTGACAGGTACGATTTCCGGGGGCACTTATTTATATGCTAAATGGAAAAGTCGAATAAAGAAAAATCAGGAATTAAAGGATGTGAGTACTATTGATAAGACAGATTCGAATTGTGACTTACCCACCAATCTTGAATCTAAAAAAGAATAAATGGTTGATAAACGTCATGAACTTCCCTTTAAAAATCTTAATGGTGCTTGTGTTACTTGCGTTACCTTATATGTTAGCTCAATCGGAAGAAAAGCGCCTATACCAAAAGGATTCGTTTGGAAACATTCAATACAATAAACCATCGTATACAATTCAAAATAACGGCCGAATATTTGAAACTGATACGATGGGTAATAAGCAATATCAAAAACAGCAGTACCAAATCAAAGGAGATAAAGTCTACTCAACTGATATATACGGAAACATACAATATAACAAGCCTCAATTTGTGATCGACAATAAAAGCAAGTAGGTAAAAATAAATATCTGTCTAAAAGCACAAAGTAATATTAATGAAAATATAGTGAACGCAATGATGAGATTAGTAATTATTAGCCATGTTTACATCTAAAAAACCAACGATTAAACAGACAGTAAACTTACCAATAGTTAAATGGTGTGATTACCCATTTGAAGTTTATTCATTTAAAGACATAGCGATGCTAAGTAGCATTGAATGTGTTTTTATTCTGGCAGGAAAAAATATTGAAAACGGGAATTGGGTTCCATTTTATGTTGATTTAAGCCCAATAAACCTAAATAATACTAACAGCTTTAACAAAATACTAAATGAAGCAAAAGCAAATGGTTCTACACATATACATATTGCCAAACTCAAAGATTTAATTAGCAAGAACTTATTGCACGATAATCTAATTGAAAAACATATGCCATTGCTTAATCGTGATTTTTATTTATCTACACATGAGACTGAAAAAATGACAACTGAAAATGAATACTCTGAAGAATTAAGTGGAACAAGATCAAAACTCGAACTGCTTTACAAATACGAAGCTCATTATCTTGAATTAATAAAAAACTATAAAGAGGAGATAAAATTTGCAAACACTCTTCAAGAAGATTTAAGAAGAGAAAGATCACAGTTTTTCACTCAGACACTAAAAGAAGTTATTCAAACCATGAAAATAGCTGAAGTAGATAAAGAGGTTTCTTCTAAATGGGTTGAAGAGTTAGTCGATAGCTATACAAAGAGTATTGATTTGAGCGGCGATCTTGCTAAAACCCATGTTATCGAAGTTTTAAGTATTCTAAAAAATGAAGCCAAGCAAGAAGCATCTCAGGCAAGTATTGATAATATTGCAAATAAAATGAAACCATAAAAAACATCTATGTTGCATAGCAACGAAGTTTCCATTGTATTAGATGTTCTAAAAATCACTAGAGCCAATATGTGCAGGGATTTTTTAGAACATAATCCTGTCATTTACACCCCCTCATATAAATACGAACTAAGTCCTAAGTTGTTAGAGATCGCGCGGGACAGATATTTTCTTGTTTGGCTTAGTAGTCACTGGCAGGTGTTTATCACTTATATTGAGGAGAATTGTTCTATAGAGCGACATGATAAATTGAAAGTTGAATTTTCTGGTACGTTAATTCGGTTGTTATCAAGGTGGTCGATTCTACAAGAAAATAGTAACTCGCAGTTAAATCTTGGTTTAACTTTAATTAAAGATATGGAGAATGGCCTTAACGCATTCATTCAAACAACAGAAAACACTGATGCTTTAAAGAACAAACTAGTTATGGCATTGGAAAAAAACCGAATTCTTTTCGATAGACAAATTAAAAAACTTGAGGGTGAATTATGAGTATTCTAGGAATAGGTGCGGCTATCAGTGGCGTTACTGGTGTTGCAAAAGGTGCTACATTTGCCATTGCAAAGCTAAGCGAGTTATTGCTAGTGCCTGCAAATATGGTTTCTGATTGGGTGGAAGAGCCATTAAAGCGATTTGAGTATGATAGAAACGAAAAATCGAAAGATAATGACGTTAGAAGAGATATACAACGCCAAGTAGGAGTTGAAACGGCATTATCTGATCAAAGAATAAAAGAGAATAATATTAAAGTCGATCTTAAAATTAAGCGTGAAACTGAGATTGTTCGGATTATTACTGACATTGAACAATTAAAAAAGGATAAAGAATTTGAGCGAATGAAAGCCGTATCAGATGCAATGATGGACTATCAAAAGGAATTAACCAGAATAAATGTTGAAGCTGTAGAGGCAATAGGCTCTATGCGTATAGAATTGCAAAGAAAAGCCTACGATCTTATTCATGAAAAAACAAAACAATACGCTGAGTTGCAAAATCAAGCACTTGAACAGGCGCAAATTCAATTAGAAAGAATTGATAATTCTAACTTGAGCGAAAGTAGTAAAAATATTCTTAGCAAGAGTGTTGATGAAAATTTAGCATCAATTATAAGAAATGCCACGCGTTTTATTGAACAGTTAAATGATGATATGCAGCTTATTAGTAAAGATATAAATCTGATTACTTCAAGTGGACAGCATTTTATTCAACGCCATCTTGAACAGTTTCAGTTAATAAGCTTTTCTGGTGAAAATTCAAACTTAATAGGTACTGATAAATAAGCATTAATTAATTATTATTTAGAAGCTTCCAATTAATAAATAGGATATATTTGTAATGAAAAAACTATTCATCTTTACCGCTGCTTTTTTATTAGAAGCCTGCGCATCTCCCCTCACAAAAGTTGAACCGGTGCCTGCTGCCGAAATAATTTCACAGCTTTGTATTAAAGAAAACAAAAACGTTTTTATGGATGATTTTTTACCTGAAGTTAGGCAGCAAATTGAAGAACGCAACATCAAGACGCAACTATTTAGTCCGGAGTCTCACTGTAATTATGTTTTAACCTACGACGCACAATGGTCGTGGGACTGGGTGTGGACATTGAGCGTTTATCTATCAATGGCAGAGTTTTCTGTTACCAAAGATGACCACCAAATTGGCATGGCTTCCTATACGGCAAACCTCGGTCCTTCTGCTATTGGAAGAACAAAAAATAAAATCCGGCCCTTATTGATTGAATTATTTAGAAAATAAGGTAAATGGTGGGCAAAAAACTGCCACCCTACTGTGCTAATTTAGATTTGGTTTTTTGAGGAAAAAGTATAGAAATGCGTATTGTTATAATGATTACCTTCGTACTAATAATAATCATATTTCTTGC
>JABFRC010000338.1 GCA_013141375.1 Methylococcaceae bacterium | reverse complement strand
GGTATCCAGATTGGTATCCAGATAATTCTGGGTTCCATCCTAACCAAGCACAGACCTTTTTTTCAATGAAAGTTGCAAGCCTTAACTCAGCCGTACCTGGCTCACGCATGTCATTGATGATTCATACCAGCTCAACATTGAACCCATTGTAAGTAATGTTTAAGTTGTTTACGAAGTTGCTCACGACGGCACTTAAACTCCTGTTAGCACTTGATTAATTTGCTCACGCAGTTGTCCACGACGTCACTTAAACTCTTGTTTGCGCTGGTTTAATTTGTCCACGAAGTTGTTAACCAGTTTGTTAACCAGTTTGAAATTTACTAACAATTTTGTTGTAGCGCATTTTCACCATGTTGTCATTTGATTTAATACTTCAACCGGTCTGTCAGCATGATATTGCGTAATCTGCCACCATCAAGCATTTTTTATCACGATTAGCAAACCAGCTTTTTACATCGTCAACTAGGGTATTGTGAAGATAAAGCTCTGTTGAATTTAGTGCGTATTCCGACCAAAAACAGCCAGTCATTCTGATTGAAAACAGCCACATGTTCCGATGTGAAGTCGGCCGCCGATTCCGGTCGCAAAACCGCCACCAATTTCGATATGATTACACCAATAGTGTATGGCAACTTTTGGAAGTAGCGAATTGACGTTATCGACCCAGGCCGTGTAAAAACGCAAAAATAAATTACAAGAATTTAAAATTGCCCCACTTGGTTAGTTTTTTCATACACCCAAGCAATATACTTTTCCACGGAGATATAAAACTGGAGAAATAAATCGATTAATTTTTCCACTGGTCATTTGAATTTTACGTTTTTACACGGCCTGGACCCTTAGTTGCCCGTCGGCCCACCACCTCCGAGTAGCAGCTATCTCAGTCATTGCTGACTCTGAGAGGATTCACCTAAACCTGAGGCTATTCATATATTGGTAATCCTTTTAAACAATTCTCGCATTCTAGGCAGTTGTCTTAGTTTATCAGCGAGCAACATGGCTTCTTCCCGAAGCCCTTGATCATTCAATTTTTGAACGATTGAAAGTAAGCGATCCTCATAATCATAAGTCGGTACATTCTTCTCTAGAAGAGTGGTCAAAACTCGGTTCACAATCTGGGGATTTTCAACTGTTAGTCGATCCAGGTTCTCTATGAAGTCAGTGGCATTGAAACTAAGCTCACAATATGGAGCGGTGGCCATAAGCAATTTAATATCGCTCTCACCAATATCATCTACATAACACGCAAGCTTACTCAGGCTCGACAATAGTTTTTCGGGCCGTTCACTTTGGGTGTCGCTCCAATTAAGGCAAGCCATCCAAAATGCTTTGATTCGTCCAATTTGTTCTGGTTTCCGTGTCTGGTGTTTCACGCTCCAGAAGAAACGGCTTATTGCTTTTATCGCATCTTCATCCCCATTATCAAACCAAAAATGGAAACGCGGTGACGAAAGTACTTCATCTCCCCAAAGATAAGCAAGCGCAACGCGCTCAATTAAACGGGTTTTTAATTTCGATTCGATGTTAGTAAACCTGATTCCAAAATCAATAGTGCCTGCTTCAAGCAATAAGGCATAACATCTTTTAGTTACATGAGCATAGGCTAACCCGCCCATCGCCGATTTAAAGTTATTTGGCCATTGTTCCGGAAAAATTTTACTTATGTTAGCCGAAAACCAATTAACATCCAGGTATTCGAAATTGGCAAGATAAGCCGCAGCCAGAGTCGAAAAGTCATAATTACCGTCCTTACACTGCGATAACTCTCTATCAGCTATAGGCTGCAATTCTTTCCATTCTGATTCATGGTTACCGCTTGATCGATCGGCTAGACGGCATACACGTAGGGCAAGACTGAAGAACGCCTCAATAGCTTTACCTTTCGATGAGTTAATTGCTTGAGACATTGGATCATCACTCACTCCTTCTTCCGAAGAAGCTTTTTCAAGCAGTATTTTGATTAAAGCTTTTGTTTTTGGTAAGAAAATCGTCGCATATACGTGTTGATCGTCCTGTGTTCCTGCTTTCAGCAGGTCTGCTATCACGGGTGGAATCCAATTTCGTGTAGGGGTCAAATTGAAATCATCGGTGACTTCTTCTGACCAGAAGGATTCAGGTTGCAAAAGCTTTTCAAGGAACTCTATTATCCGTCCCCACGCATTATTCCAGTCGATGATTGTTGTTTCTGTCGAAGGTTTATCCCAAAGTCTCTTGATTCCAGCCAGGATCCCGTATTGATATGGGCGTTTTGCATCGATGAATTTAGGCAGGATTTGTAAAAATAGAGTCGGCTCATCTAGTACTGCCTCCTCTAATATACTGGTCAAGGATCGAATGCTCGGCCCATCCCAATTTCCAGTCGGCTGAAATCCGTTCAAAAAATCTATTAAGGAACCATCTTGAGCGAACGCAATCAACTCATGCTTTTGAAATGGTGAGGGACCGCTTCCGAAAGATGAATCCGAGTAAGACAGAAAATCGGAATGTTTAGATAAACTGATAGGATTATCACCAGAACCTAGAGTATCGAACCATTGGTCTACTTCTTCACACCCTTTTCCTGTAATTGAAGACAACCATTCCCTTTGGCATGAGCGAAGACGAAGGTCGTAATCTTCAATATTTTTCGACAAAGTCAAATCACGAATTGCAGAAATCACTTTCGTCTGTAGGCTTCCGGTCATTTCAGTAAAATGATTACTCAATAACCAATAAAGCTCATGCCGATGCCCAATTTCAAATAAACTGGGGTTAAGTACATGCTCAAATAAATCGAACATTTGCTGCCATCGAATGTCAATTATATGAAGAGAAATCCTTCTAGCAATCTCCAACTTCCCATCTAGGAGTTTTTTAATGTAAGCGATTACTGCGTCAGCATCAGTTTCAACCCAGCCGAGTAGTAAGTCGCGCAGACC
>JABFRC010000312.1 GCA_013141375.1 Methylococcaceae bacterium | reverse complement strand
GACACTGCGGATGGCTTTACCGTTGATCTTTGGAAAGCAGTAGCTGCAGAAGCAGGCTTGAAGTACGTCATCCGCGTGTTGCCTTTTCATGAGATTCTTCAGGAGTTCAAAGAAGGCAAGATTGATGTCCTAATTAACCTTGCACAGTCTGAAGAGCGTCACCACTTCGCGGATTTCACTGTTCCTCATGTCATCATTCATGGTGCGATCTTTGTGCGCAAGGGTGAATCTAAGATTCATTCGGAAGACGATTTTGCTGGAAAATCCATGATCGTGCTTAAAGCCGACCTAGCCCACGACTATGCTGTATCAAAAGGTTGGGATAAACAACTGGTACTTGTAGATACGGCAGAACAAGGCTTGCGCTTGTTAGCATCGGGTAAGCATGATGCGATGCTACTAAGCAAACTGGCTGGGATGCAGACCCTACGGGATTTTAAGATTTCCGATATCGCAGCGCTGGATGTGAAAGCTGGTTTCACACAGAAATTCTCGTTTGCCGTTCAAAAAGGGAATGCTGATCTGTTGGCTAAGATCAATGAAGGACTGGCGTTGACCAAACCCAGCGGCACTTTCGATGTGCTCTATGAAAAGTGGTTTAGACCGTATGAAGAAAAACAAGCAACGTTTTGGGAAGGGTTAAGGTATCTGTCGCCCATTATTCTGATTCTGCTTAGCTTCGCGGCCTATGAATTCTATAAGCGCCGGATAGAAAACAAACGGGCAGCAGCACAACTGGCCCTGTCGGCAAGGGTATTTAAAGAAGCTCGTGAAGCCATCATGATTACTGATGCCGACGGTACCATTATCGACGTCAATCCGACCTTCTGCGAGATCACTGGATATAGCCGGGATGAGGCGATTGGACAAAATCCGCGCATACTCAATTCCGGCAAACATGACGCTGAATTCTTCGCCGCGATGTGGGCGGAACTAAAAGAGTATGGCTATTGGCAAAGTGAAATGTGGAATCGCAAGAAAGACGGTGAGCTCTATGCCGAACAGATTACGATTTCCACTCTACGCGAAAAGGACGGCAAGGTTATCCACTACGTCGGATTTTTTTCAGACATCAGTGAGCGAAAGAGAATTGATCTGGTACTTGCTGATAAAGAACAACATCTTTCAACGCTGATTTCAACAACGCCAGTCGGAGTATTCGAAACCGACCAAGACGGAAAATGTACTTACGTGAACAATCGTTGGTCAGAAATCACAGGATTGCTGTTTGAAACTGCAAGGGCTGATGGCTGGGCAATGGCACTACACCCAGAAGACAAGGAGAAAGTCTCTGCTGAATGGGCCGCTTCAGTCGCAGAAAAACGTCCATTCCAACTGGAGTATCGATTTCAACATACAGATGGAAAGATTTTTTGGGTAATTGGACAGTCTCGCGAATCTCGCTCAGTAACGGGTGAGTTGCTAGGATACATAGGAACCATTACAGACATTACCGAGCGCAAAAAAGCTGACGACTATGAACATTTTCGCAGCGGTATTCTTGAACAGCTGACTACCAATAAACCACTTTCCACCATTCTTGAAGCTCTAGTGCTAGGGGTCGAACAGATTAACTCAGCAATGATATGCAGTATTTTATTGCTTGATGACAAAGGTGAGTATTTTATTAAGGGGATCGCGCCTAGCTTACCCGATTTCTATAACGAAGCCATCAAAGGCGTAGAAATTGGTATTGGCATAGGCTCCTGTGGAACGGCCGCTTTCACCGGGGAGCGTGTCATTGTTGAGGACATTACGACACATCCCTATTGGACGCACTATAAAGAACTAGCGGCCAGAGCTGGACTAGGCGCATGTTGGTCGCAGCCTATTCACTCCTCACTTAATCAAGTGCTAGGGACTTTTGCTATCTATTTTCATGAATCACAAATACCAGTTGCATCAGATATTCGACTCATTGAACAATCCGCTAGGCTAGCCAGTCTGGCTATTGAGCGTAAACAAGCGGAAATAGAGTTACGTATTGCCGCCACTGCCTTTGAATCTCAGGAAGGGATGCTCGTCACTGATATAAACCATAATATTCTCCGTGTTAATAGCGCCTTCACTGCTATTACTGGTTATACGGCAGAGGACGTTGTCGGTAAGAATCCTCGGGTACTGCAATCAGGCCAACATGATGCAAACTTCTTTGTCACCATGTGGGAAAACATCAATACGACAGGGTCATGGCAGGGTGAAATTTGGAACCAACGCAAGAATGGTGAAGTTTTTCCTGAACATCTCACCATCACTGCAGTGAAGGACCAAAACAGCATTATTTGCAATTACGTTGCCACGCTCACCGACATCACCCTTCGCAAGGAGGCGGTTGATAAAATTGAGCGTCTGGCCTTCTATGATCCGCTTACTGGACTGCCTAATAGGCGGTTGCTACAAGATCGGCTCAAACCTGCGTTGACATCAAGTCATCGTAGCGGCCGTCAAGGTGCATTACTGTTTATTGACATGGATAATTTCAAGACTCTTAATGACACCCTTGGTCATGATATGGGCGACCTAATGCTACAACAAGTTGCGCAGCGACTTGTATCTTGTGTACGTGAAGGTGACACTGTTGCTCGTCTGGGTGGTGATGAGTTCGTAGTGATGCTGGAAGACTTGAGTGAGCAAACTCTTGATACCGCAACGCAGACTGAAATTATTGGCAATAAGATTATGGCTCTTCTGAATCAGCCTTATCAGCTTGATACCCATGAATATCAGAGCACACCCAGTATCGGAGTTACTTTATTTAACGGTCAAGAACAATCAAGCGAAGAACTGTTGAAACGTAATCGTCCGTTAAAACCGTATTCTCTGACCGAATAATAACCGTCATCCTCAGCATATTTTTTAAGAGGATGCACCATGGCACTTTCAGAACACTGGCTTAATCACATCACTGCCTGGCAACGTAG
>JABFRC010000106.1 GCA_013141375.1 Methylococcaceae bacterium | reverse complement strand
ACAAGAACCTGCAAAGGGTAAATTACGTCATTGGCCAAATGGCGGGGCGAAGCCCGGTGGAAGCCGTGTTTGATTTGAATGATGCGATGGATCAACGACCATTACCGGTAGGCTACCGTGCTGAATTGGCGGGCGAAGGCGAGTGGAAAATCACTGTCGATGTGTTCCGCGATTTGGGGCTGGCGTTTGCCGCTGCGTTAGTGATGATTTACGTGCTGTTGGTCGGTCAAACCGGTTCACTATCGGTGCCGCTGGTAATGATGATTGCGATACCGCTGACGGTAATCGGCATCATGCCTGGATTCTGGCTGCTTAATTGTTTCGCAGCGCCAATCGGCGACTATCCCAATCCGATTTATTTCACAGCCACCGCGATGATCGGCATGATCGCGCTGGCCGGTATCGTGGTGCGTAATTCCATTATATTGATCGACTTTATCGAACGCATACGCTGTCGCCCTGACACCACATTGACGGAAGCATTGATTGAAGCCGGTGCGATACGCTTGCGGCCAATTTTCCTGACTGCAGGAGCAGCGATGTTCGGGGCCTTGGTGATTATTCTTGACCCGATTTTTTCCGGACTGGCCTGGAGTTTTATCTTCGGAATCTTTGCGTCAACCCTGTTTTCCTTACTGGTTATTCCAGCGGTTTATTTTTTGATTAATCGGGATAATTTGTAGGATAGGCAGTTTGTAGGATGGGTGGAGCATAGCGAAACCCATCACTTTTGCGGTGTTTATGAAGAAACCGTTACCCACAGCTTACGATTGCAATAGATGAATTTAATTCTCAAGTTCAAATATTTCGAAATTACCCCAAGGCCCGATGGCATCCCAATTTTTCTGCCAAACTTCAAACAAAGAGAAGTCATTTGTTTGCATGAGTTGGAAACACATATCTTGTTCTTTAACTCGCCAACTTCCAAGATACTCCAAGCCTTCGGGTAAAAGCCGCCCATATTTTTCAAAGTGCTCGTAGACCTTTTCTTTCCAGCCTGGAGAAAATCGTTCTACGACCATGTAACGAATCATGCGTAATTCCTCTTAATATACTTAACGTAATTTATACGGTATCCGGAGCGGGACGGGGTATGCACCCCGTTCCAAGTATCTCCTTTTTTGTTGATAAAGCTTCTGGTGACAGCCTAAAGTAACCTGACCCCTTTTTTTTGTAAAAGTGAGGGGCTGCGCGCTTTTGCGCAGTCCCTCTCGACTGACAGGTTATGCCTTCGTTGGTTTGACATAAGTGCTCACCATTTCATGCAACAAATGGCCGTAGGCCATGAGGAAATTAACCAATATTCCAAAGCGACAATGGTAGGTTTCGAATGGCAGTTCGGGTTGCACCTGAATCTCAAGCAAGGCAACAAGGTTTTCATATTCATTCACCCCAAAGAACTGCTCAACCAGTTGTTTGTGCTCTTCGGAAATATTGCCGTTGTTGAAAATACCGACCTCCTTGGCAACCGACTCAATGAAGTTTTCTTTGCTGATTGTTCTGCCACCATTGTGAACGATGACGTGCCTCAGTTTTTCGATTAGAACTATTGCGAAGGCCAGATTTACACCGAGTGGGTTTTTGAACTCAATATGATGAAGCTGTGAAAACGATTTTCGAAAGCTCTCCAAAATGCTTCTGGGTGCCCCTTTCTTTTTATTTGCCTGTTCGAGATACCACTTGAAATCTAGTGAGTCACGCTCAGAGAGTTTTATATTGCCGTAATCACATAGCGGCCAAAAATCAGTGTTCGTGAGTCCGCAATAGGCGTAAACCTTGAAAAGGTAATCTTCGAACTCCTCATACGCTTCAGCAAGCAACCATTGGTACTGTTTATTTTTTCTAAACAATGCCTCTCTCTGGCGATCCTCAACAGACATAGTCCTATGATGGTACGAATAGATTTGCCCAGAACGTGCATCACGAAACGTCATATTGTGTGACGACAACGTTATGTTCTTTAGTTCGGGAGCCCCTTCTATTTGCTCGGCGTATTGGAGCAGTGCTTTAAGCTCCGTTCCAGATGCGCTTTTTGCGGCACGCTGAAACAACTCAATTTCGGCGATGCGCTCTGAGTAGCTCTGCCAAATCTCGTCAATGTTCACAACTATCCTTTGGCACGATTAAAAGGGCATAACGTAATATATACGACATCACTTGTCCCATAAACTGCAGAAAATGTCGTATAAACAAGAATGTAATCATATAATTTTTTGATTTATAAGCGATTTAAATAATCAATAAAGACAAACTGAACCGGCAAAAACGACAAATTAAATCACCACCTTCCAAAGCCGGTTTTACAGCATGTCGGCAAGAGGGTAACAAACATCCCATCTAAGTTGCAATCGAGTCATCTGCTGACCAATTCTTCAACCCAGATGCTCCCCTGCAATATCCCTCTCTATAAAATCCACGATCTGTTGTTGATCATCAAAATTGCCGTAGGCCAGCGATAATTTAACGTAAGCGGCTTCAATGGATAGGTTCCAGAGCATGTGCGCGCCGTGCTCAAGCAGGGTTAGCGTGCTTTGGTAGGCATCGGGCGAATGGATGGCCGGGGCCAGGTAAATGTCGACATGTTGCTGCTTACAGCGTTTGATGAACTCAATTAAGGAATGTTGATTGCCCCATTGCTCCGACGCGCAAGCAGTGCCGGAGTGGTACAAGTCGTGTAAAACTGCATCGACATTGGCCAGATCAGTATGCCGATAGTCCAGGCCTGGGTAAGGTTTGATCATCAAAATGCGGTCAGAGAAACTGGCCGTTAAAGGAATTAAGTCCGGAGCCGTGCTGGTTCGTGCTGAGAATGCGCTGAATGCATGGTTTTCATACTGCATGGCGCTTTCACCCTGAACGCTGAAAAAATCGCCGCTTAACTGCAGCGAGCAGGCCAGTCGGTTGCCTTGATGCACTTGCATG
>JABFRC010000353.1 GCA_013141375.1 Methylococcaceae bacterium | reverse complement strand
CTGATGGGCGATGTGGTCGAGCCGCGTCGGGATTTCATTGTTAAGAATGCGTTGGATGTTACTAATTTGGATGTGTAGTTGTAGTGGGTTGTATGATCGCTTATTAATTGTTCGCCATGGAGACCAGGTTCATATTACGAATCTGGGCGTAGAGTATTTGACATGGGTCGCGCGCAATGGACAAAGTGAAAATAGAACACTATAAGGCTGCTAATCAATCACTCAACTTGGATTTAATTAAAGCATCTCAGCCAAGCCGAGGGTGAGCAGGTTGTTTGTGCCGACGGAGAATTAAAGCAAAGCCCGATCATGGTGGGCAAAACAGCTCTGCCCACCCTACATTTTGAATTTCTCATGTATGGTTGATGGTGACGGTAAATGAAGAGCCCGAAGTTGAATAATCAAACCAACGAAACAGCAATCGATACCCAAATCAAAAACGCGCTTGCCGCCGACGGCCCGGTGCTTGCAGCGATTCGTGCCGCTTTTCCCGAAACGCTGGCCGTTTATGCTTTTGGTAGCCGTATCAACGCCAACGCCAATGCCAATGCCGACAGCGACCTGGATTTATCGGTGCTGGTAGCCGGTTATGCCGATCCGTTGCGATTGTGGGAGTTGTCCGGTGAATTGGCCGACATAGTGGGTTGTCCGGTGGATTTGCTGGACATGCGGGCGGCATCGACGGTGATGCAATACCAGATTCTGCAAACAGGACGCCGTTTGTGGGGCAGTGAACTTGAAGTCGGTTTGTTCGAGGTTTATGTACTGAGTGAAAAAACGGAATTAGATACTGCGCGAGCCGGGTTGTTGGCTGATATTCAAACGAGAGGAAGTGTGTATGGCCGATGATGTGCTGATCAATAAAGCAGCAACAATCGAACGATGCGTGGCTCGTGTCCGTGAGGAATACCAAGCTGATCCGGCTGGTTTTGCCGATAACCACACCCGCCAGGATGCAGCGATTTTGAATATCCAGCGAGCTTGCGAAGCTGCGTTGGACATGGGCCAGCATTTGATTCGCCGAGAACGGTTGGGTGTGCCGCAAAGCGCTCGTGATGTATTTGCCGTGTTAGCGCAAGCCGGCTGGATCGATAGCGCATTAGCGGATTCGTTGAAACGCATGGTCGGGTTTCGCAATATTGCCGTTCACGATTATCAATGTCTGCAACTGCCGATCACTGTTAATGTGATTACTCAGCATTTGGATGAATTTTTGCGCTTTTCAGAAGCAATTCTGAAAAAGGATGCAGGCAAGTAATGCTGTCATACTTGAGCATGTTGCAATTTTTGCAAAAACTGTTCGGCGGTCAGGATTGGGCAGATGAAGGCATCGGTAATGTTGAGTAAGTCCTGATCGCCGGTTATCAGAAAGTCGGCCTGACCTGTGTGGAGGAACGGTAAGTCAAAGCATCACAGCAGTCAGGGGTTGCCGGTGGAGAATTAGGAATGGCCACGCTAAGGCAATAAGGCAAATAGTCGGCGAGCAGTTCTTGCTGATCTTCCATGCTAAGTTTGATCTTTGGGTAAGCCTGTATCCGAATCAATTCCGCCGCCGTATCTTTAGAAAGCAAAGGTTGGATGCGATTGTCCTACCAAGCTAAGCGTAAGGGTGTTAACCGGCCTTGGGCAAACACCAAGGCAGACAAGATTAGGTCGGTGTAGTTATTAGAGCTTAACGAAAATAATCCAATTGGGCACCAAAGAATCAAGATCATCAGTTACTCTTAATACCAATGCACCAAGCCAATCGTTAGATATTTATGGTTAACAACTCCCGCCAATTCGTCGTATAAGAGGGTGATTTAAACTGTTGCCTCATATGCCAGCGGTTACTGAGGATTTCACTGGCATAGTGAATAGTTCTTTTGCCATGCAGACGGTTGATGTTATCCAGCGTGGCCATCAGTTGATCAGATCTAATTGAGCGTCTACTACTTTCAAATAGGGTCATTTGTGCCACTCCTGCAGGCAATAAATCCGGCAACAAAATACCGGCCCGTTGATAACTAACACCTTGTCTAAAAATACGCTCTAGGCCGTGATGTGCAGCTCGAATAAGTGTCGCTGAATCATCGGTGGGTAACTCAAATTCCGTAGTAGCACTGTTACCGTATTGCGGATGCTGGGTATCAAACGGACTGGTTTGCACAAACACCGTCAAGGCTTGCGCGGCCAATTGCTGACGCCGACATTTTTCCCCGGCACGCGCGGCAAAATGCGTGACCGCTGCCCGCAGGTCGGCAAATTCGGTTAACTTTTCTCCAAAGCTACGGGATGTCATTATTTGTTTTTTGGCCGGTGGCATATCTTCTAACGGAATACAGGAGTTGCCGCGTAGCTCAAAGACAATGCGTTCCATCACCACACCAAAGTGCTGACGCATACGTTTAGGTTCTGTTTGCTGCAATGCCAGGGCGTTGTGAATACCTAATGCTTTCAATTTTTCCGACCAGCGTATTGAAATCCCCCAAATATCATCCAGGGCAATGCTGGCTAAAACCTCATCGTGTGATGCCAGTGTTCGCCAATCCAAGACGGCACCGTGCGCCGAAAGGCCTTTTTTGACCAAGCGATTGGCCAGCTTCGCCAATGTTTTAGTCGGCGCAATACCGATGGAAATCGGGATGCCGGTCCATTGTTTCACCGTGCTGCATATTCCATGGCAATAAGCCGTTAAGTCCCCCTGCATGCCTGACAAGTCTAAAAATATTTCATCAATGGAATACACTTCAGACCGCTGTGCATAGCCAGAGATGATTTGCATCACTCTGCTCGATAAGTCGCCGTATAAGGAAAAATTCGAGGAGAAAATAGCGATGCCTTCCTGCTTGCAATATTTCTCAATCTTGAAATAAGGGGCACCCATGGCCACCTGCAATAATTTAGCTTCCGCACTTCTCGCGATCACGCAGCCATCGTTATTGGACAGCACCACA
>JABFRC010000254.1 GCA_013141375.1 Methylococcaceae bacterium | reverse complement strand
ATTTAAATTAACAATAGCATAAGAAACGTGGTTTTTCCACATTATTGATGAGCGATTGTACTGTTCGAGTTTTAGGGCGAGTTGGCATATCCGCCATACCGGATATGCGGTTTTTTATCTTGCGACTGTCTGCTATCTGACCATTTTCGATCATTGGCAAATTCATCGTCATTGGAGGCTTGGGGTCGATTGCGATATTTTCCATTTACAAAAGCTTAGGCGCTGAATACACATTCGGGGAGAGTGAAAGTTCCACTAACGCTCTTGATCCACGAATTTCCGGTGCTTTTTAATTGCAATCAGTAACTCACGATCTGCATAGGTTGAGCCGGTGTTGTTGATGGGCTTTTGATTAACTTTCCCTGCTTCTTCCGGGGTATGGCCGTGGCCTGCCAATAATGCTTCTAACATTGGCTGATAACCGGGTTGCCAGGCTTCAATATCTTTAAATGAATGTCTTAGTGATTTAAGAATCTGCATGCCGGAGTAGTCTAAGTCACCCCAAAACCAACAGGGCAAAGTTTCGTTGGCGTCGAATAACCAGCTTAAAAAGCGTTGGCTTGATTGAATCGACAAACTGCCGTGACCGGCAAAATACACCGAAGCGCCGGTTTTCAAACGCAAACGTTTGGCCGACCCTTTAAATCCCGATGCAAACACCAGCGCCAACCCAGCGAAGCGACCGGAAACATCGCGGGTAGCTTGTTCAAAACAAACCAGGTTTTCGATATACAGCACGCCGGTAAAATCACCTTCCGGCAAAAATACCTGCAATTGGATTGGTGCTTCCGGGAATGGACACTCTTCAACATCCAGTATCGCAGCGATTAAGGCCTGTCGATTATCCAATACCTTCGAATGGCCCCAGAACAATCGAGCGGAGACTTCACGTAGCAAGAGCGGTTCATCAACCAATGTTGGTAACAGATTAAGGCGCTCCACTATCTCCACCGCAGTCTTACCGGTAATTTCCAATTTTTGATTGGCGATAGACTCTCGCAGGGTTTCGTCGATAGTCAGAAACTCGAATATTGCCTCGCGCCACAATTGTTGAGCGGATTTGATCGGTTCCGGCCTTGCTGTTACTTGCCGAAGTGCGGCTTCGTCGGCAATTAACAATCGTGGGTTTAATTCGTATCCAGCTTTACCTGCTTGAACTTTATCGGTTTTGATATTAAGCCAACCCCAAGTTTGGAGTTGTTGCAGTTGCGACCAATAATTCTCCTTATCAGCTTCAAATGCGGCATTGAACAATGCTGGAAAAGTCCGCTTGTCTAACTTCAGAGAGTTTATTGATGTTTTACCTTGCAGTTGTGACTTGTCGAGCTTATCAATCAGTAGATTAAGTAGCTTTAATATTTCCGGCTGTCGCAGCCAATGCGGCGCTGTCATTTTTCCAGTTGTTCCCTGGCTTCAAATTCCAGCCGGGTTTGTTCACGAATTTGCAGGCGTTGAAGTTCCCACAATTCGCGCAATTTATCGGGATGCAGGTTTCTCTCGTCCGCTTCGGAAATAAAATCGACTTCGCCGTTACCTTCCGCTTCAGTGCGGGTAAAACTCCATTCCTTGGTGAATTCGGTTTTGATCGCACCGGCGTGTTTCGTTGGCATTGCACAAATTAGCTGCATGCCGAGACTATCGCGAATGAAGCGGATCACATCATGGGCGCGGCGTTCGTCCATTTTGGCAAAGGATTCATCATTGACCAGCAATTTCAGGTTCATGCCTTTGTCAAAATGCTTCAAGCGATTGGTCACCACCGCGGCGCGAACAATATAGGCCGGGGTTTCCAACTGGCCGCCCGAGCCGGTGCCCCATTCCGACAAAGCCACGCGGGAGCCGCTGTCGGAGTCTTTCCAGATTTCATAGCGGCGGTAATTGCGGTAATCGGCAACGCGTTGCAATTCCTTCAAGGCTCGCTCCTGATCTTCCGACAGTAGAAATCCGACCAATCGGTCACGAATTTTGCATTGCTCCGGGCTGAGTTCAGTGGTCGCAAATAAATCGCCGGACTCTTGCGATTCCGACAAATCGTAGGCCGCACAAAAAAAGTCGTAATATTCCTTAAACTCTGGCACCCACACCGACCAATCCAGTTGGAAGCGGTCAGTACCGAATTTAAGACGGTTTAATTCGGTGTTTAAAATCTTCAGCGTCTTTACGCCTTGATCGACGGCGTTGCGGATTTCGTAGCAAAATTGCTTGGTAAACACGTCCTTGAACGACGATTCGGCAGTGCGCAATTTATCCAGATTTTTCACAAAGCCGATTTCGCGCTGCTCCCGTAATTGTTCTTTCAGTCGCGTAAACAGCTGAATCAGTTGCCGATAATGACCGGCAAAATCGTTGCTGCGGGATTCACCGTCATATTGCAAATGCAGTTGTTCGTGACTGCGGGCATGCTGGTTGTAGTCGGCTATTTTTTCATGAACATCACCAAAGGTGGCTGTAGCGTCAATCAATTTGCTACTGTGTTTGCTCAGCAATTGGCTATTGGAAACTTCAGTTGATTCGGCAATAGCATCGACCACTTGCTGCAGCGCGGTAATTGACAGGCTTTCGTTTACGGAAGCTATCCACTTTAAGGGTTGCAGATCCGTTTCTATCTGTTGCTGTTTGTCAGACAGACCCTGTTCCAGAGAGGTCGATTTTCCTTGCTGCTGTTTTTTAGCTTCCTGATATTTGCCGACTTCCTGATTGGCAAGATTTACCTGTTTTTCCAAATCGGCAATCTGCTGGTCCAGGCTCTCTTTTTCAGCTTCCAGCTGGTCGACTTCGGTTAAATCCAGCCGTGCCAGATCGGCAAGTGCGGATTGATGGTCGTGAACGCTTTGCTCCAGCTTGGGGACATCGGCAAAATTCGGCTCCTTCAACTCACGAAACAAACTGAGTAAGCCGTTCAATTGCAAGCTCTCGGCCTTCAATGTCTGTAGCTCCTGTTCAGCCTTGCCGTGCGCTTCCTGCGCATTTTGCCGGGCAATGCGCTGGGCTTCCTTACCGAATACCAGAACCTCGACATCGCCGGTAAATAAGGTGCGCGATCCGGCCGCCTTGCCGTCCTTCATCACGCCCCGCGGTGTGTGACGCAGCTGTTCGACATTATCGACCTTCACCACATTGCCGTATTGCTCGACTAGATAGGCATAAGCCAGGGGGTGTTCGGTATGCAGTTCATGGATGATGGACTCTTTGGGCACACGCTCCGGTTTGGCGTTGCGTTTGCACAGCGAGCCCTGGATGACTTTCGCACGCAGATGATGTTTGCGGACGAATTCAATCGCCCGTGCTTCCCAGTCTTCATCGACCACAAAATTGAAGCGGGCTCCGGCGATATAGCCTTCGATGGCCGATTGCCAGGATGTGTCTTTCGGTTCAATCAAATCGCACAGCACTTGGGCACGGGCAGAAGGCAACTCCGCGCGAAACACCTTCAATGCCTGGGCGATTTCCCGAGGATAATCCGCGCCACCTTCGACCAGATTGGCCTTGCGTTCTGCCAGCTTTTTTTCCTGAGCCTGAGCGCCTTCGAGTCGCGTTTGCAATTGTCCGATCTGGTTTTGCACGGTGGCGACAAAGCTGTTCTCGGTACCCGCCAAGGCTTGATAAAGGCGCTCAAAACCGGCATTCAAGTTTTCCAGAGCACGCACTGACACCAACAAATCATGTGGATCTTGTTCGGCTTGCAATTGCTGTTCAAGCTGACGGCAAGGTATTTGGCCTACCGCAACCATCACCTCGGCCAGCAGCGTCGCGGCTTCGGATAGCTCGCGTTTCGATGCGGGGAAGGCCATGCCGATAATGTTCTGCGCAGTGTTTTGCAGTTGTGCGGCCTGTTGCAATGCTTGTTGCAGACTGGCAATCGCCGCTTTGGCGTCGAGCCTAACTGTTTCCAGTCGCTCGGTAATACGACGTTTCTGGTCGGCTGCCGCGATACCGCTCAAACGCGCAGCCAGTTGAATTTGGCTATCAACATAGCCTTTCTTGTCGCGGTTTAGTGCGTCTATTCGCGCATTTGCTGCCAGGATGTTTTTGTCCAGTTCGGCCACGGCGTCCTTGGCTTGCTGTATCTGCAACAGATCGTCGCGCAAAATTCGTTGCGAATGCGCCAGTTGATATTGGACGGCGGTTTCATAAGCCGCTTTGGCCCTAACCACTGCTTTTTCGATGCTCTCAAGACGATGGACATTGGCCTGCAAGCGATCGCCTTCGACACGTAATTGATAGACCTGCCGCATCAAACCGCTAATCTGGGTAATGCGCTGCGGCAATTGCTGGATGTCATATTCCAGGATTTGGGTTTTCACTAACTCGTCGACGCTGCCGATGGGTTTATGAGCAATGGACCCACTCCAGGCTTTGGCGGCCAGTTCAGCTTCCGCAAACGATACGCTACGCAGGCCGCGAAAACGGCCGTAGAGTTGGCAGAGATATTCACGTTTGGCATCGCGCAGGTTTAACACTTGCGGGTAGCGGGCTTTAAGGAGGTTTTCGATTTTTTCCACTTCGAATGAATACAAGTTATCGTCGTCATCGTAGTAAGCCAAATCGTTAAAAGTGAGCGAAGCATCGTCAATTAGCAACAAAGCCAGTCGTTCTTGCACGGCTTGGCGGCGCTCGCCGGAGCCGTCAATCCGGGCAGCAACGCCAATCAATGCGGTAAACGGTTTGCCGTCTTCGCCGCTATCGGGTTTGAACACTGCCGCGACATAGCCATGTGCGCCGTCGGGGCGGGCGAACAGATTATCCTCCGCACCTACAATGTAAGACCACAAGGTGCGCTTGCTTTTACTGCTGCGCGAGGTTTGCGTGGTTTCGTCCTGGCCGGGGTTGTAGCTGTAGATATTCTGATGGGCGGCGGTCATCACGGTTTGCAAGGCGTCGAGCAATGTCGATTTGCCGGAACCGGTTGGGCCGGTCAGCAAAGTCATATTGCCCATTTCGTATTCGTCGCTACGCAGCGCACCCCAATTCACCAGGATCAATTTATCGAGCTTCATTGGCTTTGTTCTCCACTTTTCGGCTCGCTTGCTATTTCTACGAAGCCTTCAGCTTCCAATGCCGCCGCCAATACATCTTCACCAATAATGCCGAGAATGGTTGGACGGATGGCAATCAGCGCGTCTTCATCGTGCATCGAAAACATGGCACCGTATTGAATCAAACGATGGCGTTTTAAATCTTTCAGCAGGCGGTCGCGATCGCCGAGATTGTCCGGCAAGGGCCGTTTTATCTGAATTTGCAACGTCGTTGCCAGTTCGTCGAAACGAATCAACACTTCGCCGGCATCGCTCAAACGGCCGCCGCCTTCGGCCAAACCTTGTTGATATAAAAAGCGTAAGGCCAGCGCCGAGGCAACAAAGTCGGCAGACAAGCGGGCACGCAATGACAGAACCGGTTCGTTATCATCGTCGGCCATGCCCGGAATCTGAGCGCCGGGTGCGTAAAGCCGGAAAAACTCGTTTTGCAAATCATGGATTAGCCGAAATCCCGATAGCGCAAAATATTCGGCCAGCAGGTTTTCGATACGGCAGGCATCATCGTAAAAACGCTGTTCGACGCCGTCTTCCTCGCGAACGATAATGCCCCAGGCGAACAGCCGCGCGGCAATTTCCTGGAAGCGCTGCAATTTGAGGTTTTCCGGCTCCAGCCGGTCAAGCAGGGTTTGAGTCAGAGTCATGATTGAGTTCGAGTTGATAGTCGCTACCTGTGTAATAGGCGTTGTGCAATTGGCTGGGCAACTTTTTGGCAGTTAAAGATTCATCACGCGAAGCGCGCACCGCTTCTACCATTTGCATGGTTTGCAGCACGTCAGTTGCGGTTTGTGTCGGCAGGCTGGAAAGCCGTATCGGCCGCTGCTGCAAACGCAATTCGCCACGAATGAAGTCGACTACATCTTGATTGGATAAGGTAAAAGCCGCCGCTTCCGTGCGTTGCATCGCCGCTTGCAGTCGTGCATCGCGGCTGATTTTCGGCAGCGCGGTAACGGTCAAGGCCTTGCGACGTTGCGAGGCACTGCGTAATTTGAATGCGGCAGGGTCCAGCAAGCGGATTTCGCTGGGGGCAATGGCGGTGCCCAATTTTTCCAGAAAACGGGTTTGCGCATCGACTTCAAGGCTTGCCGCTGTGGCAATCGCCCGGCTATAAGCTTGTCGACGTTGTCCGCCTTGCAACATCATGGCTTGCTGGACGATGCTGGCGGCGCGGCGCATGTAGATGTTCATGGCTTTGATTAATTCCGGATGTTTGGCGGTGCAGGCGACTTCCACCCGGTCTTCGATGCGATCCAGCAGCCAATCGAAAATCGTTGACTCGACTCGTTCCTGATTGGTCCAGGCGGCAATGTCCTGCAATTGGTTTTCGAAGGTATTGACCTTGTCGCCTTCCAGATTGCGCAGGCGACTTAAGCTATCGCGAATCGCCTGGCGATGACGTTCGACATTGTCGGCGGTAAGTTGTTTTTTAAATTCTTTCTCGAAGCGATCCAGAAACGCGACAAATTCGTCCCAAGGGGTATTGCTCGCTTCCGACATCAGGCGGCGAACGAGCTCCTGAAAATAATCGACACCTTCCGACAAATCGCTGATGATTTTTTCGGCATAATCGTAAGCATCGACCAGGTCGTAGGCATCGATATTTTTGCGCGCCGCTTCCAGCGCATTCCGGCAGCTGCGTACATTGCGCTGGCGGCTGCGGGATCGCAGTCGGTCCAGCGACCACAAGGCTTCTGCAAACAACTTGCCAGCGCGGGTGAAGCGATAGGCAGTCACCAATCCGGCGCGGTCGCCGAAGGTTTCCAGCCAGCCGTCTTTCAGCAGCGCGCGGATCAATGCGTTGGTGACCAGCTGGTCGTCGGCGCTATCCAAAATCGATAGCTCATCCTCCCCCTGCATACTGTCAGCGGCGATTTCGTTAATCAAGCCTTGTACGGTCGGTGTCAGCAAGTCTTTTAGGGTGTCGCGCGTTAGGCTTTGCGAATAATCGGCGCTGGGACCGTGCAGACTCTCATATAGAGTACGCAGGCAAGCGACCACCAACTCGCGGCGTTTGCCATTTAAGGGGCGGAAAAAATTTTGACGTTCGGTTTCAAAAAACACTGGTTTTACTGAGCATTTTTATTATGAACAAGAAGGTGACTGGGTATTGAGTCATGAGTTGTTTGATAAATCGAGTCGTGAAATCGTAAAGGTAATGATTGTACAGACTATAAAAGCTTACTCAAAAATCGACTTCAAATAAAAATGCGCTTGGGACTGACTATTTTTGAGTTCACTGTGAGCCGATTATTCTTTATTCAAAACGCTAGGAAAGTCATTCTCATGCAGATATATGAGGCGGAGCCTGAAAAGAAAACTACACTCAAGCACTTAAATCGTCGGCAATAAAAATCAATAGCCCGTGCCGGGCAGAAAATCGGCGAAACGTCTATATTTTGGAATCTTTTAGCTTGAAAACCACAATTGGTATTGGAATGTTTAAATGCCCGCACTGAAAGCTTGGCAGCCCTTTGCGCCTAAGTACCTTAAATCGATTGTATGTCATTGTGCAGTGGGAATAGGGTTTGCAGTCGCGCCCATACTTGGTAGTTATCGATATCTGTGGGTAGTGCTTTTGCTGTTAGTTACTCAATTGAGCCTGGCGGAGCCATTGCAGCTTAATAATCTGCCGACAGGATCATTAGGAAAATGGGCTGAGCTTATGCTTGAAGATGGTCCTGAGTTAAAGCTGGATAAGGCGATGCTTTTCCAACAGGATCAAAAGTTTAGCCAAGGCATTCGGGCGGTATACAGTGATGGTATTGGTGCGCCCCCCCTTTGGGTGCATCTTAAAGTGAATAATCCCACAGCAGAATCATTGTCACTCTATCTGTTAGCGGGGACGACCTGGATTGACCAGTTGGATGTTTATGTTATCCACGACAACCGGATCAGTTCTCGTTGGCATACGGGGGATGAAAATGCTGGTGCGCCAGGCATTCGACCGGGTGCTGGTTTTGCTTTCATGCATAAATTTATGCCGGGGCGCAGCGATATTTATTTTCGCGTTGAATCGGTTGATCCGTTGGTATTGCCCATCGAGTTAAAGACGCCCAATCAGTTTATTGCCAGTGAACGTTTACTGCATTATCGCTACGGATTAATTTTTGGTTTTCTGGTCGCGTTGATTATCTATAACCTAATTTTGTTTGTCAGTCTCAAAAAGCAAAGCTATCTCTATTATTCGTTCTATTTATCAAGTCTTGTTTTATTGATGCTCGCATACACAGGGCATGGTGTTGCTTGGTTTTGGCCGAATCAGCCCCACCTGCAACGTTATGTTATTTTGGGGTTGATGGTGTTATACGGCATAAGTGGGTTGTTATTTGCCAGCCGGTTTTTGGCATTGGCTGAGCATGCTCCACGCACATTGGCATTTGTGCGCCTGAACGTTTTCTTGGTGTTGGTCTTGATGGTGTTTTGTATAGTGCTTGATAGTCATCGAGGCGCAGCGCTGATTGCCTTTAGTTTTATTGTGTTGTTTATTTTGCTGATGGTCGTTCTGGGGATTCTTACTGTCCGTGATAACCATGTTGCAGGTCGCTATTATTTGCCGGCAACACTTTTCGGCATGATCGGGGCTGCGCTGACCTTATCCGCTGTATTGGGATGGCTACCGTTCAATGACTGGACTTTCTATGGATTAGATTACGGCGCCCTTATTGAAGCGACGCTGTTGTCTTTGGCCCTGTCACATCACTTTAATAAAATTAGCGCCAAGTTATCGAGTATTACCGCATCTCATAAAGCCTTGTCTGTTGAGGTTGATAAACGCATACAAGCTGAAAAATACGAACAATTTCGAAGTAGTATCTTGGAGCTATTGGCAGGGAGCGCTCATCTAAACAGCATCCTTGAAGCCATTGTGCGCGGGGTGGAGAAGCTCAATCCAACCATGCTGTGCTCAATTTTGTTGCTGGATGAACAAGGTAAGCACTTGAATTCCGGTGCAGTTCGCAGTTTGCCGGAGTTTTACAACGCCGCTGTCGAAGGTATTGAAATTGGACCGAGTGTGGGTTCTTGTGGGGCGGCCGCATTTACAGGCGTGCGAGTCATTGTTGAGGATATCTCAACACACCCCAATTGGGCTCCCTATAAAGAAATTACAGCCAGAGCAGGATTAGGCGCTTGTTGGTCGCAGCCTATTCGTTCTTCTGCAGGACAGGTGTTGGGTACGTTTGCGATTTACCATCATCAAGCCCATTCGCCGACTGACGCGGACATTTATCTCATCGAACAATCTGCTCATTTGGCCAGCATTGCCATTGAACGCAAGCAGATGGAAGATTATGTCAGTCAATTAGCGATGTATGACCCATTGACGAACTTGCCAAATCGTCGAATGCTGTTAAGGCGCCTGCATCAGGCGATGGCAGCCAGTTCCCGAAGCGGTAAGCAGGGCGCGTTGCTGTTTATAGACCTTGATCATTTTAAAACCATTAATGACACACTAGGGCATTACATTGGTGACCTGATGCTTCAACAAGTGGCTTTACGGCTTGCTTCTTGTGTTCGCGAAGGCGATACGGTTGCCCGTCTTGGCGGCGATGAATTCGTCGTGATGCTGGAAGGATTGAGTGTAGATAGTCTTGAATGCGCAGAACAGACAGAAATCGTCAGTGAGAAAATTCTGCATGTACTAGGGCAGCCTTATCAACTTGCAGATCAGTATTATCACAATACCCCCAGTATTGGTGCCACCTTGTACAACAGTCAGAAGCAATCGGCCGAAGAGTTGCTCAAGCAGGCTGATATTGCTATGTATCATGTCAAAAAATCCGGTCGCAACGCACTGTGTTTTTTCGATCCTAAGATGCAGAGTGCGATCAATGCCCGCGCCAGTCTTGAAGAAGAATTACGCATTGCAATCCAAGACCAGCAGTTCCAGTTGTATTACCAAATTCAAGTTGATAGCTCGCAGCGACCAGTGGGAGCGGAAGCATTGATCAGGTGGATACATCCTAAGCGTGGTCTTATCTCACCTATTCAATTTATCCAGTTGGCCGAGGAAACCGGCTTGATATTACCCATCGGAAAATGGTTGATTGGAGTCGCATGCACTCAACTTAAGGCCTGGCAACAGGACGAATTAACCCGAAATCTTGTCCTGTCTATAAACGTAAGTGCTCAGCAATTTCGCCAAGCTGATTTCTTTTCGCTGGTGCAAACTTCGGTGCAAGCACAATCGATTAATCCGCATTTGCTCAAGTTGGAACTTACTGAAAGTATGCTGGTTAATAATGTTGAAGAAACCATCAACACGATGCTTAAATTTAAAGAAATAGGGATTCGATTTTCATTAGACGATTTTGGTACCGGTTATTCCTCCTTGCAGTATCTAAAACGCTTGCCGCTAAGCCAGCTTAAGATTGATCAATCATTTGTACGCGATCTTGAAAGCAGTGCCAGTGATCAAACCATTGTGCGCACCATTATTGCCATGGCACAAAGTTTAAATCTGGACGTCATTGCCGAAGGTGTGGAGACAATAGAGCAGCAGCATCGATTAATGAACAAGGGCTGTCATTATTTTCAAGGCTACCTGTTTGGTAAGCCAGTGCCCATCGAACAATTTGAAGGAATACTTAGACAGAACACAGCAGTAAGCGAGCAGCAGCCTTAAGTTTTATGTCAGAAAAAACCACTTAAATATTTATGTTCATTCCCCAATTCTCGCAAGGAGAATTGACATGAGTAACGTAAGTCCATTTGTTAGTCGCGGTCTGTTTGACTAACAACTCAGCAAGGCGCTACGACAATCGCGTGTTGACGCTCAATAAAAATAGTGTGATCAATTTAAAGTGTACCACTCCAGTGGTGATTGCTTGGCTATGTGTACGGTAACGCACATACTTGTTTAGTCATTGTGATTACAGTGTTTCAAAACACGAAATTCGCAAAAAGTCGCGCAAATATTGATGTGGGCAAGCGCATTCATCGTGCGGTGTATTCACAGAACATGATCTGACAAGGCTACAAGGGAAATGATGACTAAACGACGCATTCTTGATCTTGATGGCCTGGACGGGGTGCTTCCTCAGCCTCGACGTAACACTTTAATTCGGTTATTGGGATTCATTGTCTTTTCTGTGCTTATTGCTGGTGTGTATCTCTCTGATACTGGGTGGTTGCCAACATATCAAAAAAGTAAATCCTATGAAAAAAACCAGCTGATGGCAGCCGAACCCATAAAAAACAAGGCAGGAAGTGAGTTAACGCCAGCTGCGAATAGCAGCTCATCCAGTGCACCGGCCATTCAGGACAGTATTTCCAAAACATCAGAGTTAACTCCCGATTTAACACCAGTTGCTCATGCCAATGTCATTTTTACCGTGCCGTTTAAATTGGATTCGGACAAGCTACCGGGTTTATCGACATCGAAAAAAATCCAGCTTCTTGAACAAATTAATCACTGCAAGAATCGGATTCTGGTGACTGGGCACACTTGCAATTTGGGCTCGGATGCAGGCAATCAGATTCTGGGTTTGGCGAGAGCATCGGCAGTTAAAAAGCGGCTTATTGCCTATGGCATTGCTGCGCAACGCATCGCAACGGAATCAGAAGGCATGCGAAAACCAGTCTCAAGCAATGAGAGCAAAGCGGGTCAGGCTTTAAATCGCCGTGTTGATTTGCAGTGCCTGGATAACTAATACAACCCTCAAAGGATTCGCCATGTTAAATGTGAGCAAAACAGACTATCAGCTTGCCCGCCAGCAGATATTGGAGGGGATTATCTCCAATGAGTTTGGTATCGAAAATCGAGACAACCTGGGGCCGATGATTCCCATAAGGTTATTTCAGGTATTACGTATGGTGGCCTTGGGTTCCAATATGGAGGATATCCTGGGGCAGGGTGCGCCATCGATGGTTTACCATTCCGGACAGAGTTTGGGCACAGCATTAGGTCAAATTGTCGCTCCCACGGCCGATAAAAATCTGGACACTTATGTGGGTAAAATTGAGCACTTATGCCGCCATTTAAGCATTGGACTGGTGGTGCCCGATAAAGTCGATTTAAAAGCCGGAATTCTGGAATTACGGGTGGATGAATGTGTCTCCTGTGCCGGTATTCATCATGTGTCGTCGCCAATTTGCCATTTTGAAGCGGGCATGGTGGGCGGAATAGTCAAAGCTTTCTTCAATCGCAATGTAAAGGCAACTGAAACAAAGTGTAATGCCTTAGGCGACAAAACGTGCTTAATTCGCGTGGATTTACTTTAAACAGCCCTCAGCCGATTTTTTAGGAGCGCACCATGAATAGCAACGTAAAACCCTTTGAAATTCGCAAAACCCAAGTGAGTGAAATTGACCAGATTTTACGGAATCTGATGAGCATACAGGGCGTTTCCGCTGCCGCGATTGTCGATAACGAGGGCTTGGTAACACATATTCATCGCGATTTTGAAATCAATACCGATGCCATCGGTGCTTCGGTGCAAGTGGTGTTCGGTGCGGCTTCCAGAGCAGCGCTGCATGTTGGACATCATGTGACTAATCTCGTCATTTGCGAGAATGCCGAAGGCTTTATTTTAGCGATGCCCATTGACGCTGGTTTTATGTTGGCATTGGTCACCGAACGCGATGCGCTGTTGGGGCGAGTCAGGTTTGAGTTGAAAGAAACCATTCCCGTTTTAAAGAAATTGTTTGCTTCTTACTTGTTGAAGTAACGCCTCATGCATTGGTTTGAATCGGAATTAGTCCTGCTGGATCAGTTGGCCGAGCTGTATCTTAAGTCGCAACAGCAATCGGGCACTGATATTGTCAATGTGAGTGAAGATATTCGAATAAAAAGGGGGCGATTTATCGGCGCCTTGCAATCGATAGTCAATAAAGTCGTTAACCTGAACGGTATCAATGCTTGCGCGGCTTATCATGAAGGCCTGGTGTTGGCTTATGCTGAAGCAATGCCAAATATTGATGCGCTGGGCGTGATGATTCAGGAAAGCGTGAATGTGACACAACAGAGTGCCAGAATCTTAAAGCTGGGTGACATTCAACAAATTGTCATTGTTGGTGCAGTTAATAAGGTGGCTATGTTGAGTGTGGGGCCAGTTGTGCTTTGCATCGTATGTTCTAATGCGATCAATCTGGCGTCGGTTTTAAGCCAGGAAAATGAAGCCTGATAACAGGCATCAAGCAGTTTAGTCTCTATCGACGCCATAGTCGTGAGCGCTTTCGATAATTTTAGACGGGCCAGTGCTTGCCTTAAACCAGCGGGATTCACGCACATCAAATAAGGTCAGGCCAAAAGCCGCGTCCTCCACATATTGCCTTCTTTCGCTAATAAAGGCACCGGTATCTATGCATAGATGCGACAACACTTGACGTGGGTTTTCTGAGAAGGTGTGACCACAAAATGTGATTGAAAGGCCTGATTCGATAGCAGGAAAGTTTTTCTTCCGCTGCAGTTTTCGCCCCCAATAAAGCTTTTCTTGGGTATTAGGATCTATTGCTTGATTTGTATGCCATAAATCCAGATCGCTATCCAACCAGACTGGTTGGAAAATGCTGTTGAGATCTGATCTGGCTAATTCTGCATGGACGACATTAAAACGGCTACTCCCTTCACCAACGATTAAAATCGAAGGCATTGCTTGAGCCATGGCAATACCAAGATTAAATTCTTCGGTCATGCCGCCGGGATCAGGAACAAAATATGACTGTATCCAATCGCCACCATTCTCCAGAAAACCATTGTCATAGAGTTCGTCCAAATATTCTAAGTAGCCATTGACCAGATAAGGCTCGAAGAACTCGATCATCATACTTTCGTGATTGCCTTTTACGGCGTGGAACCAGTGTTTCGCAAGCAGATTGAGGCAGCGTAAAGACTCGGGGCCGCGGTCAATCAAATCACCCACAGAAATCAACCGGTCATAGGTAGTATCAAACCGGACATGGTCGAGTAAACGCTCAAGCTGTTCATAGCAGCCATGCAGATCGCCCACCACATAATCTTTACCAGTAATATTGGTGGGCAATTTTTTGATAGGCGATTGAGTATTCATTTGCTGGGGGCGGGTTGCTGATTTCATAAAGAATTCTACCGATTTTTTAAATCCTATCGTCAATTAAGTTGTCGTCAACTTTTAAAAAATGCCTGCTTGCAAACTATTGAAAGAGGGTTTTTAAAGCATGCTGCAAAAGTTATGGTTTCGACTAAAAACCAGTTGACGATCAAAATTGATCGGAATACGCTACCAACCAATTCACATTTTTATGAAATATATGGCGAAATTCTTCTGGCTCATATTTGAGATATTGAAGATTGCCGTGTTTTGTTATTGAAACAGATTGACCTTAACACAAAGTTTTTGAACGGAATTCAAGCCTATTAAGTATAAAAAATTATAAATTCAACTGTTGTATGTATATACAACAAGAGGGGCTGGCTATGACATCACGAAATCTTCCCAATTCGTATAGAGTGTTCAATAGAAGGATCCGAATTAAGGCTGCCGGTCGGCAACACACTCTGTCCATATTTTGCTGTCTAATGGGTATTCTTTTAACAGGATGTTTTACAGAAACAACTGAATCTTCAGAGCAATCAAAAAGCCCCTCATCCGCAAAAATTTGTAATCAGCAAATTGAAGCCGAAGTGGTCGCACTTGAACAAATCATTACCTACAACCGATTTGGCGCGTTTAATCCGGCCGGGATGGTTTATGCGCTGAGAAA
>JABFRC010000309.1 GCA_013141375.1 Methylococcaceae bacterium | reverse complement strand
TTAAAATGCCCAGTCACCCAATACAAGCATACGGCTGAAATAAAATAATAACGGAAGGAATGCCGACATCACGGTCAAGCTGATCACGCGATTGTTGATTAACCCAAGACCGACAAATAGTGGAAAAATAGCGAATACATAACGAGCATTACTTAATCCCCAAGTCATGCTGGAAATAAAAAACAAATAGCTGAAGGCATAGACACTATAAATCAACGGGAGCCTTCTAATAAAGCATACACATGCAAATGTCGTCAGTAGTACAAACGCACTATTCCACCCAGTGGTCATCCTAAAAAAACTATCGTTCGCCAGCGTTAATGGCTGCTCACAGAAGGCCAAGAGCGTAGTGACAGCTTCACGAAAAGGCATAAACCCAAGCTTAACCGTATGAGACTGGCTTGCTGAGTCTTGAAGAAAAAACAACGGATTGCCATAAGAGATGTAGTTTAAATAGAGATATAAAACAAAACCCGCTATCGGGAACAGCAATATCCCCATCTGCTTAAAAGACAACTCCTTTTGGCGGTACTTTTCCAGCAGAGCCAACGCAACTGCAGGCATCAGCATGATGCCAACCACCCGCGTAAAAATAGCAAGGGCAATCATAAAACCAGCAGCGTTAAAGTGTTTGCTGACTCGCATGAAGTAGAAAGCCACCAAAGCTAGCGCCAGATACAGCGAATCGCTGTAAGGCACATTGGTAAAATACGCCGTGGGGAAAATGTTCATAAAAACTACTGCGCGAAATGCAGCGGGGCGATTATTAAAATCCTGATGAACCAGTTCAAACAAAACACAAGAAGCAACGACAGCAGCCGTTATGCTTATGATCAATCCCGCAACAACCAAAGACGGGCCGGCCGAGTGGATGACTGACATTAATATTGAATAACCGGGCGGGAAGTGGCTTAGAAAGTGAAAGTCCTGCTCGGATAAATCTGCACGGGTATAAAAATGCTGAGCGATTCTTTGATAATGGAGTGAATCCCATCTGCTCCAAATTGAATACCAGGTTTCATCAGGAAATTTCTGGAAGTCGAACTGAGAATATCCCCAGAGAAACAATAGTGCCTTAAGCTCCAGCACTCCAATAGCGATTACCACCCAGTCCCGATATTTTTTTTGCACGGCTATCAACACAACTCTCCTAACTTAAGGCTTATCCACACACTTAGCTTGTTAGTGCTTTCGGCGCAGATAATTACCCATAGTTGCGCTACAGTGCAAGCAACACTACATTTTTTATTGGTTTGCCCTGCAAAAAATCATTTTGAACACTCAAAAAAACTGTCTGCCATCAAGATTTAGCCAGCGGCTTTTCCTTAGCTTTTTCTTCAGACTTTTTCTGCGTCTCAACCACACTTACTTTCTCACCCTCAACCAAAAGATCCGATGGACTGGCTACCAATACATCGCTGGCCCCAATACCATCAAGAATTTCCACTTCACGGCCAAAATCGCGGCCCAGTTTTACCGGGCGAAAGGCAATGCGATTTTCTGCATCGACAGCAACCACATGCGTGCCTGACTGATCGATTACCAGAACGTTGACTGGAACAACCATCGGGCTGGTTTTACCCACAATGCTGATCGACACTTCCGCGTAGGCGCCGGGTAACAGCTTGCCGTCCTTGTTGGGTAGTGATACATCGACCTGACGTGAGCGGCTGACCGGATCCAGCGCACCGGCAACGTGATCAACCTTTGCCGATACGGTTTTACCTTGCGCCTCGACCAGCTTGATGGTGACATCCTGGCCGACCTTAACGTCATCTGCATAGACTTGCGGTACCCAGACCGTCAGTCGCAGCGGGTCAATTTGCGTCAGCGCAAACAATTCCTGACTGCCCTCAGTGATGAGATTGCCGACATCGACATTACGACGGGTGATCACCCCGGAAAACGGCGCGACAATGCGACGATAGTTTTCAATGTTTTCCAGGCGCTTGACATTGACTTCCGCTGTCGCCAAATCGGCTTCCGCCTGCAACACCGCACTGCGTTTTTCATCAAACTCCTGCTCAATCGCACTGTCGGTATCTTTCAAAATCTTCCAGCGTTTAAGTGTGGATTTCGCCAATTCCAGCCTGACTTTTATCTGAGCGATAGCTGCATGTGCCTGAGCCAATTCCTGTTCCAGTTCCGGGACATCTATCACAGCCAGGACATCGCCTTTTTTGACTTGATCGCCTATGGTTTTGTGCCAGGCACTTAAGTAACCATTGGTACGAGCGTATATTTGCGTTTCAGTGTTTCCGCGCAAGCTGGCAGGCAATACAATCTTGCGAGATGACTCGCCGGGTTTTGAGCGCACTGCGATAACACTGCGTTGCAGGCTGGCGACATTGCGTTGCTGCAGATTATCGGCTTCGACACGGTTAACACTTAACCGCCACACGGTGGCAAGTGCGATAAACACCAGGATTCCAAGGCCAATTCGTTTAACAAATACCAATGTGCGGTGAGGATTGGAAGGCAAATCAAAAACAGGGGATTGATGATTACTCATATCGATTTCATTCAGCTAAAAGAACAGCAGGGTTTGAATAGCGACGATCCAGCCAACGGTGCGCGCTTGCAAAGACAATGGGGACAAACAGCAAGGTCGAGACCGTGGCAAACGCCAGGCCGCCGATAACAGCCCGACCCAGAGGGGCATTCTGTTCGGCACCCTCACCCCAGCCGACGGCCATCGGCAGCATGCCGACAATCATCGCAAAAGCGGTCATCAAGACAGGGCGTAAACGGGTGGCGGCGGCTTCCAGTGCCGACATCACAGGAGTGACACCTTCGCTCAAGCGTGTGCGGGCAAATGACACCAGCAAAATACTGTTGGCAGTGACCACGCCCATCGACATGATGCTGCCGGTTAATGCCGGAATGCTCAGTGTGGTGCCAGTCAAAAACAGGGTCCAGGCGATACCGGCCAGTGCCGCCGGCAATGCGCTGACGATGATGAAGGGATCAAGCCAGGATTGAAAATTAACGACTAATAACAAGTACAGCAATACAATCGCCACCGCCAATCCGGTTGCCAGGCCGATAAACGAACTGTTCAGTGTTTCAATCTGTCCATGTACTACCAACTCAACGCCACGCGGAAGCTTGACCTGAGTCTCCAGAACCAAACGATCAATCTCCGCGCTAACCGATCCCAAATCACGACCTTCAACATTGGCGTAAATGTTGAAAACATTGTTTGAGTTGTAATGATTAACGCTTGATGGCTGTACCGAACGTTTGATTTTCACCAAGTTACCAAGCAATTGCGGCTCCGTATTGTTGCCGCTACCGACCGGCGTCCGCATCAAGGCATCAACGCTGTCGAGATCCAGAGGATTGCCCATTACACCGATGTTGACCGTGTTGCCATTAGCGGGATTTAACCAATACGTTGGCGCAGTTTGCATGCTGCCGCTGAGGGTTAACAGTAAATTTTGTGCCACATCACGTGCAGACAGGCCCAATTGATCCAGCTGGGTACGATTCATCTCCAGATCCAGTGCTGGCCGATTAGTGCGTTGATGAATGTGCGCATCGACAATGCCGGGAATTTTTCGCAATTGATTATTCAGAGCAATCACTAATGGCAATATCTCATCCGGCTTGCCACCTAAAAACTGAATGTCGATTGGTGCAGGTGTTCCGAAATTAAGGGTTTGGCTGACTTGATCAGCCGGTTGGAAAAAGAACTCCAGACCGGGGAAGCGATTGGGTAATTCCACGCGCAAGTCCTTAATATAATCTACGCTTGGCGCATGATCGCCCGGTCGAAGCGAAATCATGATCTCAGTATCGGCCGTTTCCACCGTGCCGGAATTACCGAAAAGGGTATTCCGCGTGCTATACGGCCCGCCGATGATGTCCAGTACGTCGCCTAATTCCTCCGTCGGAATGCGCGTACGAATAAATTTTTCAACTTCATCAATCTGATGCGGCATCTCTTCTATCCGGGTGCCGGAGGGTGCCCGCACATGAAGCCTGATTTGGCCGGCATCGACTGCGGGAAACAAATCCTGACCCAGCATCGGCACAAGCGCAAGTGACAGTAAGCAGATGCCTAAAAAAGACAAGCCATAGCGCAAGCGATGATTTAACAAGTGACTGAGCAGCACGACATAATGCCCGCGAAATTCTTCGAAGCCTTTTTCAAAAGCTTGATGAATCTGCATAAAAATCAGCGCAAAGCCATTTGAGGGCTTAGCTTTATGTCCATGATGTCCCGCCATCATGTACATCACCAGGGTCGGTACCAAGGTGCGCGACAAGATATAAGAAGCCAGCATTGCAAACACAACCGCTTCGGCCATCGGCACAAACAGACTGTGCGCCACACCGGTTAGAAAAAACATCGGTACGAACACGATGCAGATACATAAGGTTGAAACAAATGCGGGCATCGCAATTTCAGCCGCGCCGTCCAATATCGCCTGATGAGGATTCTTACCCATCAGCATTTGTCGCTCGATGTTTTCGATTTCAACCGTGGCATCATCAACCAGAATGCCCACCGCCAGTGCCAAACCACCCATCGTCATCAGGTTGATGGTTTCTCCCAATATGTAAAGCACAATCAAAGACACCATGATCGACAGAGGAATGGACACGGAAATGATGCAGGTGGTTCGCCAGTTACCCAGGAACAGCAGCAGCATCGCCGCTGTTAAACCAGCTGCGATCAAGGCTTCGTGTATCACATTACCAATGGCTGCCTTGACGAATAGCGACTGATCAAACATCAGGCGCATGTTGATGCCTTCGGGCATCTGCTCAAGCATTTTGGGGATGATCTGTTTGACGTGCTCGACGACATCCAGCGACGATACGTGGCCAATTTTAAAAATGGAATTTAGAATGCCACGCTCGCCATTTTGGCGGGCGATGGTGGTTTGTGGTGCAGATCCATCTCGAACGTGCGCGACATCGCCAATCAGCGTCGTGTTGCCATTCACGGTTCGAATCGGGATATCGGCAATGCGTGGAATAGCCGCAATTGAGCCATTGAGTGACACGTCATATTCGGTACTGCCGACTTTGATGGTGCCGGTCGGCAGAATCAGGTTTTGTGCCGCCATCGCATTGACCAAATCAGCCGGGGTCAACCCCCGGGCCAGCAATGCAGACGGGTCTATATCCACAGTCACCTGGCGACTTTTGGAGCCGAATGGACTGGTTGAGGAGACGCCGCGTTTGGATTGCAAAAAATTGCGAACGATATTATTGGTCAGATCATTGACCTCGGTTTCAGGTACGGTGCTGCTGGAAATGCTCAATTGCACCAGCGGTAAATCCGATGCTGAATATTGCAACACCTGTGGCGGAGCGATGCTGGACGGCAGCGAGCGATACACCGAATTACTGCTGGACATGACTTGTGCAATCGCCGTACGAATATCGGTATCTTCATGAAAAAACACCTTGATGACAGCCGCACCGGCATAGGATACCGATTCGCTATGCTCAATACCGTCAATCAACGACATGTTGCGTTCAACCGAACCGGTAAGGCGATCGGCAATTTCCTTGGCATTTGCACCCTTGTAATCCCATAACATGGCCACTACCGGAATGTTGATATTAGGGAAAATATCGGTCGGCATATTGCGCAACACATAAGGCGTGGACAGAAGAATGAGTAAAGCCGCCACAAGGAAGGTATAGGGGCGACGGAGTGCAATGTTAACGATCCACATGGATTTCTCGGGGTAATTCGGTTTAGTAGCGGCTAAATTCAGAATGCCCTAGCCGTTTATTAACTTTCAATGCGCCATCAAACGCAGCTAGACCCCAACAGTCAGCAATTTATATACCAGCACAAATACACCAGACCTAAAACATGGTTAATGCAGCATCTCATAAAATAACTTCCTTTTTATTCAAAAAGATATGAAATATTAAGCCCTTCAAAACCGACTTCCATCCAAAAACCACAACGCCACACTGTGCTGATATTTCAACACCAGATAATCACCAATGCTGATATATCAACAGCACTAAGTTTTTTCCGGCCCGCCGAGCAGATACTCGAATCAATTTTTACTGATAGAATCCGCCTAACAAAATCAGAAAGTCTCTCTTAGTCTATTCTGCCCCCATAAATCCACATCAGTCACAGGCCACCCATTGTCCGACACTGCCATCGCCCCATCCGTTACCCGCATCGCACTGGCCAGCTTTATCGGCACCGCTATCGAATTTTATGATTTTTATATCTACGGCATGGCCGCAGCGTTAGTGATTGGCCCGGTATTTTTTCCCGATGGCGATCCGGCAACTCAGGCTTTGAGCAGTTTTTTGACCTTTGCCGTCGCATTTTTAACCCGACCCTTGGGCGCAATGTTATTCGGCCATTTTGGCGATCGCATCGGACGTAAAACGACCTTGGTCACCTCATTACTGGTGATGGGCATCTCGACAACTCTGATCGGTGTATTACCCGCTTATGCAGAGATTGGCACCTGGGCACCAGTGTTGTTGTGCCTGTTGCGTTTTGGGCAAGGCATCGGCCTGGGTGGAGAATGGGGTGGTGCGGCACTGTTGGCCACAGAAAATGCGCCGGCCGGAAAACGCGGCTGGTACGGTATGTTTCCCCAACTCGGGCCACCGGTGGGTTTTTTATTGGCAACCGGAAGTTTTCTGTTACTGGCACATCTATTGAGTGATCAGGAATTTAAAGACTGGGGCTGGCGACTGCCGTTTCTTGCCAGTTCAGTATTAGTTGTCATCGGCTTATACGTTCGACTGGCGCTTGATGAAACGCCGGTATTTGCCAAAGTATTAGCTCAACATCAGCGGGTTAGCCTACCGGTGTTGGAAATACTGAAACATCATGGCTCATCGCTGCTGTTAGGTGCGTTAGGCATGGTGGTTTGCTATGCGTTGTTTTATATCGCAACGGTTTTTTCCTTAAGCTATGGCACCACCTCACTTCATATTCCCCGTCAGCAATTTCTTGGCATGCTGTGTATTGCGGTGATTTTTATGGCCGCTGCTACACCGCTTTCAGCCTGGGCAGGGGATCAATTCGGACGCAGGCCTGTGCTGCTTATCGCAAGTTCCGCCGCATGTCTGTCGGGCTTTGCGTTACAGCCGATGCTGGAAAGCGGTTCGCCATTAATCATCACCGCATTCCTGGCATTGGAACTGTTTCTAATGGGCGCAACCTTTGCCCCCATGGGCGCGCTGCTTCCGGAGTTATTTCCCACTCAATTGCGTTATACCGGTGCCGGCACCGCTTATAATCTGGGCGGCATTCTGGGGGCTTCATTTGCACCTTATATTGCACAACGTTTAGTAAGCGAAGGTGGACTTGCCTGGGTTGGCGCTTATGTTTCAATAGCAGCCGCCATCAGCTTGCTGGCTGTATACAGAATGCGCGAAACCCGAGATAATCAGTGGACATAACGGCTAAGCGTTGAATGACGATTTGCAGAGCATTCATCAATAATTTATCAACGACTGATTAAGATGAACGAACGCTGGCGACTTTTAATATAAAGGGAACCTCTAAAAATCATCCATTCATCCTTCGACAGGCTCAGCACGAACGGATAAATAATTGATTCAATAAGACAAACGTTCGCACTGAGCTGTGAGTTTATCGAACAGTCGAAGTGCAATTTTTAGAGATTCCCTAAAGCCAGTAATCACCAATTTTGCACTGCTAAACCAAACCTGAATCGTATGCATGGATGCCAACGACTGGATCGCCCTACTCGGTGCGAGTTTATCCCCCTTTGCGGCATGAAAGGGGGCTCTTATGCCAATTGGCTGGATGCATGCGGCATTGTGTTTCACTCAACTAACAAGACAGGAAAAACAATGAAAAAATCAAACACATCAGGAATGTTATTGGCCACTGCAGTAGCAAGCGTATTCATGGCTGGCCCGGTTCTGGCAGCAGAAGGTACAGCTCAGGAAGCCAAAGTAAGCTGCACAGGCATCAATGCCTGCAAGGGACAATCAGAATGCGCTACCGCAAGCAGCTCTTGCAAAGGCCAAAATGCCTGCAAAGGTCAAGGCGTGATCACCACAACCAAAAAAGAATGTACTGATAAAGGCGGCAAAGTCGGGCCGGCTCCAACCATGTAAAAAACCTTTTCAGGTTGCAAAGGGGCAATATTCTTGCCCCTTTTGTTTTTTAGTTACTTGAAGGCACGAATTTATGTCTGTAGTAAACCAGCGACGCAATCTCGGCTTTGGTTTAGGTTTGCGCACTAATCATTATGAAACCATTCTGGCCGACAAACCCCCGGTGGATTGGTTTGAAATCATCACCGAAAATTATCTCGTCCCCGGCGGCAAACCGCTGCATTATCTTGACAGCATTCGTGCCGATTATCCTATGGTGATGCACGGCGTATCGCTTTCTATCGGCAGCACCGATGCCTTAAATTTTGATTATTTACGACAGGTTAAAGCACTGGCAGAGCGCATTGATCCCGCCTGGATTTCCGATCATCTTTGCTGGACCGGCGTTAACGGCGTAAATCTACACGATCTTTTGCCGCTACCTTATACCGAAGAAGCAATCCGACATGTTGCAGACCGTGTCAACACGGTTCAAGACTTTCTCGGTCGACAAATACTGCTGGAAAATGTTTCCAGCTATATCACTTATGCGCACTCAGAAATGAGCGAGTGGGACTTTCTCAATGCCGTGGCAGAGCGCTCAGACTGCCTGATTTTGCTCGACATCAATAACATCTTTGTCAGCGCCCGCAACCATGCCTTCGATCCGCTGGACTATTTAGATAATGTACTAGTCAATCGTGTCCAGCAATTTCATATTGCCGGCCATCTCGATCTGGAACACATCATCATCGATACCCATAGCGATACTGTCATTGACTCAGTGTGGAAGCTGTATGAAGCCGCGCTGCGTCGTTTTGGAATGATATCCACCATGATTGAACGCGACGACAATATTCCGCCCATGAACGAATTGCTGGCAGAACTGGATATCGCCAGACAGATTACCGCATCACTGGAGTTGGTGGCATGACAGATAAAGCCTTATCATTGAATGAACTGCAACAAGCCTTCCAATCCGCAGTCTTGCAGTTACAGGACACTCCGCCGGACTTTGTCGTTGATACGGATCAAGCCTCATCTACCGTGCGTTTTAAAGTGTATACCGACGCCTATCGTCTGCGTTTGATCGAAGCCTTAAGCGCCGATTATCCTGCATTACAACAATACTTGGGCGATGAGGACTATGACACTATGTGTCGAGCTTATATTGATACATCGCCTTCAGACCAATTTTCGATACGCTGGTTTGGTAGACATCTGAATCGTTTTTTGACAGCAGCACAGCCCTACGCAAGCCAGGCAGAAGTTGCGGAACTGACCGCATTTGAATGGGCGCTGAGCGAAGCCTTCGATGCACCGGATAAAGCCGTCATTGATTACAACCGCATGGCGGCTATCGCAGCAGACGAATGGCCGTCGCTAAAATTAACATTGCATCCATCGCTGCGCCGTATAGATTTGCAGTACAACACACCGCAAATTTGGCAAGCCGCAACTGATAAAGACCCGCTTCCCTTATTCACAGCAAACCCGGACACACAAGCCTGGATTATCTGGCGGCAACATCTAAAACTGTTATTTCGTTCGTTATCGGTTGAAGAAGCCTTTGCAGTTGATGCCTTCATTAAGGGTGAGAGTTTTGCTGACGTCTGCAGTGGCTTGTGCGAATGGTTCGATGAAGAACAAGTGATCATGCATGCAGCTGGATACTTGCAAGCCTGGCTGCGGGATGGTTGGATTGTGGAGTGCCGTTTTCAGTAATCGGCACTTTTACACATTTTCAACCAATCAGGCACCGAACAAAGGTTTTCAAGATGTCTGGTAATCCAGCAACTCCAGCGTATGCCGCGCAATCATCAAATTTTCATCGGTTTGTACAACCCACGTTGAGATTATTGAATCAGGTGTTGAAATGCTAAAGCGCGGGCTTTGTTGCTGGTTTGCGTTTTCATCGAGAACGACACCCAGCCACGCGGCTTGCCGGCAAATACGCTGACGAATGATTGCCGAATGCTCACCAATGCCACCGGTAAACACCAATGCATCAAGGCCGCCCAAAGCCGCAACTAACGAGCCCAGCTCGCGCGTGACTCTGTAGACAAATGATTCAACAGCTTCCTGAGCATGTGGATCTGAACTGGCTAACAAGGTTGCCATATCGGCAGAAATGCCGGAAATCCCCAGTAACCCGGATTGAAAGTACAGCAATTTTTCCAGTGCGCGGGCATCCAACTGGTAATGATCCATCAAGTAAAGCAACACGCCCGGATCAATACTTCCACAGCGCGTACCCATCACCAATCCATCCAGCGGTGAAAAACCCATGGTAGTGGCGACACTTTGGCAGTCTTCCAGAGCACAAAGGCTGGCGCCACTGCCAAGATGCGCAACAATCACGCGCGCACCGGCAAGCTTTAATTCCGGCAGTAAATTGGCAATATATTCATACGACAGCCCATGAAAGCCGTAGCGCCTGAGACCTGCCTCGGTAAACTTTCGAGGCAAAGCAAGGCGATGAGCGACTTCGGGTTGGGTGTAGTGGAAGGCGGTGTCAAAACAGGCAACTTGCGGTAAGACCGGCAGTAGTTTTTGCAATTCCCGAATGGGCGCAAGATTGTGAGGTTGATGCAGCGGCGCCAGCGGAATCAGGGCTTCAAGATGTTCGATTACCTGATCGTCGATGCGCACCGGCGCCGCATAAAGCTGCCCGCCATGCACAATTCGATGCCCCACTGCCAGCAACGTCCGGCCTTTTAAATAAGCTAACAGCCACTTATAAATAACCTCAAAGGCTTGGCTGTGTTGCTCCGTTGCATGGGCAGGAAGTTGTTGATCAATTAAACTGTTGTCGGCCGCGTCAGAGACGGTAAACCGTCCCTGAGCGCCAATACCTGCTACTTGCCCGTTGAGTTCGCCGATAAGACCACCGTCTTCAGCCAAGCCGTACAGCGCAAACTTGATACTGGACGAGCCGGCATTAATGACCAGCAGGCAGGCGCTCATAAAATCAACCAGGCTCGCTTAGTTAGAACCCGGCCATTGCCAATGATCTTCTTCCGGTCTGTCAGTACCATGCTCATAGGCATATGCCCGACATTCAATCTGACGATCACGCAGTTTTTGTTTTACATGCGCACCTGAAATTTGCAGGGCCGGGATACGATCAATGGCGTCAATGGCCAGACTGAAACGGTCGATTTCGTTTTGAATGGCCAGTTCCAGCGGTGTGTTGATGCTGCCTTTTTCTTTGTAGCCGCGCACATGCAGGTTTTTATGATTGTTACGACGATAAGCCAAGCGGTGTATCAGCCATGGATAACCATGGAAATTGAAAATGATCGGTTTATTCAAAGTAAACAGACTATCAAAATCGCGATCTGACAAGCCATGCGGATGCTCGCTACTCGGCGCCAGTTTGTATAAATCCACGACATTAATAAAACGAATTTTTATGTCGGGGAAGAATTCGCGTAACAAGGCAGTAGCCGCCAGAGCTTCTTTGGTTGGAATGTCGCCGGCGCTTGCCATGACTAAATCGGGCTCGACATTGCCATCGCTGCTGGCCCATTCCCAAATGCCGATGCCTTTGGTGCAATGCTTGATCGCGGCATCCATATCCAGGTATTGCAGATGCTTTTGTTTATCGCAAACAATCACATTGATGTAATTGGTACTGTTCAAGCAATGGTTGGCAACTGACAGCAGGCAATTGACGTCAGGCGGCAAATAAATCCGTGTCACTTCGGAGCTTTTGTTGACAACTAAATCAAGAAAACCGGGATCTTGATGGGTAAAACCGTTGTGATCCTGGCGCCAGACGGTTGAGGTAATCAGTAAATTCAGTGATGAAACCGGAGCCCGCCAAGACACGGCTTTAGCCATCGCCAACCATTTGGCATGTTGATTGAACATCGAGTCAATGACATGCACAAAGGCTTCGTAAGTGGAGAAAAAGCCATGACGACCCGTTAACAAATAGCCTTCCAGCCAGCCTTCCAGGGTATGTTCAGACAGCATTTCCATCACCCGGCCATCGGCAGCTAACTCGCCACCATCGGTATCTTCCGGAAAACGATCAGCCAGCCAGGTTTTCTTGCTGACGGCGTACACATCATCCAGCTTGTTCGAGCTGTTTTCATCCGGCCCAAACACGCGGAAGTTAGTCATATTTTCGCGCATGATGTCGCGTAAAAACTTGCCTAGTGGCCGGGTGTTTTCCGCCGAGACTGTGCCGGGTTTATCCAGCGTAAAGGCGTAATCACGAAAATCAGGCATGCGCAGTGCTTTTCTTAGCAAGCCGCCATTGGTATGCGCGTTGGCACTCATACGGCGATTGCCTTTGGGAGCCAAGGCTTTTAAGGCTGGAATCAAGGTGCCGTTGGCATCAAACAGTTGGTCGGGGTGATAACTGCGTAACCAGTCTTCCAGCTGTTTAAGATGCTGAGGGTTTTCTTTGACGCTGCTCAATGGCACCTGATGTGAACGCCAAAAGCCTTCTACTTTATGGCCGTCGACTTCTTTCGGACCGGTCCAACCTTTGGGACTGCGCAAAACGATCATCGGCCAGCGTGGTCTTGATGAATCACCCGTAGTACGAGCGTGCTCTTGAATTCGACGGATTTCCAATACACAGGCTTCCATTGTGCCAGCCATCAATTGATGCATGGTTTCCGGGTCGCTGCCTTCAACAAAGTAAGGTGTGTAGCCATAACCTTGAAACAGCTTCTCCAACTCATCATGGGAAATCCGCGACAGCAAGGTCGGGTTGTTGATCTTGTAACCATTTAAATGGAGTATCGGTAATACCGCACCATCACGAATCGGGTTGAGGAATTTATTACTATGCCAGGACGTTGCCAGCGGTCCGGTTTCGGATTCGCCATCACCCACTGCCACAGCGACAATTAAGTCAGGATTATCAAACGCCGCACCGTAAGCATGGGAAATACTGTAACCCAGCTCGCCGCCTTCATGGATAGAGCCCGGCATTTCCGGCGTGCAATGACTGCCAATGCCGCCTGGAAATGAAAATTCCTTGAAGAATTGCAACAAGCCTTCTTCATCTTCGCCTTTGTTGGGGTACACCTCGGCATAAGTGCCTTCCAGATAAATCGGCCCCAACAAACCCGGCGCACCATGACCGGGGCCCGCCATAAATAAGGCATTGAGATCATATTTATTGATCAGTCGGTTTAAATGCACATACATAAAGCTTAAACCGGGACTGGAACCCCAATGGCCCAGCAAGCGGTTTTTGATATGCTCTGGCGCCAGCGGCAGCTTTAATAGCGGGTTTTCCTGCAAATAAATCATGCCCGCGGCGAGGTAATTACAGGCGCGCCAATAGGCATTGATTAATTGAACTTCTTCCGGCGTTAATGCCGGATTACTTATATTGGGAGTTGTCATAATTAGTCTCTTGGAGGGGGCTTAAATTTAAAATTAAGTGTAGTGTAGCTCACAAAAATCATCAGCCAACTGAAGTTTTCATGCAAATCGATCAGGTAACCAGCCTTGCTCAACACAATCACGAAAACACCAGGCGGGTGCAGTCTCGGTTTTGTAACTCCAAAAAAACCAGCCCAAATATTTTTCAAAAGTAAGTAATTGCGCAGCCGCATAAGCTCGATAGGCCACAGCCAATTGGAAATTATCCGTATTTTGCAAGGCGTGATTAAACGGCCCTTCAGCCCAAAGCGATACGACTTTTAAATCAAGGCCCAAACTCCATTCACCCAGGTAAACCGGTTGGCCCAGTTCGTTGTTTATCTCATCGGCTTCGGCTTTCCAATCGTCTACCGATTTGACTATATGCCGATAAATGTCTGCGTCAATGTCTTCCCGAGCAAAACATTGATATCGATGTATGTCCAGAGCCACATTATTAAATGATGACTGGCTGATAAAGCCGGAAAATTCCTTAAAAGACCTGAAGCCATCGTGAAAGACCACAGTAACATTTTCAGGCCGGCAATAGTGCCGAATGCGCAGATAGGCATTGAGATAATAGTCTTTCAGCAATTTGGTTGGAATATCCCAATGCGGCTCATTCAGCACTTCGATCGCATGCAATGCCGAGCGATGTTGATAGCGCTGAGCCAAGCGTTCCAGAACCAGCAACGAAAAGTTGATGTATTCCGGCCGCGAATGCCATTCGCAGACATCCTGAATACCGCCGTTATCAAAGCCGTTTTGGCAACCGGGGGCCGCATGCAGATCCAGCACGATGGCCAAGCTAAATTCTTCGGCCCAGTCAAAAGCGCTATCCAAAACGGCAATGCCGCCCACTACGAAAGGCTCTGGATTATCGCCATAACTGGAATGATAGGGATAGCCCGGCCCAAGAATCCAATGACCGACTGGAATACGCACGGCATTGATGCCACGTTGCGCCAGCCAGGCAAAATCATCGCGAGTGATAAAACTATTCCAGTGTTGTTTTAGAGACTGTTCGGCTCGATCGCCTAATTCAACGCAGTAGCTTGTTTCATCTAAAGCCTGCAATCCTTCAAAGAGACTGGGCGTCATCCATTTTTCCAACACCAGCCAGCCGCCCAGATTAACACCGCGCAGTTTTTTAGCGTACTTGTTGTTGAGAGCTTGGTTCATGTGGGTTTTGTGAGGTGGAAGGGCTGTGAGCAGGAAATATAGTCTGATTTTAAGGCATTTATAGTTCTATAA
>JABFRC010000329.1 GCA_013141375.1 Methylococcaceae bacterium | reverse complement strand
CCTTGGAAAAATTGCCCACCTGGCCAAATAGCCGTATCGATGAACTGTTGCCCTTGGCGCCGGAGGTGATTGAAACGTTTAAACGAAATAGGCCTGAGCCCGCAAAGTGGTAGGGTTACTCGCATACTTTCGTTCCTGCCGGACAGAATGCAAAGCACTGTCCTGAAGAACTACTTGTATTGCCGACAACTGACGATGCTTGGCCAGATTGGCTGGCGTTTTATTGCAGGACTGCTTGTAGACGAAACGTTGTCGCGCCGCATGATAGGCATTGTCGGAGTAAAAATTGGCGTACATTTGGGTCAATTCGAATCGCCGATAGGCAGCTACGGGCTTAATGGCTTCGTCAAGACAGCGGGTTCGGGCTTTTGCCGTCAACAATTGGTTAAACTTTGCCTGATCGGCTAGCAAGTCGCTGACTAGGTACTTGATTTGAGCAGTAAACAATTTATGGGTTTTATCTAGAAGTTGATCGATCATGCCCAGACGCCAGGCTTTCTTGGCACTGATCGGCAAGCGTTGTTCGGTCAACTGCCTGGCACCGGTCTGGCCAACTCGCTTGGGTAATAAATAAGTCCAATATTCCGAGCCGTATAACTCCCCCATGTTTTTGTAATGGGGATTGAATACCACGCCGTCTCTGACCCACACCAAGTCGGGTGCTATGGCCAAAATAGCACCACCGGCACCGGCATTACCCGCTACCGCCGCAATAGTCAGTTTATCTGGTGTGTTGATGATTTGATGAATTAAGTCATCCATCGCATTGATGTTATGCCAGGATTCGTCGGCGGGGTTTTCAGCGGCTTCGATATGATTAAGATGAATACCGTTGGACCAAAAGCCCTCTCCGCCCATTAATATAATGGCTTTGATGTTTAAGGATGATAAATGTCGATACACACTCAGTAACAACTGGCATTGCGCCGTACTCATGCCACCGTTATGAAATGGAAAGTGAAGATAGGCGGCAGAACCGTCAAGTTCGTACCAAACTTCCTGGCAGGGTAATTGTTGTCCTGGGATTTTATAATCGATCCCAATGCTGATGATGGACTTTGGTCTACTACCAAGAAATCCACGCTGCAGTTTCGGAAAAAGTCCTCTAAGCACCATTACCGCAGGCAGTTTGATGCTGTAGCCATCGCTAGACTTGGGTTTAAGATGGCCTATCCAAACTGCACCATCAACAGTTGCCCTGCAAATCGCCAGATTAGCGATGGCAATGATGTCTCCAGGTTTTCCGGTTAAGTGGTTTTCCGCTTGGGCATTGAACAAATAAAACGATTTTCCGTATATCTCGTCAAGTAAGCCAGGACTGCCGTCGGCCGCATGAATACGTTTCAATATATCGGCGGTCGTATGATATTTCCAATCAATGGATCGATCAGATTGTTTCATCATTGGCCGTAATTGGCCCGTAACATCTGTTCGGGTGTAATCCAGCGGCTGCGGTTGAAAATCGGGCACATCGATGTAGGTCAAGGCTTCCCATAAACACTCGACGGCCGCTTGGCTGACTTCTCGATTAAAGACACTGCTTTTAGTCGCCTGACGTAGTTGAAACGTTTTGCTGGCCCAAATAGGACCGGCATCCATTTCTTCGGCGGCTTCCAACAAAGTGACACCCCATTCGGCCAATCCTTCCTGAATAGCCCAGTCAAGTGATGACGGCCCACGATCACCCTTGATACCCGGATGCACAATCAAGCATTTAAAATTCTGATAAATGACTGCTGGTATGCGCCGGGTCAAATACGGACAAAGGATAAGGTCCGGTTTAAATAGCTCTACTCCCTCGATCAGTCGAGCTTCGTTGCCCAGATGTAACTCCACAGACACATCGTAACCGGCATCCTCCAGTTCGGTATAAAAACGTTGGGTTAAACCCGAAAATGCGGTTGAGATAAGTAAGATACGCATGGCGAACTCCTAAATTAAACAATGTTTGGCTATGCCTGTTATTTAAAAACATCGGCACCGAATAACTGGCCGCCTTCATCAGGATCGTCCTCATCGTCAAACGTCAACTTCCCGTCGTCAGATGGGCAGGCGATGCGGTTGGTGTCGTCGTTTAAATGACATTCGGCTTGATGGCTGGCGAAAATGAGATTGCCTGAGATGAGTTTGCCGCAGTCGATCTCAGCCAGAGCGTTTGCAGAAAGAAGTAATCCAACTGTTACAAGGAGTGCGTTTTTTATGGGGGGTAATAGGTTCATTTTTTATCCTCACAAGAGTTGATTCATAGGCATTGGAATTGGCCCCTGAATTAAGTGGATCAATTCTTGGTCCATACATTAGCAATAAAAATATTGGATTTCGCCCTCTCTGCGGAGGGTATAAAACGAGGTTGGACGGATTTTTCAGCTGTGTTTGCTAAATCTAGGTAAACCTAGCGGATGCACTGCCAAGAAATGATATGAATTTGAAAAAAAAGTAACGCGCTCGCAAGTTTGCGGCGTCAATTGGGAACCTCAAAAAACCTGTTACATTTGTTGTGATCGAACCATGAGGGTCACTGATTAATTGATAGGTCATCGTTCTCAATGAGCTAATCAATGTGCGGGGTTTTTCGAGGTTCCCTGTTGTACAGTTCTGGACTGAACAAGGAAATTGTATTGACCGTTTTATTAAATGACCGCTCTATAGCTCAAGCTTTAACTTTCGGCCGCCGGTAATGGTAAAGCCTTCACGCTCATAAAATGTTATTGCCCGGTTAAATTGTGGGAGCGGCGGCGTTGTCACTTCCAAACGTTTCCAACCGTGTGATGTACCGAAAGACTTTGCCTGAAAAATTAGTTTTAGCCCCACGTTTTTTGATCGGTACTCCGGACGAACGTAAAGCTCTGGTATGGTGCCAAAGATACCTTCCGCATATAGCGCATAACTTTCATAGAGTGCTATAAAGCCTACAGGTTTGGTATCTTCTTCACGACGAGCGACAAACACGTAGTA
>JABFRC010000326.1 GCA_013141375.1 Methylococcaceae bacterium | reverse complement strand
TAGCGTAGGCGCAGACTCCACATAAGTAATATCGTTTTATAGATACCGAATGCTTCCCAGCGTCGCCCCGAGCTGCGGACCTTGGCTTTCAGGCAAACTGGTGGCGTTAGCTTAAGCAATTTGCTGCAGAGAGCGATATCTTCCATTAAAGCGATGTCCGGGAATTGACCTGCCGCGGCAAATGCCTTTTTGGTAACAAAAATGACCTGGTCGCCGGTGGCAATGCCTGTTAAACGGGAGCGCCAGTTCATCAATTGGGCAATGACTTTGAGCATGACATACCGGCCTTCCAGCTGAATGTCGAAGCGTCCCCATTGTCGGGTACTATCAATATTTCGGTCGATCAGTGCCAAGGCATTGCCGGGTAAAAAAGTGTCGGCATGCAGAAATAGCAGAATGTCGCCATGGGCATGTTGAGCGCCGACATTCATTTGTTTGGCCCGGCCTTGCGGTGAGTTGAGAATTTGATCGGCCAAGCCTTTGGCAAGTACCACGGTGTTATCTTTGCTGCCGCCGTCGACCACAATCAACTCGCAGTCACGGCGCACTGACTGCAACGCCGATAAACACGCCTGGATGTTATCGGCTTCGTTGATTGTGGGAATAATCAGGGAGAATTTCATTTCAGTTGATTGCTTCCGTGGAACTTGCTGGAAGCAACAATGCTAATTGCCCTTGTAACTTTTGAAGACTTGTTCGGGCTTGCCGCGTTCAAAACTCAAGACATCAAAGGTTTCTTTGTCGCTGCCCATTTCCATGCCGGGAGTGCCGATCGGCATGCCGGGAACGCTGATGCCGGTAACTTTGGGCTTGGTTTTAAGCAAGGCTTTAATGTCATCGGCCGGCACATGGCCTTCAATGGCATAACCATCGACGATGGCGGTGTGGCAGGAGGAAATTTCAGCCGTGATGCCGTATTTATCCTTAAGCTCCTGAACTTCGTTGTTGCTGCGAATTTCCTTCACGTTAAAATTGTTCTCTTGCAAATGGTCCATCCATTTTGAACAGCAAGCGCAGGTTGGGCTTCGATAAACAACGATGTCGATGGGCTTTTCCCCGGAAGACGAGGCGGTTGCTTTTCGAATATCTGTCGATGTTGTGCCTGCGCAACCAATAAGAACGAGCATACACATTGCTACAACTATCATCGAACGTTTCATGGTCGTAACTCCTTCTTTAAATGAGAGAACAGGGGCGATTATAACTGATGCAAAATAACGACGTTCTTACGGAATTCAAGTAATTCGAAATAGATCCTGCTGATTTAACACTTAGCAGGGATCAAACAATGCTGTTAGATCTTTGAATAAAAGGCAGCTTTTTGATGGGTTTCACTGCGTTCTACCCATCCTACAAGGGATCAAACAACGCCGTTAGATCTTCTGCTGTAAGTTTTAAGCCTTCTTCTTTATCGCCTTCGCCATAAATGCCATTGGCCAGGGCGCGTTTTCTCTCCTGCATGGCCAGGATTTTTTCTTCGACGGTGTTTTCGGTGATCAGTTTATAGACGAATACCGGTTTGTCCTGGCCGATTCTGTGGGCTCGGTCGGTGGCCTGGCTTTCGGCGGCCGGATTCCACCAAGGATCGTAAATGATGACGGTATCGGCTTCGGTCAGATTTAACCCCACACCACCGGCTTTCAGGCTGATTAAAAACACGTCGACGGCGCCGCTTTTGAATAATTCGATGGCTTCGTCGCGCTTGCGGGTTTGGCCGGTCAGCTTGGTATAACCAATCTGGCGCTTGGTTAATTCTTCTTCAATCAGAGTGATCATGCGCGTGAAGGCGGAAAACACCAGAATACGCCGACCTTCTTCCAATTGTTCGGGGAGCATTTCCATCAATAAATCGAGTTTGGCCGACTGGTGGATCTTTTGCGCTTCTTTCAGTGCCAAGGTACGTGGGTCACAGCAGGTTTGTCTGAGTTTTAATAAGGCATCAAGGATGGTGATGTGGCTGCGTGCCAAGCCTTTTTCAGCGATGGCGTCGCGCACCTTTTTTTCCATGGTCAGGCGGATGCTTTCGTATAAGGCGGCTTGTTTTTCGTATAGGGGCACCGAACGAATGATTTCAGTTTTGGCCGGGAGTTCGGTCGCAACTTCGCTTTTTGTGCGACGCAGCATGAAGGGGGCAATACGGCGGATTAAACGCGAGCGCTGCGCATTATCGCCATGCAGTTCGATCGGCGTTCGGTAAAGCTTTTTGAAATTTGCGTTGTCGCCCAGAAAGCCCGGCATCAGAAAATCAAATTGTGTCCATAATTCGCCCAGATGATTTTCCATTGGCGTACCGGTCAGGCACAAACGGTGGCTGGCATTGATGCGGCGGACGACTTGCGCAGCCTTGGCCAGCGGATTTTTAACGGTTTGGGCTTCGTCCAGAATTAGATAATGATATTTATGCTCAAGCAGCGTGTCTTCATCCCTGGGCAATAGCGGATATGTGGTTAACACCAGATCGTGAGTGTTGATTTGGTCAAATAGCTGGTGACGGTCCGCGCCTTGTAATATCAGCACTTTAAGTTCCGGGGTAAAGCGTTCGGCTTCGCGTCGCCAGTTACTCATCAAGCTGGTGGGGGCGATAATCAGACACGGCGACGTCATGCGGCCACTTTGTTTTTCCAGTAACAAATGGGCGAGGGTTTGAATGGTTTTGCCCAAGCCCATGTCATCAGCCAAAATGCCGCCGAACTGATATTCACGCAGGAATTGTAGCCAGTTCAATCCGTCCTGCTGATAATTACGCAATGTAGCAGTGAAGTTTTCAGGCAGGTTGGTATGTTCAATGCCGCTAAAATTCTGGATTTTTTGCGCCAGTTCCCGCAGCGATTTACCGCCGCGAATCGAAAACAAGCCATAACTGTGGCTTTCCAAATCCGCCAGGCTGGCAACATTAAAACGAGACATCTTCAAATTGCCGTTTTTGTCGAGGCTACTGGTGTTGAAGAGCTCCATCAATATGGCCAGAAACGGTTTTATTTTTTCGCTGGGTAAATACAAATAGCTGTGGTCAACCAGCGGAATGTTGAGAATGTCGGGCAAGTTTTCCGGATCGTAATGCTCCAATATCGGCATCAAAAGAGGCAACAAGGGTAGGGCTTGACCGTTAACTTCGACAGTAAAGCGCATTTCAAACCAGTCATTCTGGCCTTCATCGATTTCAGCGTCCCAATTTTGTGCGCTTTGAAAATTCAGCAAAAAATTGTCGTCGATTGTGCATTCCCAGCCTTGTTGCTTTAGCTCAGGAAGGGTGTCTTGCAAAAACTGTCGCCAGCGCTCGGTGGTTTCCAGGGGCGAGTTACCGACGCTGAATAATACTAATTCCTTTTTCGTCGATGGTGACTGCGGTATCTGGTCAAAGCCGAGATTGACTAATTGCGTAATGGCCGTGCGTTCTGTGTCTTGGTCGCGTTTTATGCGGACCAGGCCGTTATCGGTTTTAACGATGCTGAATTCTTCAGAGCCAAAGGCATTGACTTCGTTGTCATCATAAAGAAAATTGACTTGCATGAAGTGGCTGTAGGGCAGATTAGGTAGCAGTTGACTACCAAACAAATACAGACTGGGCACAGGGGGTATGTTGTCGAGTTCGGTCAACTCAAGCTTTTTAGGCGGTGGCAGCGGCAGTTCAGGATGTTCCAACGCCAAGCGCAAACTGAATTCTTCGGCATATTCTGGAGGCACTTGAGGAGCAGTGAGGAAGCTGTTGATTTGCGCCAGGGTTAGATTATGAATGTTGACCAAGCCTAATGTGCCTGACAATGCATCCAGGTATTGCGGTGGATCAGTCAGAATCAGTTTTGCCGAGGGCTCCACACCGACGCGCAACTGGAATGCGTTGGAACTTAAGGCTTCCCATTCCAAACTCAGTGCCCGTGGTTCGCCGCTGATTAATGGCTGGTGATCGGTATCTTGTATGAACAGTCGTCCGGTTTCCAGCATTTTAGTCAGCGCTATATGGCCGGTTACACCACTGAGGATTGGTTCGCCCAACATTGACACCGAAAGCGCAGATAATAGTTTGGTAATTTCAGCGTCTTCCGGTTGGATGAAACTCAAATAACTGTAGCTATAACGTAAATTATTCAGTGACGTTTTACGGCCTTTTCCTAAACCACCGGATTTTTTTTCCTTGGTAATCAAAAACTCAATATTCAGCTCGTGAGCTGATTTTGATGGTTTAAGAATATAAACGAGAAAGTCCTGATAAGGATCATCCACTTTTACAGGCAGCTTATTAAGGTTGTTTAGCCAGTCCAGGCAAGTCGGTACGACAGGGGCTTTGGGCTGAGCGCTGACTTGGCCGTTTTGTTGGTGTGCTAGACAAACGGCGGCGACATGTTTGCAGTTATAGCCCATAGGGCAGGTACACGAGCCGTTGATGTCGGTAGATCTAAAGTCGGGGCTCCAGGTAATGCGAATGTTTTGCTTATAAGGAATGGCGCCGGTGCCTTGAACGGTCGAATTTATTTGCGTAAACAGTGTGCCTTCATTCTTGACGATGACATCCAATACATAGCCTTTTTCGTAATATTGTCTGCCCTTATCATACGCAGCATCCCCGCATTCATACCTGATATTGGAGCTAAGTAGTTTTTTGGCTGGCGGGTTAGGTTGCTCAAATCGGCTGGACATTTTTATCAATCGGCACGGAAGTAAAGAGCGGCATTGTATCCTTTGCCAGCGCTAAGTTGAAGGAAAGGTGACTGCTGATTTAGAGATTGGTGGCGCATTTAATCAAAATAGGAAATTCACAAGGCATCAGAATTCCACAACTGCTTATTCAGCGGCCTAATCTTCAAAATACGGAAATTGAAATTCAATTAGTTGATAACGGCTTGTTAATTACACCGATAAAAACAACCCGACAAGGCTGGGAAAAGCAGTTTAAAAACCTGTCTGCGGTACAACTTAAGCAAGAAATTAATCAAACTGACGGCAATCTTGATCACTCGGCCGAGCTTGCTAGTGGTGAGGTATGGGAATGGTAGTCAATCGGTTTGATATCTATCTCATCGAACTGGACCCGACAGTGGGCAGTGAAATTAAAAAAACGAGGCCCTGTGTAGTTATTTCCCCCAATGAAATGAATTGTCTCAAGACGGTATTGATTGCTCCTATGACGACTCAAGGCTTTAACGCGCCGTCAAGAGTGGAACTGGTGTTTCAAGGTAAGGAAGGTCTGGTGTTGCTGGACCAGATAAGAGCAGTCGATAAGCTCAAACTAGTGAAAAAGCTGGGGACGGTAGACGGTAAAACGCAAAAGAACATTACTGCCACATTGATCAGTATGTTTGAGATGTAGGCTTGCCATATACATACTGCGGTTATTCGCCAACGATAGGCTTGGTAGGGTACGCACCACGTACCTTTAACGGCTTGCGCGGTCCTATTGGGTAGCAGCGGCACGGTGAATGCGACCTTAACTTTACCAAGTCTTTCTGTCACCGACACCCTATCAACCAATGCGGGACAAGCTAGCGGCTCGTCTGCCACTTATTCAGTCAATTGGGCGGGCAATCTGCAAGCCAAGTACAACTACCTAATCCATGCACTAGCGTCTTTTGACGGCAATTCCGCTTCCAGTGCCTTAACACTGGATTTTGGCAACGTTGCTTTAACGTTGCTTTAAACAGCAGCAGTCCGGCATTAGCATTTAACCTGTTTAATCATGCCGATGCCAAAGCGTCATCGGTAGCGGCAATGCCAGTGCTTTCAGCACTGATCTGGCTGCATTTTCGGGTATGGCGCAGGGTTCAAGCCACGTGTTTTTGGCTAACTTGCTGACATCAACCGCCGGTGCTTTTAATGCTCAGTATTTGCTGACATTGTCAGATGCGGATTTGGGAGCAAGCAGCACTCGCCAGGCCTATCAATTGACATTGAATTTGGTTGGCAACGTGAGCGCTGTTCCTGTGCCTGCTGCAGTATGGTCATTCTTGACTGGCATGATGGGGCTGTTGGCTTTGGAGCGTCGTAAACAAGCAATGTAAGCAATGGCTGCATTGCTTGATCAAAACTGCGGCAGTTGCCGCAATTTATTTTTCTTTTACTTAAAGTGAGAAAACGTATGAAACAAATCTTTATCAACAAACCATTGCTCAGTGGTTTGATGGCTAGTGTATTTTCCCTGGCTAGCGCATCAGCACAAGCCACAATAGTCAACGTGCTGGACGAGAATTTCGATGATGGCAGCAACACGACTATTGAGTCATTATTGACAACAACCCCGACTGCCTTACCCACTGGTTCTTCGGGGTCGTCTACTACCACAGCCGCCTCAGTCAATCTTCGTTTAGGTACCGATGCGATCAATACCTATAACGCTGGCAACCCTCTACAACGCTTCGCATTGTCTTCTGGCACCAACTTTTTTTACCTGCCACTACTGCTAACAAATTCCTGGTGATGGGCGACGACAGTGGCCAATTGGCAGGATCGCCGACAGCTGGCGCCTTTGGGTTTGCGATGCCGTTTACTCTGGCTGCTGGCACTACTGATATTACCGTCAGTTTTGATTGGGTGTTTAGTGCGTTCTTGTTGGGGGCAATGGTTTCAACATTGCTTCGCCACTGACGACTACAGCCACCATCCTAGACCAATCCATCAATATCAGTGGAAAAGCCTATGACCCTGCCAGTATCAACCTGTTAACCAGCAGCCTGGGCGGCTCCGGACGCCAACGGTCTATATTGGCTGAGCTTCGGTTATCTGGAGAACACAAACACTGCCACCAATGGCGCTATAGGCGTGGATAACATCAAGATTGCCGCCAACGTGTCTGCTGTTCCGGTACCGGGCGCAGTTTGGCTACTGGGTAGTGGACTTGCTGGTTTAGTGGGTTTGCAAAGACGTAAAAAATCGATGTAAACACCTAAATCAAATGACTAGGCCTTCACTCACTTTCAGTATCAATTCACCGCCAGTACCCCCGATCCCGCTGCAGTCCTAAAGTTCTTCAATCCTTCAGCGAATGGTAGTAACAGTATCTGGAACCTGGATGAAGTATCGCTGGTCGCAGCGCCAGTTCCTGCGCCCGCAGCAGTCTGGACTTTGTTGACAGGCTTGATGGGATTGTTAGCTCTGGAGCGACGTAAACAAAAAGCAGCATAAAGCTGAATGCTGAATGCAATTTGCAGGACTGAGACATCTCAGCCGAACGGGGCATGTTGCCCCGTTCGCAAGGTTTCACAGTATGATTCATAATGAGGGTCAGCAACATCAATACGTTAGGAACTGGGTTACAAACCCAATGCCGTTAGTTAAGGGGCAACCGTTCGTCCTGAGCAAGTCGAAAGGCGAATGGTTAAGCCGTTCATGGTTCGACAGGCTCACCACGAACGGCTTAACTTAACGACATTGGTTACAAACCCCGTCCAGCGTGAGAAGAATCCACCTTACCGAATACGCCTTACGGCTTTTTGCGTTGATGGCCGCCTGTGAAAGTAATCATTTGCCGGTCGACCTCAGTAATTAATCAGATCATATGGTTAATGTAAGAAATGTTATTTCAGACAGAATCAAATTGTATTAATATCTAATACAAATATCCTATGAGGTTACTATCATGCCCAGAAATACCTCCGTCACCTTGGGTGAGCATTTTGACCGCTTCGTATCAGAAAAAATAACTGAAGGCCGCTTCCAGTCGGTCAGTGAAGTCGTTCGCGCAGGCCTTCGCAAACTTGAAGAGGATGAAGCAAAGCTGCAGGCCTTACGCCGTAAACTCCAAGCCGGTGAAAATAGTCCCCTGGTTGAAAATTTTGACGGCGAAGAGTTTCTGGTAGCCCTACGAACAAAACACAGCAAATGACGAGTAGCTATACCTTAAGGCAATTGGCACAAATCGACCTGGAAGAAATTTGGCTATACAGCTTAGAAGAATGGGGAATTACTCAGGCCGATCACTATATCCGCACATTGCTAATCCGGTTTTCATGGCTGGCCGAGAACCCCGCTATCGGAAAAAGCCGCGACGACATCAAGCCCGGTTACTATTGTTTCCCAGAGGGAAGCCATCTCATTTTCTACACCCTGACCGATTACGGTATTGATGTGATTGGCATTCCGCATCAACGCATGGATGTGATAGGTCATCTGGAGGAATAAGTGTCGCTTTGTTGAAAGCCATCATTCGACGGAACACCTGTCGGCTTAAGTTTAACGGGGGTGAAACATGTTCCGCGCCCAGCGTTTCTTCTACCAGATATAAACGCCAGTTATTGCCAACATGGTAATGACCGAACTCATCACGCAGACGAAAATCTTCATCGGCAAACCATATTCCTCGCCGTATGAGGTTACTGTATCAACCGGTAATCGTATCCGCCAAACGCGTTGGCATCGCATGCGTGTGAGGGCCTAATTGATTCATAAAGAGAGACGACAACATCAAAACGTTAAGGACGGGGTTGCAAACCCCGTCCTGTGTGAGACCAATTGCACCCGTATAAATAATTCGGCGCAATACGTTACGCTATTGACGCCCTATACATTGCGGCTTATCGGGTTGCCACAAGTTTGCATTTATTTGCCTTGCCAGTATATTGTCGAGTAAGAGGGGAAGTGGGCTTTTTGTTGGTATTTGCCGGTTAATTTTTAATCATTGACTGATTTTAAGCACAACTTGGATATGAGAAATTAAGTCCAGCCTTCCTGCTACCAGGACTTGGTTTAAGTTCTTAGTGCTGACTTAAGGAGATTTCAAATGAAATGGTCGATATATCCCTTGTTTTTACTGTTGGCAGCCTGTTCCAGCTTGCCGCCTGCTATCGAAGATGCGCCCTTAGTGGATGTGACTTATCCGCAGGCCAATAAAGCCATCGCCAATTTTCCATCTGCCCCTGTGCGTTGGGGTGGTGTGGTGATTAATGTAGAAAATGAACAGTCAGCCAGCGTCGTGCAGGTGCTCTCGTATCCTTTGAATCATTATGGCAAGCCGCGTTTGGACAAGCCCAGTGAAGGCCGATTTGTGGTGAGAACGCCGGAGTTTCTGGATCCTGCGGAATATGCGGCCAATTCTGAAATTACCGTTGCCGGTGTGCTTAAGGGAGATGAGGCGCGACTGATCGGCAAAAAAGAACTACGCCTGCCAGTGGTGTCCGCCAATGTTATTCATTTATGGCCGGTGGATGATCGTAAGGAATGCTATGGCAATGGCGGTTTTGCATTTGGCTTTGGTTATAACCCTTACTTCAGTCCTTTTTATGGATATGGTCCGAGATATTCCGGGCCTTATCCGCGTTGGCGTTGATAGGCAAAAAAAGCTTATTGCATTAGCTTTCAGTATAAGGATGCGCGTAATTGTAAATGGGGCTTTATCAACTTATCCGATCTGGTTAGAAAAGTTCCTTTGTCGGGTAAAGCGCGGTTAAACATCAAGTGACAAGCAGTAGTCAGGCTCAATGTCTAAAAATGTTAATGACCAAAACGGCATAATCTCGTAAAATCACACAAGTTTTGTTTTCTTTAACGGGGTGAGTCTTTGATCGGACTCATCCCGTTTTGTATATTTGAGGTGACGTGTTTGAGTAACTCCGCATTATTGGTATTGGAAGATGGAACAGTATTTAACGGAGTATCGATAGGAGCAGATGGGCTTTCGGTGGGTGAAGTGGTATTTAATACCGCGATGACCGGTTACCAGGAAATTCTAAGCGATCCTTCTTACGCCCGGCAGATTGTCACTTTAACGTATCCGCACATTGGCAACACTGGGACAAATGATGAAGACAACGAGTCTGTCGGCGTGTTCGCTAGTGGTCTTGTGATCAGAGACTTACCCTTGTTAGCCAGTAACTGGCGTTCTGAAAAAACCTTGCAGCAGTATTTGCTCGATAACAATGTCGTCGCAATCGCCGATATTGATACCCGCAAATTAACGCGCTTGTTGCGCGACAAAGGCGCTCAGCGTGGTTGCATCGTGGCTGGAGAATCTCTGGATCTGGAAGCGGCTAAAGCGGCTATTGATGCTTTTTCAGGTTTGAAAGGACTGGACTTGGCTAAAGAAGTCACAACGTCCGAAGTGTATGAATGGACCGAAAGTACCTGGGATTTGATAACCGGCCATACTCAGGCGGCTGAATTGACCAAGCATGTTGTTGCTTATGATTTTGGTGTTAAGCGCAACATACTCAGGTTGCTGGTCAACCGCGGTTGCAGAGTGACGGTTGTTCCCGCAACCACAAGTGCTGAAGCCGTGCTGGCGCTGAATCCGGATGGCGTATTTCTATCCAATGGCCCCGGCGATCCTGAACCATGCACTTACGCCATTGAAGCGATCAAAGCTATTCTTGAAACGAAATTGCCGGTGTTCGGTATTTGCTTGGGACACCAGTTACTAGCGCTCGCCAGCGGTGCCAAAACTGAAAAAATGAAATTCGGCCATCATGGCGCCAATCATCCGGTACAGGAAATCGCTACCGGTCGGGTAATGATCAGCAGTCAAAATCATGGCTTTGCCGCCAATGAAGCCAGTCTGCCTGCCAATGTGGTAGCAACATATCGCTCATTGTTTGATGGCAGTTTGCAAGGTTTGCGACGTACAGATTGTCCTGCGTTTAGTTTCCAGGGACATCCCGAAGCCAGCCCTGGACCACATGATGTGGAATCCTTATTTGATGAATTCATCGATATGATGAATGCCGCAACAAAACTTAATCAGAACAGCTAATTAATAACATGCCAAAAAGAACCGACATAAAATCGATTTTATTACTGGGTGCAGGTCCGATCGTAATCGGCCAGGCCTGTGAATTTGATTATTCCGGTACACAGGCCTGTAAAGCGCTGCGTGAAGAAGGCTACCGAGTCATCCTGGTTAACTCAAATCCTGCGACCATCATGACCGACCCGGATATGGCCGATGCGATTTACATCGAGCCGATCGATTGGCAAACCGTTGAAAAGATTATTGCCAAAGAACGCCCCGACGCCATTTTGCCGACCATGGGCGGCCAAACAGCGCTGAATTGCGCGCTGGATTTGGATGCCAATGGTGTGCTCGAAAAATATAACGTTGAAATGATTGGTGCTTCTAAAGAAGCTATCAATAAAGCCGAAGACCGCGAATTATTTAATCAGGCGATGCGCAAAATCGGCTACGAAGTGGCCAAATCAAAAACTGCGCATTCCATGGAAGAGGCCTTGGCGGCTCAAAAAGAAGTCGGCTATCCAACCGTCATTCGGCCATCATTTACGATGGGCGGCAGCGGCGGCGGTATTGCTTACAACAAAGAAGAGTTCATGGAAATCTGTGAGCGCGGCCTGTATTTGTCGCCAACCAACGAGCTGTTGATTGAAGAATCGGTGTTGGGCTGGAAAGAATATGAAATGGAAGTGGTGCGTGATTCTAAAGATAATTGCATCATTGTTTGTTCCATCGAAAACTTTGATCCGATGGGTGTGCATACCGGTGACTCCATTACCGTCGCTCCGGCACAAACTCTGACAGATAAGGAATATCAAATTCTTCGTAATGTGTCGCTGGCAGTATTGCGCGAAATCGGCGTGGATACTGGCGGTTCGAATGTCCAGGTGGCGATCAATCCTGTCGATGGCCGAATGATCGTTATCGAGATGAATCCGCGTGTGTCACGCTCTTCAGCATTGGCTTCAAAAGCCACAGGATTCCCGATTGCCAAGGTTGCGGCCAAACTGGCCGTGGGATATACCCTTGACGAGCTGAAAAACGAAATCACTGGTGGCGCGACGCCTGCTTCTTTCGAGCCGACTATCGATTATGTCGTCACTAAAGTGCCGCGCTTTACCTTTGAAAAATTTCCGCAAGCTGATGATCGCTTAACCACGCAAATGAAGTCGGTAGGCGAAGTCATGGCGATAGGTCGGACCTTCCAGGAGTCTTTACAAAAAGCCCTGCGTGGCCTGGAAATCGGTATCAGCGGTCTGGACGAAATTATTGATATTACTGCCGAAGATGCGCGCGAAAGGATGCAGCGAGAAATGCGCCATCCAGGTCCGGATCGCCTACTTTATGTGGCAGATGCGTTTCGTAGCGGCATGAGTTTGGACGAAGTGCATGAAGCCAGCAAAATTGATCCCTGGTTTTTAGCTCAAGTTGAAGATTTAGTGCTGACCGAGCAGTCATTGGCTACTAAAACGCTGTCGACGCTGAAAGAAGGCGAGCTTTTCAGATTAAAACGTAAAGGCTTTTCTGATATTCGCATCGCTAAATTGCTGGATGCGTCAGAAATTGAAGTCCGCAATGTGCGGCATAAACAGGGCATACGCCCGGTTTACAAACGCATTGATTCTTGCGCGGCAGAATTTTCATCGGATACGGCTTATTTGTATTCTACTTATGAAGAAGAATGCGAGGCGCGGGTTTCCGATAGGGAAAAAATCATTATCTTGGGGGGCGGTCCTAACCGTATCGGCCAAGGTATTGAATTCGACTACTGCTGTGTTCATGCCGCGTTGGCATTGCGCGAAGATGGCTATGAAACCATCATGATCAACTGCAACCCGGAAACCGTATCTACCGATTTCGATACCTCGGATCGTTTGTATTTTGAACCTCTGACGCTTGAAGATGTACTTGAAGTTGTACAGCTAGAAAAGCCCAAAGGCGTGATTGTTCAATACGGCGGGCAAACGCCGTTAAAACTTGCCAGAGCCCTGGAAGCCGCCGGTGTGCCGATTATCGGTACTTCGCCTGATTCAATCGATTTGGCTGAAGACCGTGAGCGCTTTCAAAAATTGCTGGAGCGCTTAGGCTTAAAGCAGCCGCCTAATGCGACTGCACGTTCTGTAGAACAGGCAATCAACGCCGCTAAAGAATTAGGCTACCCATTGGTTGTGCGCCCATCTTATGTATTGGGTGGCCGGGCGATGGAGATCGTATTTAACGAAGAAGGCTTGCATCGTTACATGAAAGAAGCCGTGAGCGTTTCAAATGACTCGCCTGTGTTGCTGGATCGCTTCCTGGATGATGCTGTGGAAATGGATGTTGATGCCATTTATGACGGCGAGCGCGTGTTAATTGGCGGCTTGATGGAACACATCGAGCAAGCTGGCATCCATTCAGGTGATTCTGCCTGTTCGCTTCCCCCTTATGAATTGGCGCCGGCTCTGCAAGATCAATTGCGCGACCAAGTGGCTAAAATGGCAGAAGCTCTGGGTGTACGTGGCTTGATGAATACCCAGTTTGCAATTCAGGGCGAAGATATTTATGTCCTGGAAGTGAACCCGAGGGCCTCAAGAACGGCACCATTTGTGTCCAAGGCGACCGGTTATCCTTTAGCGAAAATTGCCGCGCGAGTGATGGCCGGGCAAACATTGGCACAGCAAGGGGTGACTGAAGAACGTATCCCTGATTATTTCTCTGTTAAAGAAGCGGTATTCCCCTTTGTTAAATTTCCGGGTGTAGACCCACTATTGGGGCCGGAAATGAAATCAACAGGTGAAGTGATGGGCGTGGGTAAAACTTTCGGTGAAGCCTTTGCGAAGTCTCAGCGTGCCGCTGGGGTGGATTTGAGTCACAGTGGCAAGGTGTTGATCAGTATTCGTGATGCGGACAAAGCCAAAGCACCGGAAGTTGCCAGAATGCTGGTAGAGAAAAAATATCAAATTGTGGCAACAAGCGGAACTGCCAAATTTCTTAAAGAAGCCGGTATACCTTGTGAAGTTGTGTATAAGGTTAATGAGGGCAGACCGAACACCGTCGATATGATCAAAAACGATCAGATTCAGCTTATTATTAACACTACCGAAGGCAAAAAGGCTATCTCGGATTCATTTACCATGCGCCGAGAAGCCTTACAGCATCGAGTGACTTATTACACAACGATGGCAGGTGCAAAAGCGGCTTGCTATGCGCTGGGTGAACTGGATGCCGGGGATGTTAATTGTCTGCATGACTTGCATAAAAGTCTCAAATAAAACGCAGATTGATAATCTGGTGTTTTCTGTTTTATCACTTGGAGTTGTTGATTAAATGATTAAAGTACCTCTTACCGTAACAGGCGCGGAAAAATTACGGGCGGAATTGGAAGAATTAAAGTCAGTGGTACGTCCGCGAATTATTGCTTCTATTGCCACCGCGCGAGCGCACGGCGATTTAAAAGAAAATGCCGAATACCATGCGGCCAAAGAACAGCAAAGTTTTGCAGAAGGTCGTATCTCTGAAATTGAAGGCAAACTTTCTAATGCTCAAATTATTGATGTCACCAAAGTGGATGCCAATGGCAAGGTGGTGTTTGGTGCGACTGTGGAAATCGAAGATGTTGAATCCGGCAAGTTAGTGACTTATCAGATTGTCGGCGAAGATGAAGCTAACATAAAAGAAGGGCGTATCTCTGTTGGATCCCCCATCGCCAGAGCGTTAATAGGCAAGGAAGTTGAGGATGTGGTTATCGTCAAGGCGCCGGGCGGCAATGTCGAATACGAAATTCTGGAAATCAAATACATTTGACATAACTAGGGTGCAAGGCAGAATGAAAGCACTGTCTTGCACCTATTAGTATTATTTTTCAGGGTTTTTTCGGTAAATAATTGCTATTTGGCCAATGGCTTGAATAAGTTCTGCCTTAGTGTCTGCGCAAATTTTTTCGGTGATTTGTTTGCGATCTTCGCGTTCGGCGCGGATGCGAATTTTGATCAGTTCATGGCTATTGAGAGCAATTTCAATTTCCGCAAGGACAGCAGCAGTCAATCCTGATTGACCGATCATGACGACGGGGTTTAATGAATGGGCTTGGGCCTTAAGTGTTTTCTTGTCGGCAGCTTTCACGCG
>JABFRC010000299.1 GCA_013141375.1 Methylococcaceae bacterium | reverse complement strand
GAGTACGATTGTGCAACCCGTCAAAGCAAGCAACATCCAACATCCGCAACAAAAAACCATTGAAGATCCCAACTGGGTGAGATGGGGGCTCATTTCCATAGCCTTAAGTTTCATTGTTATTTTTTTATGCTTGCCCTTGATACTGGTCATCTCCAAAGCCTTCGCCAATGGCTGGGAAGCTTACTGGTCAGCCTTAACAGAGCCGGATGCGCTCGCGGCGATCCGACTCACACTGTTGGCGGCGTTAATTACTGTGCCGTTAAATACGGTGTTCGGACTGGCTTCAGCCTGGGCCATCACGCGCTTTGAATTTCCCGGCAAAAGTTTGCTCACCACATTGATCGACCTGCCGTTTTCGGTGTCACCGGTTATTTCCGGCGTCATCTTCGTATTGTTGTTTGGTGCTCAAGGCTGGTTCGGCGAGTGGCTGATTGAACATGACATCAAAATCATCTTTGCCGTGCCCGGCATTGTGTTGGCCACCCTGTTCGTCACCTTCCCATTTGTTGCGCGCGAGTTGATCCCGTTAATGCAGGAAATGGGCAATGAAGAGGAAGAAGCTGCGTTGTCCCTTGGTGCCAGTGGTTGGACAACCTTTGTGAAAGTCACCCTGCCGAATATCAAATGGGCGCTGCTGTATGGCGTACTACTCTGCAACGCCAGAGCCATGGGAGAATTTGGTGCAGTATCCGTTGTTTCCGGCCATATCAGAGGCTTAACCAACACCCTGCCCTTGCATGTTGAAACCAGTTACAACGAATACAATACCGTCGCCGCCTTTGCAGGCGCGTCAATATTGGCGGGTTTGGCCATTGTCACCCTGATATTAAAAAGCGCACTGGAATGGAAACAGGGCCGACGCTTATAGCGTGCAAACATTATCTAAAAATTAAGCTAACAGATTATTTACCACAGAGAACACTAGAACACGGAAAACACCCATTCGCTTTCGAAGCATTGAAAGCCAAAAGTTTTCCGTATTCGCCATGGTTATCATTGAGGACGCTATGAGTATTTTGATTGAAAATGTCAGTAAAAATTTTGGCCAGTTTTCTGCGCTAAACAATATCAACCTGGAAATTCCTGAAGGTGAATTAGTAGCCTTGCTGGGCCCTTCCGGTTGCGGAAAAACCACTTTGTTGCGGATTATTGCCGGTCTTGAAAGCCCTGACGAAGGGCGCATATTTTTAAGCGGCGAAGATAAAACAACACACCATGTCAGCCGTCGCGGCATTGGTTTTGTTTTTCAGCATTACGCCTTGTTCCGACACATGACAGTTTTTGATAATGTCGCCTTCGGATTACGAGTTAAACCCAAACACGAACGTCCTTCTGAAGCGCTTATTGCCAAAAAAGTACACACGCTGCTTGAGCTGGTACAACTGGATTGGTTGCATGATCGTTTCCCTGACCAACTATCAGGCGGCCAACGTCAGCGTATTGCCTTGGCAAGAGCCCTCGCGGTAGAACCGTCTGTTTTATTATTGGATGAGCCCTTTGGCGCGCTGGACGCCAGTGTGCGTAAAGACCTGCGCCAATGGCTGCGCAATTTGCACCATGAATTGAATGTGACCAGTATTTTCGTGACCCATGATCAGGAAGAAGCCATGGAAGTCGCCAGCCAGGTGGTTGTGTTAAATAAGGGTCGTATTGAACAACAAGGCGCGCCTGCCGATATTTATGATCATCCTCAGAACGCCTTCGTCTCCAAGTTCATTGGACAAACCAATGTGGTAAACATTAATGAGAACAATGTCATCTGGTTAAAAAATGCAGGCATTGATATTGATAATACTAAAGGCAATGTCGCCCATGTCCGCCCGCATGATATTGATGTCAAAAAAGTAGCCGATGAGGCCGATTCTCCAGCCACATTAAAAGACTGGCAGCATTTAGGCTCTTTGATTCGCATCGAACTATTCCATCCCAATAACGACGGCACTGGCACTTACCTATTTGCCGAAATGCCCAACGAACGTTTCAAATTATTGGAATTAAGTAAAGGCGATCAAGTTGCGCTGCATATTAAGCATGCGCATTGGTTTGATGCCTAAAAAGACCTGAACTAAGCGTCACCAAAATAAATAGGGGTGACCTTGACGTTGTAAATTATCAAGGTTACCCACAACAATAACTCAATAGCCACTAGGTTTAACCAAGCTCCTTACAGACCTTGTTTTTGGATAAACAAGCCTTTGTCCACTTTGACGAAAAACTCCTGATAGAACTTGGGATCATTGATTTGGTTAACAGTCATTATTTGCCCGCTGCCACTAAATGCTATCTTTCTTTGAACGCTCAATCTCACTTTGATTTTCTTACCGAATTCGCTGATATTGGCAGTTGCTTCAATAGTTGAGTCAAAAGTATAAAGTGTATTTCCAAGTCCTAAACTCTCAATAAACTGAGTGATAAAATCGTTATTGTTAATTTCAACTAATTCCTTGCTAGCATTCAAAAGACCTAATTCAACATCGCCATAATGCACAATAAAGCCCTCGTCCTGAAGCACATTTAGTACGGTTTTTAAAACGGTTTTCTGATCAAGGCCTTCATAATTGCGAGTTTGGATTGCTCGTGCCTGTAATTGGGTGATTTGTGGGGGATTAAAATTCGGCCTGACCGGAAGGCAACCGGTTAGCAGAATGCTTAGTATTGCTAAAAAACCTCCATAGCGTTTCATGTCCAAGCCCTTAAAACTTGCTGGAATGATAGGAGACGTTTTCAACTACGTTTTTTTCATTGAATTTAACAATCACAGTCAACGTGCGTTGCGTAATACTGGCTGCGCCACTTTGTTTGTTGTAATTTCCGCCCAGTGAACCGCTGAGATTGCCGGGAAAACCAAATCCACCACTATTACCGCCTATTCCACCTGACCCAGTAATATTTGCCTGCGCCCCGCCGCTATCTTGTGAAAACGAAGCTTCCGATGCAATTTTGTCGTAGATCCAGGTTTCCTGATTATTGTTATCTCGGGTCACAATATTGGGCGATCCCAACACTGTCGCCACTTGAGTTTGCGACGTGCCGACAGGAACTTGTTTTTGCACTAGCCCCAATGTCATCGCCCTGTCATGGGTATCGGCAAGATCTAACTGATGTTCAGCTGCGCTCATGCAGCCTGCCAGTGAAATACACAGGGGCAGAGTAAAAACAAGACACTTGAGGGTCGATTTCTTTGCGGAATTATTCATGATTACTCTCGATTTTATTATTGTATTAAAAATGCCTTCAAAAAAGGCCGGATTTCAATCGGACCCTATTTAAAACTCCGATGATTTATCTTAAAACCACCTGTGCGATGTAATTTTAAGAAAAAATAGGTTTTCTAATGCCTTGCACTGACTTTAAGCCCAGTGAATATTGAAAGGACTATAGCTGAATCAAAGTATATTTCAGGATGATCTCTTGAATTTGATGAACGAAAACTGAACATACTTAGATGTTAGTGTCATTCAATATGCAAAACTCCCTACATCTCAACATAGGTGGCCTCGAAGGATACAGGCAATGAGCTTAGGCTGTTTAAGTATAATGTCGTCATCACTATTCATTTGACTTCGCTCATGTCCAAATCCCAACCAATTCAACGTGCTGCAGCGGCACCGGATTTACCCTCCGGAACAATAAAATTCATTCTTTACTGTCTAAAATGCTTTCGCGGTCTGATGATTCTGATGCTGATTCTTGAAACCGGACAAGCTGCCTCAAACATCATGGTGCCCTATGCCGTAAAAGCACTAATGGATGGTGTCGCGCAACTGGCTGATGGACCGGTACTGGAAACATTACGAAATCCCTTACAGTTGCTGGCTGGCTTGGCACTGGCAGAAATCCTTTTCAGTCGTGCCAGTGGCGCAGTGTTGATCATCATGGGGCCTCGTTTGCGGCAACAAACCACCCGTAATCTCTACACCTATTTGCAATATCATTCGGTACGCTATTTTGGTGACCACTTTGCCGGTGGACTGGCTCACCGCATCAGTGAAACGGCAATGAGCGTTAACCATACCGTTTGGGCAGTTGTCGCCGATTTTTGGCCGATAGCAATTACCTTTGCGGTTTCAATTACCCTGCTGCTCGGCGTTAACCAAGGCTTAGGATTATTCGTTGCCGGCTGGGTTTTCATTTACGTACTGTGCTCCTATTTAATGGCAACCCGTTGCCAACCTTATGCCAAAAATTATGCTGCAACTCGCAGTCTGGTAAATGGCAAAATTGTCGATGCGGTCACCAATATATTGAACGCCAAATTGTTTGCCCGCCTGGATTACGAACGCGACTATCTGAATAAATTTCTTGAAGTCGAATTACAAACCGGTCGTCGTACCTTCTGGTTTATGGAAAGGGTGCGTTGGTTTCAATTCATCGCGGCAGCAGCATTAAAACTGGGCACCATCTATTATGCGCTGACCTTATGGGATGGCGGATTGATTACGGTCGGCGACTTTACCATGAGCGTGGGACTCGCCCTGCTGATCATCAACGATGCCCGCAATCTGACCCGACGTTTCCTGGAGTTTTTCGAATACGTCGGCAACGTCGCCAACGGGGTCGACACCATCATTCGACCGCATGAAATTATCGATGCGCCAAATGCTCAGGATTTATATGTCAAGACTGGACGCGTTGAGTTTCGTAATGTGACCTTTGGTTATGATCAGAGTCAAACGGTCTTTGAGGGTTTGAACGTGGTTATTGAACCAGGTCAACGCGTTGGCCTGGTGGGCTTTTCCGGTTCCGGAAAATCGACATTCGTCAGTTTGATGTTGCGAAATTTTGAGTTACAGAGAGGGCAAATACTGATTGACGGCATCGACATTGCAAGCGTGACTCAGAACTCTCTCCATGAGCAGGTGAGTTTAATTCCACAAGATCCCAGTCTGTTTCACCGTAGCCTGAAAGAAAACATTGGCTACGGAAAAATCGATGCCAGTGATCTCGAAATCGCTGCCGCTGCCCGCATGGCACATGCAGATGACTTTATCGAAACTATGTCCGAAGGCTACGAAGCCTTGGTTGGTGAACGCGGTGTAAAACTATCTGGTGGACAGCGCCAGCGCATTGCCATTGCCAGAGTCATGCTGAAAGACGCGCCGATCCTGATTCTGGATGAAGCCACCTCAAGCCTGGATTCCGTCACCGAAAAAACCATTCAGGAAAATCTTGATCGGGCCATGGGCAAAAAAACCGTTATCGCCGTAGCCCATCGACTGTCCACCATCGCCCATCTGGATCGCATTTTGGTCTTTGATAACGGACAGATCGTCGAGGATGGTACTCATGAAGAATTGTTAACCTTGCAAGGCAATTATTATCGGCTTTGGTCGATGCAGGCCGGTGGTTTTTTGCCTGATCAGGCCTGATTGATCAGGACTTAAACAATTTAGACAGCAAACCGCCTTCATCATTGACATGCTCAAGCCGGTTTTTAGCCGCCAAACCAAAAGCGGATTCCCGTTCTTTCTGCACTATTTGCTCAAGTACCGACTGGCTTTTTTTATCCAGCAATTCTATCGCGCGCAATCTGACAGCCGGATAATGGGCTCTTAATGCCGCCAGTTCTCTCAGGTAACTGTTAGATTGAGCCAGCAATTTTAAAAGCACTTTTTCCGGATCATCGGTAAAAAGCTCCCGCACCAATTCGCCGTAATGTGCCTGCTCACGGAGCAACTCTCTGGGGTCAACTTTTTGGGGTTCGGTAGGATCGTCGCAGCAGCACATGGTAAATCTCCGGTTTCAAGATCAGGGCTCATTTTACCGAGGACTTTAGGGTGGCCACTAAAAATTATCCGTTTATGCCCCCTTCGGCTGCGCTCAGGACAAGCTTCGACAGGCTCAGCACGAACGGATAAGCCACTGATTTCTATAAAATACCGTTCGCACTGAGTTTGTCGAAGTGCAATTTTTAGAGGTCCCCTTTAATTAAAGGGCAAAAGATGAGATTCTCGGCATTAGTGACATTGCAGAACTGTAATGAAGAATTCTCTGATTGGGTAACCCCAGAATTTCGAATAATATCGTCTGACCATACCCATAGTCATTCATTCTTCCTAGCCAAACAAAAAAACCCGATATATCAATAATTGACATACCGGGTTTTGTTTAACTGATTCAGGTACGCACCACTTACCCTGTTTAATACGTCCTGTAATTAGGAGGCTGGTGCATACCCAGGGGCTTATGCCGCTTTACGACGACGCAGACCCACTAAACCAGCCAAGGCACTGCCGAACAGCCAGACTGCACCTGGAACTGGAACTGCTGAAGTGGTGATGTTCATTTCATAACCGGCAACATTTTGGCTCCATCTTCCGACACCGTTACCACCGAAATAAATTGAATATACTTGACCAGCTAATGCAGTAAAGGTCAATCCATTCACTGCATCAACAGTTGCATCATGAGTCAGGTAAGTCAGACCTGCAGTACCAAACGGGTTACTATTGGTTAAAGGCTTTGGAGTAGCGCAAGTGGGGCAATTCCAGCTGCCATGGTGAGAATAGTTTGCGGTATTGGTGTCCATACCTGTGAAAACGGTTACACCAAAGTTGTTGTTGATCGTGCCCAAAGTTGACAGGTTAATGGTCACATTTTGTGTCACGTGTGATTGGATCAAACCAATATCAGTTTGGTGTCTCCAGCCAGTTGGCGCTGCTGCTGCTACTGGAAGACCTGTAACAGGACTAACTGAAGCGGGTGCACCCGCATCCATCCAGGCGCCGGCGCCGGTGTCTATTTCAGCAGTCACACCATAATCAGCAAAAGAATCAGCTGCAGAAACTGTCAATGCCTGACCGACTGTATGAAGCTCTGCCGCCCAGTTCAAATGTGAAGAGCCAGCATAGCCAAAAGGTAATGCGCCAGCAGCAGTGCCTACCCAAGGTACCAGAGTTCCTTTGTTGCCTTGGCTTGCAGGACCTGTAGTAGCTGTGCCGCCAAGAGGATCATAAGTACGTGTCCAGCCATCTGTCGCGCTAGGATTAGCAACAGTTACAGTAACAGGAAGATTTGTAATAGGATCAATAGTAGTGGTAGTAGTAGCAGTACTAAAAGTGTTATACATCACATGCGCCGAAGCATTAGAAGCACCAGCAGCTAGTGCAGCACCCGCCAATACCATAGTGACTGATTTAGCCAGTTTTGTTTTTGTAAAAGTCATTGTTGTTACTCTTGTTTTAATAGTTATATTCCAACAGCTTGCTTGTAACTTTTAGCTAAAAGCAAGCTGATGGGGCCCTCCATCATCAATTGACGACAGAGGCAGCCCAGCTGTCTTGAAGCAAACTCAAGATCTGTGGCTTTCCGGGCCCGCCTCACGACGGGGGTGGCTTAAGAGCTTCAAGCTCCAGGAAAATCCCTGACAGGATCCTCTTCCCTGATGCCAGACTGACAGTAAAAATTACCGTGAGTCTGCCTACCTGAAATCTATAATGCAGCTACCGTGCCATAGTTGAATAAATGAGATTTTTTTGTTTTCTTTCAAGCTTTTAAATAAAACACGATGCAACCTAAGGAAATCCAAATTTTAAAAAACTATTTGATATGGCGTGATTTTGCAGGGCAAATAACATAGTTTAATTAAGTCGGTGATCGAAGGTTTTAATCAACATCTCCCTAACTTGCGCAAGCGCCACTCCTATATTAGTTGGCACTCTTCCGCCAAAAATAGACACCTATGCCGATAACGGCAACGACCAAAAGCAACATCAGAATTGGATGTTCATAAAATGCATCAAAAAAAGCCCCCAACCCTTGCGAGGTACCACGATAATAAGGTCCCACGATGTAACTCCCCCCGTTTACGGGTGTAATTTCGGTAAATTTATTGTTTTGATTGACCAATCTTCAAGTCAACCAGCCTTCAAAAGCTACCTCAAAAACCTGATTTGTCCAGTAAGTGTATGGAGTGCTCTTATTGCCTAGATATACGATTTATTGCAAGCAAGAGCTCATCGGAGCGCTGTTAGTGACGAATGGCAATATGGATTTATTTCTCGTAAGCATCAATATTTAAAAGCTTTTCAACACTGACGACTTTATAGCCATTTTCTTTTGCAAATTTAAGCGTTTGCGTTAAGGCTTCAACCGTTTTATCTGAAGCATCATGAAACAGAATAATTGCACCGGGTTGTAATTGTGCCTGTACCCGCCGGACTATGGTTTGTGCACTATCGGAGGTGGTATCTAATGAACGCACACTCCAGCCAATTACTCTGTAATCCAATTGGCTAGATGCTTTCATTAAACTGGGTGTGGTCACGCCAAAAGGTGGTCGGAACATTTTCATCCGTTTGCCGATAACACCGAAAACAATATCGGCTGTCTTCGTCAGCTCATTCTTAAAGCCTTGCAAGCCTTTAAAATCAACAAAAACTGAATGGGTAAAACTGTGATTGCCTAGGCTGTGCCCGGCTGCATCTATTTGCTGCAAAATATCTTCATTGCCTGAAACATGCTTGCCGATCACGAAAAACGTCGCAGGTACGTTGAACTGCTCAAGCACCGAAAGAATCTGAGGGGTAAATACGCGATTGGGGCCGTCATCAAACGACAGGGCTATCTCTTTTTTTAGCCCTCCGGCACAACAATGGACTGGACCGTAGAAATTAGAATGAATGATGGAGGAGCCATAAATAAGAAGTAGCTGGCTAAGAATGATTGGCAAGAGCATCCACCATAGACTGGTGCCATAGATAAAATGTAACAAGCTAAGTAGACAGATGGCTATAACAAAGCCATATCGAGTGGATGTCAGCGTCATTTGAAGGTGTGGTTAAGTGCTCTAAGCCTTGTAAAGGCTAGTGGAAAGAGCCAACCACTATGCCAAAACTGAGCTTGATGTCAATTAAGCCGCAATACTGGCAACTGTATTTTTATGGATAAACATACAGTTTAACCGGGTGGAATATTGAAGGTTATAAGCTGAAGCAATCCCAATAAGTTTTTATTTTGAACCCTCAACCTAACCTTCTCCCATTGGAGAAGGGATAGCATGAGAACTTATGGGATTGGTATAAGGGGACCTCTAAAAATTGCACTTCGATAAACTCAGTGCGAACGGTATTTTATATAAATCAGTGACTTATCCGTTCGTGCTGAGCCTGTCGAAGCATAAACGGATAATTTTTAGAGGTACCCATAAGTCAAAAGGTAGCTAATCAGCATTCAGGATTTTTTCATTCTTTAAAACTTGACTCTGCAAGGCAGCAGGACCGACCAGGTCTTACTGTTCTTATGTCGGAGTATTGTTTAAGTTGCGACGTAGACGTCACTCCCGCAAATGACACTCCCCCACAAACAACGCGCTAACAATTGCGAGTCGTTACAAAGTTTATTAATCTCGCCTGGCAAGGCTTTCGCGTGAAGCAAGCAAACTGGCAGCTAACAAATTCAAATCACCATCCAGATTGCGCCTTAATTCAGCTGATTTCCAATCCGGATGCAGTTGTAAAAGAAGCGCCGCCAATCCAGCCACATGCGGCGTAGCAAAAGAACTGCCGGTCATAAAGTCATAAGCTTGATTCGGCACGGTAGTCAGAATATCTTTGCCGGGGGCGACAATTTGATATTTATTGCTTTCCCCACCCTGACCAACGGCAATCACACCAGGAATATTGGCCGGAAAACCGCCTACTTGATCGTTTCCGGGCACGGCTGCAATAACGACAATGCCATTAGCCAGTGCTTTCTCAATCAATTGCCTCAACAACAGGTCTTCCGGACCGCTGAGACTCAGATTGATAATCTGAGTCTGCATTTTAATTGCCTGATTGAGCGCCAGCGCCAGCGTGAAGCTGTTACAACGTGCAGCCAATGACCCCGGCTTATCCGGCCAACAAGCCCTAAATGCATAAATTTCCGCTTCAGGCGCAACCCCGGCAATGCCGATGCCGTTATCTGGACGAGCGGACAATACTCCGGCTACCGCAGTGCCATGCACATCGGCCAAGTCATTATCCTTAGGCGCAGGCGCCAGATTTTCTGAATATTTGATTTGCCCCAGAAGATCGGGATGGCCAGCATCCACGCCAGTATCAATAACCGCCACACGTACACCACGCCCGGTTGTCATCCTGTGAAGATCTGCAATTCTTAATGTTTTGAAACCGGACTGTAAATCAACATAAGGATCACTGTAGGGCTTGGCAACTGGCTCCTTGTTCTCAGATAGCACCTGAAAAGTTTGCATCTGTTGAACCGATGAAACCCCTTGTGCTCCCTGCAGCGCCAGCACCACTTTTTGTAGCGTTAAGTCCGCCGGTACTTCGTAAACTACACAACTAACGCCTAAGGTGGTAACGGGCCATTGGGCAACAAAATTTATATGATAGCGCTCTGCCAGTTCATGAGCGATGCGCTCACTCCAGCCGGAATTATTGTAATTACCGCGCATTCGGTAAGTGTCCAGCGCATTACCTTGCAATTCCCGATTGATGGTTCGGTCGGTAAAGGTAACCAACAGACGTCGATCTTCTTGCGTTGCACTGTCGCCTAAACGATTAAAATCAAGACCCGTCGTGCAGGCACTTAAAAAGACCCACAGCCCGATAAGTAGATTTATTTGCAATAGTTTCATATCAATTCACGGGTGTTGTACCGGCTCGGCGAATACCACGCCCGGCTGATGGCGTAGCGAGGCTAGAGCGGTAGTTAAATCCAATCCATTAGCGTCAGGAGCCAATCTCACAGTATATGCACCGACACTATTCGGACCTTCGACACGTTGGCCGTAAACTTGCTCCAATAACTTATCAATGTCTGACGCTGCCAAGGTTTTTGAAAAAACCACCCTGATCAATCGGTCGGAAACCACCTCCGGCTTAGTCGCTGACAGCGTGTAGTAGCTGGATGGTTCAGGGGACGTCCTATACTGCAAGGCGACCGGAATCAGGACCAAGAACAGGGAGGCGGCTATTGCTATTTGCTTAGAGTAACGAGCAGCAACTTGAGATAGTTGTTTTTTTAAAGTTGAATTTTCTCTATTCGATGCAGAATTGCTATTGGCAGGAATGTTAAATCTAACCACATTAGATCGCTCTCTGGGCAAGCGGTTAGATTGCAGTTTTGCGCGCAACTTTGAAAAAGACTCTTCCGGACTAAAATCTGCATTCGATCCGTTTGCCACAGCGTCGGCAATCAGCTGTAAGGACGCTAATTCCATTTTACAATCATTGCAATTTTGCAGATGCTGCTCTACCAATTGTCGCTCTGCTGGCTCCAAACTCTGATTTAGATACCAAGGTAACAGCAGCGTTGTTTGATGATGTTCATTTAAGCGCGATGTATAAGTGTTCATGGGTTTAACTCTCTTGAGTTTGAGCAAAGACCTGTAACTTCTTACGAGCATGAAACATGCGGGTTTTTATCGTATTTTCAGGACAATCGAGAATTTTGGCGATTTCATGGTAAGGCAGTCCGTGATAAAAAGTAAGCTCCATTACCGCCCGTTGATCTGCCGGCAATATGGCAAGAGCGCAACTGAGCCAGTCTTCATATTCATAACGCTGAGCAAGATCAACTGCAGAATCACTCACCATTTCAACCAGATCATCCACATCAACATCACGGCTGTTACGGGCATCTCTGGACATCCATTTAAGCGCCTTGTGATAAGCAATGCCAAAGACCCAGGTAGACATTTTGCTTTCGAAATTAAAGCGATCCGGTTTTTCCCAGACCACCAGCAAAGTCTCCTGAATAAGTTCTTCAACAGCATCCGGCTGGTGAGTAACTCGCGAAATAAAACGAAATAATCTCGGATAATAGAGCTTATAGAAAGCTTCAAAAGCCATCATATCGCCGGCACAAATCCGCCGATGCAAGTCGTACTCATCAACACCCGATGCATGTTGTTCAAGCATGGATGGATTTAATTTCAGCTGGACTGAACGTAACATGGCTCAAGCAAATGGATCCTATGATTACCTTTGTTGTTTTATTCGATTTATTTCGCTAGTCAAATAATGCTCCTGATTTTAATTCTATCCATATTGACAAGTTAAAACCCAGCTTAATTTTTTTATTAAGCGGTCGCGGTGGCAGCAGACTGAGTCATTTTCTTCAATACCCGTTTAAATGTATCAATACTTGCTTCTTTACCTGTTTCTTCCTGCAGCCGAGCAATCGCTGCTTTGGTTTGCAGAGAATCATTTTGCAAATAAGTAAAAAATTGCGATTGTTCAGACTCTGACAGTATCGGTGGTCGGCCACTGCGAGGATCATCGTATAAGCCCATTAACCCATAGTTTTCCCAAGCATCTAACCAGGAGCTGACTGTTTGATGCCTAACTTCAAACAACTCACGAAGCTGAGTCACTAAATAATGTCTATTGTTCAACAATATTGCATGGGCTCTCTGACGGACGCGTGCATTCGGATGATGCAAATACGCTTCAGTTAGGGTTTCTTTTTCTTCGGGAGTGAGTTGGGCAACGAATTTCATAAAGCCTCCATGATTAAAATCTTGTATTTATTTGTTTTTGAAAAAAGCTAATTGGCATAAGGGTGAATATCAAGTACTGGTTCCGTGTCATTTACCTCCCCTGTTGCGTCCCTTATCATCAGTCGAAGAATTGATCTCGGTACCGTGCTCACATTCGACTTCTGTTTCTCCATTGGGTTTGATTTTTGTAACGCAGACTCGCGGAGTGCTTCCTCCATTCGAAAGTGAGTGTTGTTCAAGACCATGCTCGCATTCGACTTCTGTTTCTCCATTGCTTTGCGTTTTCAGAACACAACTATCTTTTTTATTTTTACCCTGGCCTTTTGATGTATCGTCATCGTCAAAGCTAATTTTGTCCTTACCATTGCCACCATGAAACTTGTCATCACCCAAACCACCAAGTAATGTATCCACGCCGTTGCCACCTAACAGCTGATCTGAACCGGGGCCACCATCAAGAATATCAACACCATTGCCGCCGAATAATTTGTCATCACCACTATTAGCAACTTCGACAAGTCTATCGTCATCGGTATTTGTGGCGCTGTCATCAACACCATCGTTATTAGCATCGACAAGACTATTATCTTCACCGAACAAACGATCGCTGCCGTTTTCACCTTTTAAAATATCGTCACCTGAGCCACCATAAAGATCGTCATCGCCGTTACCTCCAACAACTAAATCCTTACCGCCACCAGCCTCGATAATATCGTTGCCATTGCCGCCGTGAATTATGTCGTCTCCGAATCCAGCGCAAATTGTGTCGTCACCTTTGCCCGCCACAATAACGTCATCACCACCTGTTCCGAGAATGACATCATTGCCTTTGGTACCAACCGTTTTAACGCCGGCAATTGCAAAAAGAGTGACTTCTTTTCCTAAACAGGTTTCGGCATTGGTATTTTCAGCAGCCATAGAGAAGGCTGATAAGCAAAAAATTGCTTGAAGAAGTTTTGAACTGTTCATGATCATCTCCTGCTCCGGACTAAGGAAAGTCTGATTGAATTAAGCAACCAGCTTGTTCGTATAGTGCGTTAGTTCCAGCGGAAGATGAAAAGGTTCAATCGAAATGAAAAAAAATGTAAAAAATATTTAGAACCCTAATGTAAGGGACACTAAGTACTTATTTTCTTGAGGTCGGGGATAGAATTCGTCTTGCAGAGGACTTAAGTCATGGTATTCCTCAAGCTGAGCATCGACGTAACGCACGTCTAAGGATAAATAAGTTGTCACAAACCAGGACACACCTAAATTCCAGTAAAAAAAATCCTGCTCGAGGATAGGTCCAGCTTGGTAATAACCCAGGCCTGATGAAAACTGCAGATTATCCAGAATATCGTAACGGTAACTTAATTCGTAATCAGTCACTGTTTCATTTAGTTGATAGGCATCCGGGGCAATTGCAACTCTAGCCGTCAAAAAATCCTTGTAGTTCAGGCTGCCATATATTTCTGCATAGTTGGCATGCTGAGAAAAAACTTTGCCATTGTAGATGTAACCGCTGACAGATAAATCTGCTTTCCAGTCTGCCGATAAAGGAAATGCCCAGCCCGCATAGGGAATAGCCTCGAGTTCTGCACGATCAGCATTGACCTTGTCATCAAAACTGACTTGTGACAGCCGCGCTCCTGCATACCATCCTGCCTCACCTTGATAATCGAGTCGCCCTTGAACCACTGGATTTCCGCGACTTTTAGAATAACCGCGATAAATATATTCATTTAGAAATCTTACCTCCCCGTGCCAATCAGCATTCGCAGAAGTAAGCCCGCTCAAGAAACACAATTGGACCCAAAAAGCTTGACGCAAACGATTAATAAATAAGGATTGAGAATACATAGGGGAAAACGACTGAAATTTAACTGAAGTCGCACAATTTGATTACCAGCAATAATGCTTGCTTTCTTTATGTGCATTGAATTCGATTTTCGATTGGCTTAGGCGCAATATTTTTGCGCTGCCAACTTTAAGGGCTCAACAATAGAAGTGCAAGCGCGGGATTAACTTAATATTTTTTATCCGTAAAAAATTACGACAGTGCAAGAACTATCTTAATACGTTTTACTTAGCCAAAGCAGGAACTGGCGAACAGGTATAAATGGCGCACATCAACAAGGTTGATGTTACAAGAGGAAGTAATTCGATGATAAAAAAGGAAACTAAAACCGATAGTTTATATAGAATTTAAACTCTTTATATTCAACTCTTTAGCCTTTTCGAAAATAACAAAAAACAGCTTCAGCAAACTATTTGGCCCAATATTTCATTAGCAAAATATCATAATAACAGCAAACAACGCTGAACTTTGAAAGCGGTACTTGCTGTCTCAAGCCCCACTAACAGCTTTAGAAGAAGCTTTCATCAAAGCGATTCTTAACGCCCCAGTCAAACTCGCCCCTAAACCCAAGCGCATTGCTAGTGCAGGTAGCAGTATCATCGAAGCAACAGCCAGACCGGTGCCTAATAA
>JABFRC010000162.1 GCA_013141375.1 Methylococcaceae bacterium | reverse complement strand
ATACTTTTATGCCGTCAACATCAATTGCTTTGGCAACCAACTCGCCGCCTGCTGCACTTGCCAGTTTTGCTTGTAATCGTTCCAATTGTTTTTCGAGTAACTTATTCTTCTCTAACAATTGTTCGACTTTTTCCGGTGCTTTATCCGGAGAGCTTTTAACGAGCCCTGCGATACTAGCAAGCGCCTTATCGCGACTTTCCAACCACTCGATACAGGCCCCACCGGTCACTGCCTCAATACGGCGTACGCCAGCAGCAACGCCGGTTTCGCTAATTATTTTAAAGCTGCCAATATCACCGGCCCGATCGACATGCGTACCGCCGCAAAGCTCGGTAGAGAATTCACCGATTTTCAAGACCCTGACTTCATCGCCGTATTTTTCGCCGAATAGCGCCATTGCCCCGGCTTTGACAGCGTCTTCTTTCGCCATAACTTGGGCAGCCACCGGATTATTCAAACGAATTTGTTCGTTGACCACGCGCTCAATCGTCGCAATTTCCGAAGCCGTTACAGGCTCAAAATGGGCAAAGTCAAAACGTAAGCGTTCAGGATTCACTAAGGATCCTTTTTGAGTGACATGCTCTCCCAACAGCTGTCGTAAGGCTGCATGCAAGAGATGGGTTGCAGAATGATTTAACTCTGTAGCCTTTCTGTCCTCAGTATTGACATGCGCGGCAACAGATTGATCTTGCTGCAAGCTGCCGGATACCAATCTACCTTTGTGCAAAAACAGATTGCCGCCCTGTTTTTGGGTGTCGGATACTTTGAATACCGCACCATTCGCCTCAATAGTCCCGTTATCACCCGCCTGACCGCCAGATTCTCCATAGAACGGCGTTTTATCCAGCACTACGATGGCTTCATCGCCATCCTGCAAACTTTCGACCGGCTGGCCTTTTTTAAATAAGCCGACAATCTTTGCGTGGTCTTGCAAATGATCGTAACCGGTAAATTCGGTCTGGCTATCGTGTTTTATGTCTTGATCGTAGTCCGCTCCAAAACTACTGGCTGAACGTGCTCGATCACGTTGCGCAGACATGGCTATTTCAAAGCCTGCATGATCGACGGTTAAATTATTTTCCCTCGCCACATCGGCAGTTAAATCAACCGGAAAGCCGTAAGTGTCATACAGTTGAAACACAACTTCACCAGGAATAACGGAGTCGTCCAATTTGGCAATGCAAGCTTCCAGAATCTTCATGCCCTGCTCTAAGGTTTCAGCAAAACGCTCTTCTTCTTTTTTCAACACGCGTTCAACTTGGGCTTGAGCTTGTTTTAACTCGGGATAAGCCCCCCCCATTTCCTGGGCAAGTGGCTCAACCAGTTTGTAGAAGAAAGTTTCACGAATACCCAATTGATAGCCATGGCGAATAGCACGACGGATGATACGGCGCACGACATAGCCGCGACCTTCATTTGAAGGCATGACGCCATCGGCAATCAGGAATGCACAGGAACGAATATGATCGGCAATCACGCGTAACGAGCTTTGCGTTGTGTCGTCGGTATCAGCCAGTGCTGCCGCTGCTTTTAATAATTTCTGGAATAAATCAATTTCATAATTGCTATGAACGCCTTGCAACACAGCGGCGATACGCTCCAGACCCATGCCGGTATCGACCGAAGGTTTTGGTAATGGTGTTAACGTACCATCTGCAGAACGGTCGTATTGCATGAACACCAGATTCCAGATTTCAATGTAACGATCACCGTCTTCTTCGGGTGACCCGGGCGGGCCACCCGCTATTTCCGCTCCATGGTCATAAAATATTTCGGTACACGGACCGCAAGGACCGACATCCCCCATGGACCAAAAATTATCCTTGGCGCCAATTCTGGAAAACCGGTTTTTATCAGCACCGACATCTTCCAGCCAGATTCTTTCGGCTTCAGGGTCTTCTTCAAAAACGGTAATCCATAGTTTTTCGGCGGGGATTTCCAGCTCCTTGGTTAAAAAATCCCAGGCGAAATGGATGGCTTCTTTTTTGAAATAATCGCCAAAGCTGAAATTACCCAGCATTTCAAAGAAGGTGTGATGTCTTGCGGTATAGCCGACATTTTCCAAATCGTTGTGTTTGCCACCTGCTCTGACACAGCGCTGACTGGTGACGGCCTTGTCGTATTCACGATGTTCTCTACCTAAAAACACATCTTTAAACTGCACCATCCCTGCATTGGTAAACAACAAGGTAGGATCATCGCCAGGAATTAATGAGCTTGAAGGTTGTACTGAATGGCCGCGCTCGCGAAAGAACTCCAAAAATGCGGCGCGCAACTGAGCGCTGGTCATATTCTTCATAGTGTTTAGTGATTTTTTAAAGCAATGTTATAAAAATTTAATCTGCAGATGATCAAATAAAGCGTTAATCATGTCAAAGGAGAATCCACGTTGTAACAGGAAGCGGCTTCGTTTTGCCCATTCGCTCCGGCTTAATAATTTATCCTGAGGATATTTTTTGATGTACACCTGCTCAAGTGAGTCCATCCAGCTGCCAACAACCGCTTGAACAATTTCATCAAGTTTTGTTGCCTCAACGCCATTTTGTTTCAACTCATAAATGACACGGACTGGTCCGTAACCTTTCATGATTCGAGAACGGGCATAACTTTCGGCATATCTTGTATCGCTTTGCCAACCTCGGTCAGCAAGCGATTCAATGACCGGCAACGCATCTTGTTTTGCAAAATCCCTTAAAGCCAACTTTTCCAGCAACTCCTTTTGACTGTGTTCTCGTTGCGTCAACAAGCGCAAACAAACGTCTTCAATTTGTTTGGCAATTTCCTCCACAAGCCGTATCTATCCTTACTCGACGTCGTCCAAATCTTCAATTTGGGTGATTACCGGAGGTTTGCTGAATGCCTCGGCTCTGATTTTGGCTTCAATCTCTTTGGCTTTATCGGGATGTTCTTTTAAATAAACCTTGGCGTTATCTTTGCCTTGGCCAATTTTTTCATCGCCGTAACTGTACCAGGAACCAGCTTTTTGGATG
>JABFRC010000096.1 GCA_013141375.1 Methylococcaceae bacterium | reverse complement strand
GAAAAATAAAATTTTAAAAACTTAATATTATTTGATAAAAAATATGCGTGATATCGTCGTACTTATATTTCTTGCCGGATGCATCATAGCAGCACTTAAACACCCTTGGTGGGGAGTACTTTCTCTAGCAGTTTTCAGCTACATGAATCCACATGCTTATGCTTGGGGTTTTGTCCGGACTCTGCCCGTTTATTACGTCTTATTTTTAGTCGTCGCTTTTAGGACATTTTTAACCAAAGAAAAGCAACCGCTACCCAAAGACTGGCGCGTCAAAGTTTTTATATTATTATGGTTGTACTTTGGCCTAACCACCACCCAAGCCTATATGCAAAATGAGGCATGGCAAAAGTATTTACAAGTTACAAAAATTTACATTCCTTTTTATTTCACGTTGGTTCTGATCAATACTCGCCATAAACTCTATTGCTTGATAGTCACCATCGCTGCTTCGATAGGTATCGTAGCCGTGAAAGGCGGCTTATTTGCCATGTTGCATGGCTTTTCTGCCCGCGTATATGGGCCGCCAGGTACGCAGTTAGAAGAAAACAATGCTTTTGCCGTCGCTATGCTAATTACTATTCCCCTTATATTGATTTGGCAAAAGCAGGAATTAAGACCGTGGTTAAAAAAAGGCCTTCTATTTTCAATTCCTATCATTTATGCATCGTCATTATCTTCCTGGTCTCGCGGGGCATTATTGACGATGACAGCACTCACTTTAATGCTTATCTGGAACAGTAAACGCAAGTTTCTGGCTATCCCATTGGTTTTGGTGGGCGCTTTTGTGGTTAAAGACTATCTGCCACAAGAATGGTTTGGCCGCATGGAAACACTGGAAACCTATGATCAGGATGCTTCAGCAATGGGTAGGATAGTAGTTTGGATTGATGGTTGGAACCACACGTTAGAACATCCTTTTGTCGGCTGCGGCTTTGAAGGATGGCGTTATATAACTGAACGTGACTGGCACAGTTCTTATGTTGAAATGTTTTCAGAACATGGCTTTATTGCCTTTGGACTTTGGTTTTCGCTGATATTGGGAACCTTGATAAGCCTGACTAAATTACCCAAACAAACCCAAGGGATCGAGGGTATGGAATGGGTGAAAGACTATTGTTTCATGTTGCGCGCCTCTCTTATATGTTACATGGTCGGCACCGCATTTTTGGGGCTTTCTTACTGGGATTTGCTCTACCACCTGATCTTTATTGCCGTTCTGTTGAAAAAATTTGCACTTGAAGAGTTGGCAGAAAAAACACAAGCAGCGCATGCAGTTAAAACAGCAAATCGCCCAAAGCTCAGCCCTCAAGGTCTAATTCAACAAGCTAAAAAGGTATAAAAAAGGCAGGAAGCGAAAGCAACCTGCCATTATGTATTGCGTCGATTACATATTCTGAATATTACCAATCATGCCTTTGTAATATTCAACCATCTGCAGCAGAAACTTAATGACAGTATCAATTTCATTTTTGATGTCATGGATAAAATTGTGGTGCTGGAAGGTTTCCGCTACATAAAACGACATGCCCATATATATAGTATTCAGGCCCATCGCGATCATAATCAATGCCGCAAATTTCAGCATTAAGCCTCTAAAATGGGCGCTCATTTTGCCAAAAGCGACACTGACAAAGAGCATTGTCGGCAAGGTGCCGGCGCCAAAGGTCAGCATTAACAATCCACCTTCCATGATATTGGTTGCCGAGGTGGCTTTAACAGCCATTGCAAATGTTAACGGACAAGGCATTAAACCGTTTAATAAACCAGCAAAACTTGCGCCCAACAACGGGCCCTTTGTTCTCGATGCCGAATAACCTCGACGCAACAAATTCATCGGCAGTAATCTTACCGAGCCCTGAAATGGTATCCAGCCTAAAATACCTAATGCCAGGATGATAACCACAGTGCCGATGAACATTTGTAAAACACTTTGGACTTTGCCAAAAATACCACTTGAAACCAGCACGAAACCCAATGCTGCTGCAGCAAACCCCACCATGGTGTAAACGAATATTCTGGCGAATTGATAAAAGAAGTAAGGTAAATAACTTTTATTTGGACCCGAATTCATAAAATAGCCGGACACCAACGCGCCGCACATACCCAAGCAATGGCCGCTGCCCAAAACGCCTGCCATAAACGCCAGCCAATAATCAAAACCACCCGCAGCAGCCATCACATGCATGCTGTGGTCCATTGTTGAATGATCCATCTTAAGCCTTATTTAAACGAAGAGAATTTACGATGACCGACACTGAGCTCAACGCCATAGCGGCTGCAGCAATCATCGGATTTAGTTTACCCATTGCCGCCACCGGAATTGCAATGGTGTTGTAGCCAAACGCCCAAAACAGATTTTGTTTGATGATTTTAATGGTGTCTGTACTTAGCTGAATAGCTTCGGCCACCTTGTTAATATCGCCATGAACGAGCGTCATGTCTGAAGATTCAATGGCCACATCGGTTCCAGTGCCTATCGCAAAGCCGACATCGGCAGCCGCCAAGGCTGGTGCATCATTAATACCATCACCAATCATGCCGACCTTTTTACCTTCTTTTTGAAACTGATAAATGATTGCTAATTTTTGTTCCGGCTTGGCATTGGCAATCACCGTTTCAATGCCGACTTTAGCCGCTATATAGTGTGCGGTTTTTTCGGTATCGCCAGTCACCATTAAGGTTTGCACACCTAATTTTTGCAGTCGCTGAATAGCCTGAGCGGCGTTGAGTCTGGGTTTATCGGCCACCCCAAAAACAGCCGCTTCTTTGCCATCAATGGCCATAAACACGGGGGTTTTACCTTGTTCAGCAAATTTACCGGCAGCGCTTAACAAGCCTTCAACTTTAATGCCTTGATCAATCAACCAGCCTTTATTGCCAATAATAAGCTTCTTGCCGTCAACTTCGGCGGTAATCCCGGAGCCTGTTTCACTATAAAAGTGCGTCGTGGGTTTAAGGGCAATATCCAAATCCCTGGCATGCTCGACAATGGCC
>JABFRC010000041.1 GCA_013141375.1 Methylococcaceae bacterium | reverse complement strand
TGGGTTGACTGGCCAAATTACTGGGGAGACGGAGATGCCAGCAGACTGGCAGAAGGAATTGCATCGATAACCGAATTAGGCAAGAACCTGAAGACTAATGGACGAGGCGTAGATGGCGCGCTAATGGATTTAGAGTACCAACGGATGGAATTACTCAGATTCAATCTATATGAAAATAACACCTACGAAAACTATGTCAAAGGTGACGGCAAAACCGCCGGGCCGATCTTAAAAACCTGGGAAGCCATGCGTTTATCGGCCTCTCATCCGCAATTCCAGCAAGTAACCAGTGCTAATGGCGCACAGCTTTGTAAGGGCGACCTTATTCGCTATCGCAACTTAAGCGGCATTTGTAATGACATTTATAATCCGGCCATGGGTTCGACCAATCAGCTGTTTGCTCGCAATGTAAGATTTGAATCCACATTCCCTGATTTGGGAAAAAATGAGCTGGCCATCAATCGCCATGGTGATCGATTGGGTTTATTGAAACCTGATCCCCAAATAATATCCCGCAAACTCTTTACCCGGGCCCAATCCAAACCGGATGCCTGTAACTTTGGCAAGGGCTTGGCGGGTAATTCAAAAAATGCCCAATGCGATTATAAAAAGGCGCCTTTTTTTAATGTTCTTGCCGCGTACTGGATACAGTTCATGACGCATGACTGGTTTTCGCATTTACATGAAGGACACAATGCCGATGCCAAAATATCGGTAGGCTGCGTTAGCCAAAAGGTAAATAACCAGGAGCAACCGCTCACCGCTGAAGAGGCCGCCAAACTGGGTTGCAGGCCTAACGACAAAATTGATGCCGCCTATATAGCGCAATCCGAGCCTGCACCTACATTTGAACATGATGGCAAAACCTTTTTATCTCGTGCCCATCGCACCACCCAAAATACGGTTACCGCCTGGTGGGATGCATCGCAAATCTATGGCTTTGATGATCTCTCACTCAAACGGGTAAAGCGTGACCCGAATGATTCCGCAAAATTGCTGATGCTGCCGCGGGGAACGCATACAGGCGCAGGTGAGCATTTGGGTTACTTGCCGGTTTTTAACAGTTGTGAAAATTCACCCGCAGACTGTGTTGCTGATCCCATTAATCCGGCCTGGAAAGGTCAGGAAGCCGCAGCCTTTGCAGATAACTGGACCATCGGCCTGAGTTTTTATCACAACCTGTTTGTCCGTGAGCATAATCAATTTGTCGATGCGTTCAGGGCAAAAGCAGCCGCTTCACCGCGTGCTGATTCCGGCTTACGCAATCCGGCAAACCCAGCGCAAGTCATTACCTATCAAGCAGTAAATAATGATGAGTTATATCAAGTTGCGCGACTGGTAGTTGCCGCCGAAATAGCCAAGATTCACACCATTGAATGGACTACGCAGCTGCTTTATGACGAACCTATGTATATGGGTATGAATGCCAATTGGAACGGTTTGGTGGAAAAAGACAATCCGATCGCAAAAATTTTGGAGAAAATTGTTGTTAATCGCTTGGCGCAATCACAGGATGAAACTAAAGCTAATCAGTTCTATTCGGTGTTTGCATCCGGCGCCGGAATATTCGGTTTGGGCAGTCATCGTTATGAAGATCGTCCCGGATTTCTCGGTTACTTACCCGATAAAAACGATATTTGGGATTTACGCAATCCGGAACACGTAAACGGCGGCATCAATCATTTTGGTTCACCGTTTAATTTTCCTGAAGAGTTTCCCACCGTCTATCGATTGCATCCTTTGATCCCCGATCTGCTTGAGTTCCGGGAATTGCAAAACCCTAATTTAATCAGCAAGAAGATTCCTGTTGTTAGTACCTTCCGGGATAAAGCGACTCAGGCAATGACTGACGGAGGTTTAAGTAACTGGGCACTGACCATGGGGCGGCAGCGTCTTGGCTTGCTCACCTTGCAAAATCATGCCCAGTTTTTGCAGAATTTAGAATTAAAAAATCTGCAAACTGAAACCAATAAAATCGATATTGCCGCATTGGATTTGATTCGTGACCGGGAACGAGGGGTGCCACGGTTTAATGAATTCAGGCGTCAATATGGTTTGACTCAGCTAAGCAGCTTTGATGACTTTATCGATAAGCACTTAAAAAGTGGCAGTCCCGAGCAAAAAGAACAGCAACGGCTGGTAGGCCTGCTCCGTGAAGTTTATGGGCAGCATAATTGTGATTCGAGCAAAGTCATCACCGATGCACAATTGAATCCCGATGGTTCCCCAATCAATGATTGTCTGGGACAGCCCAATGGCAGTCTGGTCGATAACATTGAAGATGTTGATACTGTCGTGGGCTGGTTATCAGAATTTACTCGCCCACATGGTTTTGCCATTTCGGAAACACAATTCCATGTGTTCATCCTCAATGCATCCCGGCGTTTGTTCAGTGACCGGTTCTTTACCTCCAGTTTCCGCCCGGAATTCTATTCCACATTGGGTCATCAATGGGTCTTGAATAATGGGCCTGATAAACAATGGGAACCGGCCTTATCCAATGGGCACAAGATTGAGGTCTCGCCCTTAAAACGGATTCTGTTAGGCACAATGCCTGAGCTTTCCGGACAACTGGCAAATGTTGTCAATGCCTTCGATCCCTGGGCGAGGGATAGAGGCACCTATTATTCATTACAGTGGAAACCGAAGGCGGATGCTGTTTCTGACGAGAGTTTTCGTTAATTGATGCAACAGGGAGCTTCGAATCCCCCCGTACTTCGACAAGTTTAGTGCGAACAGCGTTATATAAATTAACCTATTACGTTCGTGGTGAGCTTGTCGAACCATGATCGTAACGGGTTTTCGAGGTTCCCAACAGATGAGTAGGAGCTCGGGTTATGAATAATGAAATCCCAATTGATCAGTTGGTTAAAGTGGACCCCGAAAACCGGACAATAATTTAAGATGGTAGCCTGGAATAACCAGGAGCGGGTTTTGAGTGAGAAAAAGCGTAAGATTTTTACTGGTACCCAAAAAGCTAAAGTGGCTTTGGAAGC
>JABFRC010000335.1 GCA_013141375.1 Methylococcaceae bacterium | reverse complement strand
ATTTTAGTCCATATCTATGGATGGTTTTTATATCAGTTGCTGTTCCTCATGTTCAATTATTGAGATTTGGAAGTCTAAAATACGGAAAGCTTCGTGGTGACCTGCTACTGAATATTTTTGGTCATAAGGTTTTACTTCCAATTGGTTCTGCATTAGTGTTTTATCTGCTCTGGCTTGGGATTTCTGAAGCTATCTTATTCATATACTATTCTTTAACTTGATTTAACAATGAGAAAGGACGTTAGTCTAAATTTTGAACCTGTGCTTCAGTCGACTCCATTATCACGCCTTTTTTGAGATAAACTGGATAGGACTATTTTTTCTAAACCAAAACTCAAGGTTTAACAACCACCTCCCATAACCCTGATATCGTTTTAAACCATTTAAGCACCTAGTGATCTGACACTATTGTTATAAGTTGGATCGCCGTAGGCATGTAGCTTAACCCACCTGAATAATCTGATTCAACCGCTCACACACTTGTACAAATAAACTATCCGGTAACGATTTAAGCGGGTGTGCTTTGGCTCTGCGCAAGCGCCAATCGAATGATTTTGGCTGATGGCAAAGAACATAGCTGGTCTTTTCGGTCTTGCGACTGGAGGCTTTGCCGACAGCCACGGCAAATGGATTGTCGGCATTGTATTCTGCTGTTGTCATCGGTAATCCGATGACCAGCGAAGTTTTTTCGTTAAAGATGCGTGGAGAAAGTACCAAAAAAGGGTGAACATCACGCATTTCTTGTCCGACTTGGGGATTACAGTCTATCCAGATGATGTCTTGGCGATCCGGTGCCCAAGGACGCTGTTTTTGCGGAGTTACCAACGTTCTGCACCAATCGATTGATGGGTTGCCATAGCCTCGCCGCCGTGGCGCTCAGGGTCAAAATTTGCCAAACGCTGCTCTAGTGTCAGGGGGGCTTCGTTAATAGGTGTAATTACTACATGATCACCTTCTACCGAAATTCGAACGCGCTGGTTCAGCTGTAAATGCGCTTCACGGGCGATTGCGGCGGGTAAGCGAACGCCTAAATTGTTTCCCCATTGTTTGATGTCAAGAATAGCTTCCGTAGTCATAATAGTCCCCCATTAAAAATGTTTAAACATGAGTATAAACATCGCTTATTCAGTGGTCAATTTGTGTGGGGTCGTGATGGGGACAAAAGCCTTTTAGCCATGCATAATGGCCATCACTCCTGCACCAAAATCCACGGCTTAACCACCACCGCCCAGACTGCAGCGTCTTGCTCAAACCAAGTGATTGCTTGATCATCAGTCACTAAGCCTATTTGCCTGTTTTGCAGCCAATCAGCGACCAGCTCTTTGTTGTCGATAGAAAATTGATAGGCCACATCCACCAAGTCCAGTTCCGGCGAGACGAAGACTGCCGAGCCGCTGGCAAAGAATCGTTGTAATTCTTTCCAGGCGATTTGCGAGGTTTCCAGGTTAACTTTTTCTTTAGTGAGATCGGGGGTAGTGTGGGTCATGGTGCGCTTAGCTAGTCATTATAAGTTTGAGGCTGTTATTCTATAGCAAACTATTCATAAGCTAACTCAAGAGGAGAAAAGCGTGTCAATTTTTGATTCGATAAAAAAAAATACCAAGCTCAAAGAAGCGATAAAGCTGAGCAACGATGCGCGTAAAGCTGAGGTTGCTACCGCCGAACAAATGTATAAAAAGGCTTATCAGGATTATGCTGATGTGCTGACCGGCGATTTGATGCGCGCGGAGGCATTATATAACTGGGGATTTGCGCTGTTGCATCAGGCGAAAACCAAGCCGGAAGTTGAGGCTATCAAGATTTACCAGGAAGCTATCGATAAATTTGCGTTTTGTTTGTTGATTCAGCCGGCCTATTTGGGGGCAGCGATTGATGGCGGTGTGGCTTGTATGGATTTGGCCAGGGTTAAGGCCGTTCCTTTACATGACTCTTTGTATCAATTGGCTAAAACTTACTTTGAAAAAGCCAATGCCATTCAAGCTGGTTCGGCTTCTTACAATCTGGCGTGTATTCACGCGTTACTGGGCGAACACGAAGCCAGTCTTGATGCCTTGAAAGACGCCAAAAGCAAAGGCAGTTTGCCGGATGCGGCAGAAATTGTGGCTGATCCGGACATGGCCAAAGTTAAAAATGCGGACTGGTTTTTGGCGTTTATTGAGTCATTAACTGTAAAAGCACCGGAACCTGAAGTGGTCGAAGATAAAGCTGTCGAGGAGGAAAAACCCGCACAGCCGGAAACTTTCAATTATTACGCTAAAGAACCTGCGCCAGTGAGCAGTGACGAAGTAGAATCCTAAAATCCACAATATCCGCACAGGTAGTGTATTTTGTTAAATCACTACCTGCCATTTAATCCCACTTATTTTTCCAAATAGGTATACGACGTCAATCCGGCGCTCAGTTCCTGCTCAAATAGTTGTCGTTGTTGCGGGTCAATATCCGCATCAGCCAGTTTTTTTCGGTAAGCAGCTTTTAAATCTTCACCGTTGATGTGAACGTAATCCAGTAAATCAGAGACATGTTCGCCTTCTTGTAAATCATAAAAATGATAACCCTGACCGTCCAGCTCTATGTTGATGGCGTGGGTGTCGCCAAACAGATTGTGCATGTCGCCGAGAATTTCCTGATAGGCGCCCAGCATAAAAAAGCCGATCAGGTAGGGCTGCTCTTCATCGATTACATGTAATGGCAGGGTTTTTTCAATATTCTGACCGTCAATGTAATAATCGATGCGGCCATCAGAATCGCAGGTTAAATCCTGAATGACTGCGCGGCGTGACGGTTGTTCATCCAAGCGATGTATCGGCATGATCGGGAAAATTTGATCAATTCCCCAAACATCCGGCAAGGATTGGAACATCGAAAAATTACAAAAGACTTTATCAGCCAATTTTTCGTCCAGTTCCTGCAATATCATTGCTTCGCTTTGATTGTTGGGATTCAGGCCGTTTTGTATTTGCCGGCAGGTTAAGGCGTAGTGGTTTTCCGCCTTGGCCAGGTTTGCCAAGCTTAATTTATCCTGGGCAAACTGCACGCGGGCTTCTGACAATGCAAATTGTGCGTCATGGAAATGCTCTACCGGGTTAATAAGAGCTGGTAAGGTCGCTAACTCGCTTTGATTGTTGTAAACCGTTTCAACGTCGGTGACGTTGGTAATCAATAAGGCATGATGGGCGGTTAAAGCGCGCCCGGACTCGGTGATAATGTCAGGTTGAGGAACTTGTTGTTCGGCGCAGAGTTCGGCAAAGCTGCGGACAATATTTTGCGCGTATTCATCCAGACTGTAATTGATCGACGACTCGCGGCGCGAATGGCTGCCGTCGTAATCCACACCCAGTCCACCACCGGCATCGACAACTTTTATCTGCGCGCCCAAGCGATGGAATTCCACATAAAACTGTCCGGCTTCTTTAAGCGCTACTTTGATGTCATGAATATTGGCGATTTGCGAACCCATGTGAAAGTGCATGAGTTTTAAACTGTCCAGCAAATCGACTTCTTTCAGGCGATCAACCAATTGCAGTAATTCATAAGCATGTAGACCGAATTTGGATTTTTCGCCGCCGCTGTTTTGCCATTTGCCGGCGCTGATGCTGGATAATCTGACTCGAACGCCAACTTGTGGTTTTACGCCTAAACGCGCAGCTTCTTCGATGATTAATTCCAATTCCAACGGTTTTTCAATGACCAGATAGAGATTGAGCCCCATCTTCAAGCCGATCAGCGCAAGGCGTATGTATGCCCGGTCTTTGTAGCCATTACAGACAACAACGCCTTGTTTGGATAAGGCCATAATGGCAAGCAATTCGGGTTTGCTGCCGGCTTCCAGGCCGATGTTGTCAGCCGCAAGAATGCCTTCGACGACCTGACGTTGTTGATTGACTTTGATGGGGTAAACCGGGGTGTATTGGCCCTGATAATTGTTATTGATGCAGGCTTTTTCGAAAGCTGCTGACAGGCGTTTAACGCGGTCTTTCAAGATGTCGGTAAAGCGGACCAGAACCGGTAACGACAGTTGTTTGTTACGAAGCGACTGGGCTATTTCATATAAATCCAGTGTCACCTCTTGTTCAGAACTGGGCTTGACGCACACATGGCCTTGGTCGTTGATGGAGAAATAGCCATCTCCCCAGTGGTTAATCGCGTAAGTTTGAGCAGACTGTTCTATGGTCCAGGCTTTACCAGAATTCAAATGTATTTACTCCGTTTTAAAAGATTGTTCGTTGCGGTCTATTTCTAAAAGATAAGCCTGCATGTCGTCGTTGTTAACCCGATGATATATGGCCGCACACGACAGCGTGATGTCAATTGACTCAAAGGTAATGTCATCACCTAAATAATAATGCTGCGATACCCAGCCGTTGCTTCTTCGGCACACTTCAACATCGACAAAATCCTGTTCGATCAGCACATACTCTTGCAGGCTGGGAATGGTTTTATAAATAGCCATTTTGGTGGCCTTATCCAGGCGCCGGGTAGATTTGGACAGCACCTCAACGATAATGACCGGTGCTTCGGTATAGTAGTCATCACCCTGATCGTCATCGCAGACCACCATTACATCGGGATAAAAAAAACAGCGTTCAGCTTTAACCTTCATATCCGATGCAAAAGTTGTGCATCGGGTATTAGCTAAATGATTGCCTAGAATGCGGAAGATATTCCCGGAAATAATATTGTGACTGCGACTTGCGCCACCCATTGCGTAAACGTCACCATCAATATATTCATGTTTGATGTCGCTAAGACGTTCACCTTCTAAATATTCATTGATTGAGATGGTGTCGGCTGCGTATTGTAGAGCCATAAAAAATCCTCTTGTGCTGAAAGTGCGACGTGGGCGATCAAAAAGCCGCTGAACTGTCATGACGTGCATGGGCAAATTCTAATATAATGACTCGTCTCTTATTCTTTTATTTTCAGGAAATACAAGCAATGAATCCATCAGAATGGTTTACCGAGCAAGCTGCCGGTGCCGGATCCGCGTTTTCGTTAAAAATTAAACGCAAGTTACATGAAGAACAATCAGATTTTCAATTTCTTGAAATATACGAAACCGAAACCTTCGGCAACTTGATGGTGATCGACGGTTGCACCATGGTATCTACCCGCGACAACTTCTTTTACCATGAAATGATGAGTCACCCGGCGCTCTATACGCATCCTGAACCCAAAACAGTCTGGATTATCGGCGGCGGTGATTGCGGCACCTTAAGAGAAGTGTTAAAACATCCCGGCGTTGAACGTGCTGTGCAAATCGATATTGACGAGCGCGTGACGCGATTGGCGGAAATCTACTTTCCTGAGTTATGCGAATCGAATAATGACCCCAGGGCCGATCTGAAGTTTATTGACGGTATCAAATGGGTTAAAGACGCCGCTCCCAATTCGGTGGACATTATCATTGTTGACAGTACCGATCCTATCGGCCCTGCTGAAGGGCTATTCGGGCTGGATTTTTACCGTGATTGCTATAATTGTTTGACACCCAATGGCTTGTTGGTACAGCAAAGCGAATCGGCGTTGCTGCATATCAACCTGATTAAAGAAATGCGCGACGCGATGAGTGCCGCGGGCTTAAACCACGCACAAACACTGTTTTTTCCACAGTGCATCTACCCTTCCGGCTGGTGGAGTGCCACAATTGCCAGTAAAAACGCTTTATCGGCATTCCGGGAAAAAGATTCTGCCGGTAAGCCTTTCGCAACGACCTACTATAATGTCGACATCCATAGAGCCGCATTGGCTCAACCGGAGTTTTTCAAGCAAGCCTTTAACGTATCTAAATGACCAATCTAAAGACTTTTAAGTTAATTGAACGCATCAGCACTTTGGTGCGTTCGGAAGAAAGGAAAAAACTGGCTGCGCTGGGGCTGCAGCCGATTCATATTCAAGTGTTGGATTACCTCGATTCCTGTAACAGCTACAGTAACACTGCGGCGGCTATTACCGAGTATTTCGGCTTGACCAAGGGGACGGTATCGCAATCCCTGCAAGTTTTAGAGCGTAAAGCATTTATTGCTAAAACGCTGGATCCTGAAGATGCCAGGATTTTTCATCTAACGTTGACTGAAGAAGGTCGTAATCTTCTTGAACTTGTGCATGCCGATGATGTCTTTGCACAGGCAGAACTCGCCGTGCAAAACCAGCAATACAGCTCTATTGATGCTGCATTATTGGCAGCCTTGGAAACCTTGCAAAAAACGCACAAGGCACCTAGTTTCGGTACTTGCGACACCTGTGTCAATTTTGACGTAGAAGATAATCACTATCTTTGCAGCATTACCCGTCTGCCCTTATTTCAGGCCGAAACTGACAAAATTTGTCGCGAGCACATTCCGGCTGATGCCGCCTAAGCGAACCTTAAATTAATTACGAGAACTCACATATGTTTGATCCTAAAGCTATCGATGATATTGCCAGCCGCTTGGCTGGTGCCATTCCTCCCGGACTGAACAATCTTAAAGACGATTTGGAAAAAACCTTCCATGCTATTTTGCAAAGTGCGCTGGGCAAACTGGATTTGGTTACCCGGGAAGAATTTGAGGTTCAAAAAGCCGTATTGGCGAAAACGCGTTCCAAGCTTGAAGCTCTGGAGCAACGAGTTGCCGATATTGAAGCGCGAACTAACACAGCCGAATAGCTAACTCTCTTAAGCTATTTAACGCCAATGTCTCTGGCGATTGTTTTTAGTCGCGGTCGTTCCGGCATCGATGCGCCCTTAGTCACGGTTGAAGTCCATGTGGCCAACGGCTTACCTGCCTTAAACATCGTCGGTTTACCGGAGACAGCAGTAAAGGAAAGCAAAGACCGGGTGCGCGGAGCGATACTCAACTCCCGGTTCGAATTTCCGGCTCAACGCATCACAGTCAATCTCGCGCCCGCTGATCTTCCCAAAGAAGGCGGGCGTTTTGATTTGGCGATAGCCTTAGGCATTCTGGCCTCCTCAGGGCAAATTCCCAATAACACGCTGGATCAATATGAATGTGTCGGTGAGCTGTCACTAGGGGGGGAATTACGTGCAATCAACGGTGTTTTGCCGGTGGCGATACAGGCGAGAAACAAGCATCGTAAATTGATTCTGCCCAAAGCGAATGCGGCGGAGGCAGCGTTAATCAATGATATTGAAATTATCCCGGCAGGTCATTTGTTAGAAGTTTGTGCTCACCTTGCCGGTCAAAAACTGATTCCAACCGAGTTTCAACAGCCATCAACAGCGAGTGAAGTATTAGATCTGGATTTTGCCGATGTACATGGCCAATATCATGTAAAAAGAGCCTTTGAGATTGCCGCCGCCGGGGCGCATAACCTACTGATGCTTGGTCCGCCGGGGACTGGAAAATCCATGTTGGCATCGCGTTTGCCAACTATTTTACCGCCATTGACGGAACAACAGGCCCAAGAAACCGCAGCCATTACCTCTATTAGCGATCAAGGATTGGATGTCTCTTCTTGGTTGAAGCCGCCTTATAGAGCGCCGCATCATACCGCCTCAGCGGCGGCGTTGGTCGGTGGCGGCAGTAATCCACGGCCCGGAGAAATTTCTCTGGCGCACAATGGCACTTTATTTCTGGATGAACTTCCTGAGTTTGACCGCAAAGTGCTGGAAGTATTACGAGAACCTTTGGAAACCGGCCATATCACTATTTCAAGAGCGGCGCGCCAGGTTGATTTTCCGGCTAGGTTTCAGCTGATCGCCGCCATGAATCCTTGCCCGTGTGGCTATCTGGGGGATGCTTCCGGCCGTTGCCATTGCACGTCTGAACAAGTGCTCAAGTATCGCGCCCGAGTCTCCGGTCCTTTGCTCGATCGTATCGATATGCATCTGGATGTGCCCAGAATATCGCATGAGGTGTTGCGTAAAGGTTCACCTGGCGGCGAAGAAAGTAGCGCCCAAATCCGAGCCCGTGTTATTGCAGCAAGAAATATCGCCATAGCGCGTAGCGGCAAAGCCAATGCCGAGTTGACGGCTAAAGAAGTGAAGCAATTATGCGAACTTTCAGAAGCAGGTCATCAACTTTTGCAACAAGCCATGGATAAATTTGGCCTGTCGCATCGGGCGTATCACCGGATTTTAAAATTAGCCCGCACTATTGCCGATCTTGCTCAGGCTGAGCAAATTGACATTATTCATTTAAGTGAAGCCATCAGTTACAGGAAGCTTGATCGGCGCAGCTAGCATGTAGCGCCTAATCCGATCAGAGCCGGAATTGCTTATGGTCTAAACTGAACTCGTGCCTAACCTAAAAAATAAGCCAGTTATGACCAAATCACTACTTTCCAAGCCCCTCAAACATTCATTTTTTTATTCGCAGTTAATTATCAGCACCATCATAGGCGTCATCGAAGCATTGATTATGATGCTCTTAGATGCATTGCCGCGATGGGGTATTTATTTATCACACACGCAGGATAATATTGCCGATACCTTGCTGCTTTCGTTGCTAGCTGCGCCTTTGATTTGGTGGCTGTCGCTGCGCCCGTTAGCGGTTAAAATCAGTGATCAACAGGCGGTTAGCGCGCAGCAAATTCAAGAAAATCAGCAATTACTTCAGGCCTTGGATATCCATTGTTTGGTGAGCATTACTGATGTCAAAGGCATAATTACTTATGTCAATCCACAGTTTTGCGAAGTTTCCGGTTACACCCAAAACGAGCTTTTAGGCCGGGATCACAAACTGGTTAATTCGGGAACTCACGACAAGGAATTCATCCGCAATATGTGGCGTACTATAAGTCAGGGCAGGCCATGGCAAGGGGAGGTTTGTAATCGCAGTAAGCAAGGCCAACTCTATTGGGTTGATAGTTCAATCGTGCCGCTTTTGGGGCTTGATGGTAAGCCCAGCAAATATATTTCCATTCGTCGGGACATTACCCAGATTAAAGAGAACCAAATTCGTTTGTTAAAGCTCAAACAAGCATTAGATGCCAGTACCGAGATGATTATGGTCATCAATGTTCAGGGCTTTATACAGTATGTCAATCCAGTGGTTTGCCAGTGTACAGGGTGGGATGAAGCGCAATTGATCGGCAATAATCCGGCGGTGCTCGATAGTCCGGAAGTCGATCCGGCAACCCGAGTCGATATGCGTGACTGTTTACGCGAGGGGCATGCCTGGTCCGGTCGATTGCTAAACCGGAGAAAAGGCCGCGCCCCTTTTAATATAGAAGGACAAACGCTCCCTAAAGATACTCGAGATTATTGGGTAGATGTCAGTATCACACCTGTTGCTAATACTGACGGTACATTGATAGGTTATGTGCAGATTCAGCGAGATATTTCCGATCAAGTACAAATGGAACAGGCCCAGATATTGGAAAATGCCGATACGTCTGCAAGACTGGCCATTTCCGAAGTATTGCAGCAAACGCTACCGTTAAAACAACGTTTTTCAAATGTATTGTCTTGTTTGTTTAATCTTAAATCCTTCGATTTACAGCGCCGGGGAGGATTTTTTCTTAAATCTCAACATGAAAATTATCTGGAGATGTTTGTTTTAAGCGGTGAGTTCAGTGACGAATTTATACGTCGTGAACAGCGCATACCCCTTGGCGCTTGTTTATGCGGAAGAGCTGCGCTGTCTCAGGAGCTGATTGTTTCAGATGATTGCTTCTGCGATCCTCGGCATGAGCATCAATTTGAAGGCATGCAGGCGCACGGTCACTATATTGTTCCCATCATATCGGGAGGCGTTAGCTTGGGCGTGTTGTTTTTGTATACCGATCCGTATCCGATACAAATCGAGTCTCGTCTGACCATGTTGCGGCAAGTGGGTGACATGCTTGCATTAGCTTTATTGCAAGAGCAAGCAAAAGTGTCCTTAGAGCTGGCACGGGATGCCGCCGAGCAAACGGCCAAAACTAAAGCGGATTTTTTGGCAAACATGAGCCACGAAATTCGTACACCGATGAATGGCGTGCTTGGTATGCTGGATATCTTAAAAGATACCGAAATGACCAGAGAGCAGGAGGATTTGCTGGCAACGGCCGCCAATTCAGCAGAGTCATTATTACTCATCATTAATGACATTCTGGACTTCTCCAAGCTGGAAGCGGGCAAATGCGAAATAGAGCGTATCGAATTCAACTTGCCGTCCCTGGTTGAAGAAGTGTGTACGCTGATGTCCGGTCGTGCGCATGGCAAGGATCTGGAGCTTAATTGTTTTCTGAGTCCGGACTTGGCGCAGCGTTGGCATGGCGACCCTACCCGTATACGCCAGATACTGACCAATCTGATAGGCAATGCTGTTAAATTCACTGAGCATGGCGAAGTATCGGTCAAAGTGCGCAAGCAAGAATTGGTTGGCGATCTGGCAATTATTCGTTTTGAAGTGAACGACACAGGTATCGGCATGACACCGGAGGTGCAAGATCGTTTGTATCAGCCATTTTCGCAAGCAGACAGTTCAACATCTCGACGGTTTGGTGGCACTGGCCTGGGTCTTTCAATTTGTAAAAATCTAGCTGAAATGATGCAAGGCAAAATTGGCGTGGAAAGTACGCCTGATCAGGGAAGCTGTTTTTGGTTTAGTTTGCCCTTAAATCAGGCAGAAAATAATGAACAACCCTTGGTAAATAGTAGTTCTGTTGTCGACCCTCTTAAAGATAAGCGAGCTTTGATTGTTGATGACAATGCCACCAACCGGAAAATTCTGCATCATTATCTGGATCATTGGGGGATGGAAGTCGCTGAAGTTGAGGGGGCGGTGGGAGCTATCAGTGCGCTGAATGCCGCAGTAGTTCGTAAGGAGCCCTTCGATATTTTACTTTCAGACTTGCACATGCCTGATATAGACGGCTATGCATTGGCCCGCGCAATAATGGCTCAGCCGGCAATAGCTCGGACACCACGTATTTTATTGTCATCGGGTGGCTTGGGGGGTGAAAAAGAGCGATTAGAACTTGGTTTTGCACAAAGCTTATTAAAGCCCGTCCGCCAAGCGCAGTTGTATGAGGCTATTGCCAGCGCACTACAAATGCCACACAAAAATGTAATCGCGCCTAAAAAAGCCAGCGAATCGTTGCCTAACTACAGTGCTAAACGCATCTTGGTTGTCGAAGATAATGCAGTAAATCAGAAAGTCATCGTAGCTATGTTGGCCAAGTTTCAATGTACGCCTGATTTGGCAGAAAATGGACAAACGGCATTAAACCAAATTGCCAAAAACAATTACGACCTTATTTTGATGGATTGCCAAATGCCAGTAATGGATGGCTATGAAGCCACAACAACAGTTCGTCACCGGGAAGCAACACAAAACCTTGCTCGTGTTCCTGTGGTTGCGTTAACCGCACATGCGGCAGTCGGAGAAAGGAATAAATGCCTGTCAGTGGGCATGGATGATTTTATAAGTAAGCCAATATCTCAACTTGAATTGAAGCAAGTGTTGGCACGATGGTTGGTCGAAAACAATCCAATTAATGATGAGCCCATCAGCCAACAAGACATTTCCGTTAACACCAATAGCGTTGCCTGTTGGGACGAAAAATTGGCACTCGATCGACTTGATGGCGACCACGAATTACTGCGCGATATGATCAAATTGTTTATTGACGAAATTCCCGCTCGATTACTTGAACTTCAAGAATCACTAAGAAATGGTGACTGTGCAGAACTGGCTGATGCAGCCCATGCCATTAAAGGCATGGCCGGTCATTTTTGTGCTGCACCCTTACTTAATTGTGCCGCCAGTCTGGAACACAGTGCGCGTGCCGGCAACACTATTGAGTTTACAGAAATGGTCGAAAAAGTAGTCGCAGAAACCGCAAAATTGATTAATGTTTTTAAAGAAAAAGCGTAACTATTCAGCGCGAAGCACCCTATCCTCTCCAGCAGGAGAGGGAGTAAGCCACCAGTGATTGAAAAGACGCTGAATAGTTACGAAAAAGTAATTGAGTAGGCACCATAACTTTAATCTGAGTCTACTCAAACTTGCTGTCAATTTGATTGTACAACCACCGAAATCTTGCCAATTTTAGATTGCCAAAGCTTGGGTGCGGTGTCGTGGATGGAAACGCCTTGGGTGTCTACTGCGACAGTAACCGGCATATCTTCGACCACAAATTCATGAATGGCTTCCATACCTAAGTCTTCAAAAGCTACGATCCGGGCTTTTCTGATGGCTTTTGAAACCAGGTAGGCGGCGCCACCCACGGCGATTAGATAGACAGCCTGATGTTTTTTGATAGCGGCAACGCCGGACGGGCCCCGTTCGGCTTTACCGATCATGCCCAGTAAGCCGGTATTATCGAGCATGGCTTCTGTGAACTTATCCATGCGTGTGGCGGTCGTGGGTCCAGCGGGACCAACGACTTCGTCGCGTACCGGGTCGACCGGGCCGACGTAGTAGATAAATTTATTGGTAAAGTCGACGCTGTCCGGCAAGGCTTCGCCACGAGCGAACAAATCGGTCAAACGTTTGTGTGCAGCATCGCGGCCTGTAAGCAGTGTGCCGCTCAATAACAAGGTTTCTCCGGGTTTCCAACTGGCGATGTCTTGTTGAGTGAGTGAATCCAGGTTAATGCGGCGCGCGGTGGCTCCAGCATCCCAGTTGATCTGCGGCCAGTCTTCCAGTTTGGGCGGCGTAAATTCTGCCGGGCCGCTGCCATCCAATACAAAATGCACATGACGGGTCGCGGCACAATTGGGGATGAGGGCAACTGGCAGGTTGGCGGCATGAGTAGGATAGTCCAGGATTTTGATGTCCAGCACGGTCGTCAATCCACCCAGGCCTTGAGCGCCAATGCCCAGGGCGTTGACTTTTTCGTACAGTTCCAGTCGCAGTTCTTCCAGCTTATTCGTTGGGCCCCGGGCGATGAGTTCTTGAATATTGATGTTGCCCATACAGGCTTGTTTGGCCAGTAGCATGGCTTTTTCAGCGGTGCCGCCGATGCCTATGCCTAAGATGCCGGGAGGACACCAGCCTGCGCCCATGGTGGGCACGGTTTTTAATACCCAATCGACAATACTGTCGGAGGGGTTGAGCATGATGAATTTGGCTTTGGCTTCAGAACCGCCGCCTTTGGCAGCAATTTCGACATCGATGGTGTTGCCGGGCACAACTTCCATGTGAATCACAGCTGGCGTGTTGTCTTTAGTGTTGATACGTTTGCCCGCCGGATCGGCCAGAATGGAGGCGCGCAGGACATTGTCCGGATGAAGATAGGCGCGTCTGACGCCTTCATTAACCATGTCGGCGACGCTTATAGAACTCTGCCATTGAACATCCATGCCGATTTTCAAAAATACGGTGACGATGCCGGTATCCTGGCAAATCGGTCTACGGCCTTCCGCGCAGAGTCTTGAGTTGATCAAAATTTGCGCCATCGCATCTTTGGCGGCCGGGCTCTCTTCTTTTAAATAAGCCTGGTGCAGCGCATCAATGAAATCTTTGGGGTGGTAATAAGAGATGAATTGCAGAGAGTCGGCAATGCTTTGAATGAAATCGTCCTGGCGAATTATAGTCATCTAGCGGCTCCTCTTAAACGCGTCCGTAAGAATCATCAAAGCGAATAATGTCATCCTCGCCTAAGTAACTGCCCGATTGTACTTCGACAATTTCTAATGGAATAACGCCGGGGTTTTCCAGGCAATGGATGATACCTAGCGGGATATAGATGGATTCATTCTCAGATATCAGTAATTTTTCATCGCCTTTGGTGACCAGTGCGGTGCCTTTAACGACCACCCAGTGTTCGGCACGATGATGATGTTTTTGCAGTGATAAACGGGCACCGGGCTTAACCACGATGCGTTTGGTTTGGTGGCGTTCGCCACTGTCGACTGAGTCGTAATGTCCCCAGGGACGATAAGCTTTGCGATGAATGTCGGCTTCTTTGCGTTTTAGGTTTTTGAGTTGCGCAACGATTTCTTTCACTTCTTGCACTCTGTCTTTGGGCGCTATCATCACAGCATCGGCAGTTTCGATAATAACCAGACCCTGCACTCCGATGGCAGCCACCAGCCTGCTACCCGCATGAATATAAGAATTTTCGGTGTCAACAGTGAGCACATCACCGGTGATGGCGTTGCCGGACGCGTCTTTGTTGGTAACATCCCATAAGGCTGACCAGGACCCCACATCATTCCAGTCGGCATCCAGCGGAATAACAACGGCTTTGTCGGTCTTTTCCATCACTGCATAATCAATGGAATCAGACGGGCAGGCGGCAAAAAGTTCTTTGTTTAAACGGACAAAATCCAAATCGGTTTTAGCGGCGGAAAGGGCGCGGCGACAAGCACTCAACATTGCTGGATTAAATTTTTCCAGTTCCTGTAGGTAAACCCCCGCTTTAAACGCAAACATGCCACTGTTCCAAAAATAGTCACCTGTTTGTAAATAGCTTTTTGCGGTCTCTAAATTTGGTTTTTCAACGAATGCTTCGACATTAAACGCCGCACCTTGCGGCGAATTTGCGCGTTTTATATAGCCATAACCGGTTTCCGGTTCTGTAGGCACAATGCCGAAAGTGACTAAATAACCTTGCTCTGCAAGTTCGTTGGCTTGGTTAACCGCCAAATGAAACGCCGGAATATTATTAATGACATGATCGGCAGGCAGCACTAACAAAACGTCATCCGGTGATTGTGCCGATAATGCGGCGAGTGCCACGGCTGGCGCGGTATTTTTACCTATCGGCTCGAGAATAATGGCCGCAGGTTTGGTGTGAATTTCCCATAATTGTTCAGCCAGCATGAAGCGGTGATCTTCATTACATACGGCAATGGGGGCCTGTAAATGGGCAATGCCTGTCAATCTGAGCAGCGTTTCCTGCAGCATGGTGTGATCGGAAACCAGGGGTAAAAACTGTTTGGGATATTGGCCGCGAGATAAGGGCCAAAGCCGAGTGCCTGAGCCGCCAGATAAAATGACTGGGATCATTGTTTTTTCCTAATGGGTTAAGGTTGTCACGGTGATAGATGGGCTTCACTGTAGTCGTTGCTAAGTGAAATTTGAATCCAGAAACGGCATGCCTAAGTGTCGCATTTTATCTTTTGCATAATCTTCAAGTGCGTCGAGAATTGCATTG